>JBKQTR010000059.1:0-7226 GCA_052143095.1 Allostellaceae bacterium
GCCGATGCCGCCGGCCAGCGCCAGGATTGTGCCGGCGGTCATCGGCGGAACAGGTCGAGAAGCGGCGGCCGCAACAGCTCGCTGGCGCATCCGGCACGCGGCGCATAGGGAAATCCGCGCGCGTGGATGACCGGCCGGCCCTCATCGCCCTGCCCCATCAGCAAGGAGGCGGCCGCGGCCAGCTCGTCGGCGGCGCCGAGCTCGCTCACCCGCAAGGCACGGCCGTCGCGATCGGGACGGCCGCGGAGGTCGACCAGGCCCGGCAGCCCCGCGAGGCCAATGGCGGTGCCGACCGTGCCGAGGCGCCAGGCGCGGCCGAAACTGTCGTTGATGACGATGCCGAGCGCGACCCCGGCGGCGGCGCTTAGGCGCAGCCGCAGGCGCTCGGCGCTGGCATCGGGGTCCGCCGGCAGGAGCAGGACGCTCTCGTCGCGCTCGCCATCCTCGACGTTCGAGGCGTCGATCCCGGCATTCGCCAGCACGAAACCCAGGCGATGGACGACGATGAGCACGCCGGGCTTCGCCCGCAGCACCTCCTGCGATTCCTGCAGGATGAGCTCGACCAGGCGCGGGTCCTTCTCGACGGTGCGCGCGAGGTCCCTTGCCCGCGCCGAGGGCGAGACATCGGCGAGACGCACGCGGCGGCCTTCCGCCTTGGAGACGATCTTCTGCGCCAGGATCAGGATATCGCCGGCGGCCAGCGAGATGCCGCCGCGCTCGGCCGCGTCGAGGACGAGGCGCGCGAGATCGGCGCCGGCGGCGACGGTCGGGATGCCGGGAAGCGCGGTCAAACTCAGCACGGCGGGACCTGCCACGGGCTCAGCCCTCCGGCAGGCCGGTGAAGCGGATGCCGGAGGTCTTCAGCCCGTAGCGCCGGTTGATGAAGATGAGCACCGAGGTCAGCGCCTCGGCCGCCGCCGAGTTCGCCAGCGCCCCGCCGTGGATGCCGCGCATCCCCGCCGCCCGCGCGAGCTCGACGACAACGGCGCGCGCCTCCTTGTCGTCGCCGCAGACCAGCACGTCGCAATCGATCGGCGCCGCCGGCGTCTCGAGCAGATGCGAGGAGACGTTCTGGAAGGCGGAAACCACCTTGACCTCCGGCCCGAGCAGACGCTGCGCCGCCACCGCCGCCGATCCCTCCGGCGGGAGCTGAACGCGCGCCACCTGCGGCGGCATCAGCGGCACGGTGACGTCGACCAGGATCTTGCCGCGCAAGGCGTCGCCGAGGCTCTCGAGCGTCGCGCGATGCGCCGCATAGGGCACGGTGAGCACGACGAGCTCGCCGCGCTGGGCGGCGGCGCGGTTGTCCATGCCGCTCGCGGCGCAACCCGGAAGCGCCTCGCGGAGCCCGGCGGCGGTCGCTTCGGCGCGGGCGGCATCGCGCGAGCCGATGAGGATGGCGTGGCCGGCCTCGGCCCAGCGCAGCGCCAAGCCGCTTCCCTCCTGGCCCGTGCCGCCGAGGATGGCAATGGTCGGCTTCATGAGCAGGCCTCTTTCATACAATTGCCACTTTAAGCCGCGACAGCGCGTGCGGATCGCCGACGGGCGTCTCGACGACCGGGGCGAGCGGCGCCGCCGCATCCGCCGCCGCCACGCGCTCTGGCGGCGCCGGGCGATAGAGCGTGTCGCGCTGCTCGGCGCGGCGTCCGAGGCTGGCGATGATCTGCCGCATCTGGGCGGGCGGCAGCTCCTGGCCGTGCTGCGTGCCGGCGGCGCGCGAGATGCTCTCGTTCATCAGCGTGCCGCCGAGATCGTTGGCGCCGCCCTCGAGGCAGAGCTTGACCCCGTCCACCCCCATCTTGACCCAGGAGGTCTGGAGGTTGGGTAGCGCCGGATGCAGCGCGAGGCGCGCCACGGCGTGCATCAGCACCGCCTCGCGCAAGGTCGGACCGCGCCGGGCGCGGCCCTTGAGATAGAGCGGCGCCTCCAGCGGCACGAAAGGCAGCGGCACGAACTCGGTGAAGCCTCCGGTCTCCTGCTGCACCTCGCGCAGGCGCAGCAGATGGCGCGCCCAGGAGAACGCGTCCTCGACATGGCCGAACATGATCGTCGCCGTGGTGCGCAGCCCGACGCGATGCGCCGTGGCGACGACGTCGAGCCATTCAGCCGTAGTGAGCTTGTCGGGACAGATGACCGCCCGCACGGGATCGTCGAGCACCTCCGCCGCGGTTCCGGGCAGGCTGCCGAGCCCGGCCGATTTGAGCTCGGTCAGGAACTCGGCGATGCCGATGCCGAGCGTCGCCGCGCCCTGGCGGATCTCGAGCGGCGAGAAGGCGTGGATGTGCATCGCCGGCACCGCTGCCTTGATCGCGCGGCAGAGCGCCAGATATGTCGCGCCGGTATAGTCGGGATGAATGCCGCCCTGGAGACAGACTTCGGTGGCGCCGCGCGCCCAGGCCTCGTGCGTCCGGCGCACCACCTCCTCGAGTGCGAGATCATAAGGCGTGCCGCGGAGATCGTGGCTGGTCTTGCCCTTGGAGAAGGCGCAGAAGCGGCAGCGGAAATAGCAGATATTGGTATAGTTGATGTTGCGGTTGACGACGTAGCGCACGCTGTCGCCGGCGACGCCGCGGCGCAGCTCGTCGGCGGCGGCGAGGACGTAGCGGAAATCGCGGTCGCGCACGGCGAAGAGCGCGGCAACCTCGCCCTCGGCGAGACGCTGGCCGGCGCCGGCGCGGACCACCAGGCGCTTGACCGTGCCGTCGACCTGGCGGGCGAGCGCCACGGGCCAGGGACCGGCCGCCACCGCCAGCCCGGGCGACCAGCGATCGAGCCGCGCATAGCCTGCCGTATCCGCGGCGTCGAGCAGGCGGGGCCGCAGCGCCGGGTCGACCCAGCTCTCGGCGGCGGCGACATAGGCCGGGTAAAGCGCCAGACGCTCGACCAGGATCTTGCCTTCACCGGCCGTCGCCGCGGCAAGCGCCGCCGTCGCGGGCCAGGGCGCCTCGGGATTGACGTGGTCGGGCGTCACCGGCGAGACGCCGCCCCAATCATTGAGCCCGGCGCCGATCAGCGCAGGAAACGTGGCGGGCGAGAGATTGGGCGGTGCCTGGATGTTCATCGCGGGGCCGAAGATCAGGCGCGACACGGCGATGGTCCAGAGCAGATCCTCGAGACCAGGCTCCGCCGCCGCGGCGGCGCGGGTGCCGGGCTTGGCGCGGAAGTTCTGGATGATGATTTCCTGGATGTGGCCGGAGCGGCGATGCAGCGCCGCGATCTGCAGCAGCGCCTCGATGCGCTCGGCGCGCGTCTCGCCGATGCCGATGAGGATGCCGGTGGTAAAGGGAATGCGCCGCGCGCCGGCAAGCCGGATGGTCTCGAGCCGCGCCGCCGGATGCTTGTCGGGCGAGCCGTGATGCACCTCCCCGGGGTTCATCAGGCGCTCGGCGGCGCTTTCCAGCATCAGCCCCACCGACACCGAGACCGGCCGCAGCAACGCCAGATCGGCATCGGTCATGACCCCGGGATTGACGTGCGGCAGCAGCCCGGTCTCGGCCACCACCGCGCGGCACATCGCGGCGAGATAGGCGATGGTGCTGGGAAATCCCAGAGCGGCAAGTGCGTCGGCGGCGGCGCGGTAGCGCAGCTCCGGCTTGTCGCCCAGCGTGAAGAGCGCCTCCTGGCAGCCGGCGGCGGCGCCGGCGCGGGCAAGGGCGAGAACCTCGTAGTGCGTCAGAAAGGGTGCAACGCCCGGACGCGGCCGCTCGGCAAAGGTGCAGTAATGGCAGACGTCGCGGCAGAGCTTGGTGAGCGGGATGAAGACCTTGCGCGAATAGGAGACGAGCCGCGGATGGGCGGCATCGCGCAGCGACGCCGCCTCGGCCATGAGCGCCTCCAGCGGCACGGGCGCGACGCGATCGAGGATCGCCGCGGCCGACAGTCCGGACAGAGTCATGCCGCCTCGCGCCCGCGCTTGCCGGTCGATTGCGGCAGGGCGACGCGCACCGCGCCTAAGGCTCGCCGAAGGTGGCGATGCGATCGATGCCGCAGATGAACAGCACGCGCTTTTCGTCGATCGCGGGATCGCGCAAGCCGTAAGGCCCGGGCTGGCCGGTATATTTCGTCCAGATGCGATCGAGCTGCCGGGTCACGTAGTCGCCGCCTTCCTCCCACTCGCGCATCTCCTTCTCCACCGAGCATTTGATCTGCACCCAATGATAGGGGTTCTTGGGATTGACGAGCAGGATCGTCAGGCGTGGATTCCGGCGGATCCACTCGCATTTCTTGCGATGGGAGGCGGTATTCACCAGCACCTTGTCGCCCTCGTAGTCGAACCACATCGGCGTCAGGTTGACGCGGCCGTCCGGACCGATCAGCCCCAAGGTCATGGTGACGGGCTGATCGAGGAGCTGCTTGTAGATCGGGTCGAGATCGCGGAGCCCCGAGGCCTTCCGGCGCTCGCCCACGGCGAACTGGCCCTCCTGCAGCCCCTTCGCGACGTGGCGAAAATTCGCAATGGTAAACCCTTCGGTCATTGCTTTCCTCCCGGTGTCAGCGGGCGCCGCGCGTTCGGCCCTCATGCGGAGATCAACGCGGTGCCACAGCATAATCCGGAACCAGCGACGCCGTAAGCCCGCAACCCCCGCCGGCAGCGCGCCCCTGGCTAGCGCTCGACGACGACCTCGGCGAGCGGCTTGCGGCCGCGCTCCTTGCCCGGCGCCGCGGCACGTCCCAGCGTGATCAGCCCCAGCGGCCGCCACGCCTCGGGCAAGGCCAGCGCCGCGGCGACGACATCGCCGCAGAACAGCGGCGCGCACATCCAGCAGGCGGCAAGGCCCTCGGCATGGGCGGCGAGCAGCAGGTTCTGCGCCGCCATGGCTGTGCTCTGCACCGCCATCAGCTGCTCCGCCTGGGCGCGCGGCGCGTCGGGATAGGCATCCATCTCGGCGAGGCTGGCACAGACCAGCAGGACGAGCGGCGCGCCGGTGATCCGGGCGAAGGAGCGGGCGACGTCGCGGGCGATGGCGGCGGCATCGTCGCCGTCGCGCGCGCGATCCTCGGCTAGGCGCTCGCCCATGGCGCGCGCGAGCTTGGCCTTGCTTTCGGGGGCGCGCAGCACGACGAAGCGCCAGGGCTGGCGGTTATGCGCCGACGGCGCCAGCGTCGCCGCCTGCAGCAGCCGGTCGACCACGCACGGCGGCACGGCCTCGGACCCGTAGGAGCGGATGGAGCGGCGTGCCGCCATCGCGCTCCGCAGCGCGCCGGCAACGGCGCTCCCGTCGGATATCTCGCTTGCCATGGTGACCATGCCTCCTGGGGCGGGCGGGCACCCAGCCCGAGCTACGCTAGCCCTAGCTCCTGCTCCAGCGCGCCACACAGCATCTGCCCGAGAAGGAATCGCCGTTTTTGGACGCTCTCTCGTACGGGCCGCCCTGCTTTAGTGGGGGGTGTGATCGACGTCACAACCGAAGCGGTCGGCTTGCGATGACACTAAACTCGTGATACATATTGCAGTGCAGCGAACGCTCGATCGAATGTAATGAGGACAGTATGGCAAGAGCATTAGTCGGTGTCACCGTCGTGATGCTGGCGCTGTTGAGCGGCATCGGCAGCACATCGGCCGGCGAAGTTCGCCCGGTCCAGGTAGCGCAGAACCAGAATATCGCGGTTCCGGCGCTCCCCGCCGCCCTGCAGGCGCAGGTCGACCAAGCGGTGCAGCAGGCGCTGGACGCCAATGTCGGCGCGGACGCCAAGACCATCGCCACCGCTATCGCCGATGCCATCGGTCAGATCCTCAGCGCGAATGGCGCGGCCATCAGCGCGGACCCAACGCTTGCGGCGTCGATCGCCCAGGAGGCGGTCACTTATGCCGGCGCGAGCGCCGGCATGAATTCAACGACGCTCGTCCAGATTTCCTCGAGCGTCGCGTCGACGACGGCTGCCGCCGCACCGACGGCATCGGCCAGCGTCTTCGCCGCTGTGGTCGAGGCCCTCCCGGCGGGGCTGCAGACCCAGCAGAATCAAACGCAGATCGCCCAGTCGATCAATGGGGCAGTCCCTGGCGCACAAATCACGACGTCCATAACCGCGCCCGCCGGACCGCCACCGAACCCTCCGACCACGTTCACCGTGCCTGGCCAACAGCCTGGCCAGACAGTCACGGTGATAACCACCCCCGTACCGCAGACGATTAAGACGACGACGGTCACGACGACGACGACGGTCACGACGCCGCCGGTGGTTGTGGTCACGCCGCCGCCGGTCACGCCGCCGCCGGTGGTTGTGGTCACGCCGCCGCCAGTGACGACGCCGGTGACGACGCCGACCACCAGTCCGAGCTGATGGCGTGGTCTCGTGATCTGAAACTGTATTGCTATTGCTGGTGAAGTAACGCGGAGCCAGGGGGGGTTCCGGAAAGATGACTCTCTGGAGAACCACTGCAGCGATCGGCTTCGCGGCCGCACAGGTGGTCTTTGTCTTTGCTCATCGTGCAGCGGCGCAAACGAGCGAGCTCGATATCGAACGACAGAGCGTGCTTCAGAGAGCGCGGCCGGATTACGATCCCTTGGGCGCGTATGTCGGGTCGTTCCTGCTCTATCCCAGCGTTGATCTCAGTGAAACTTACAACAGCAACGTTTTCGTCACCCCAACCGACACGAAGGCCGATCTGCTCACCACGATTTCGCCGGTCGCCCAGCTGCGATCAAATTGGAACAACGACGCACTGAACTTCATCGCTTCCGGTCAGATGAAGCGCTATGCCACGCAGGTCGGCGAGAACAATACCAACGCCCTGGTCGGTACCGACGGCCGGCTGGACATCGAACGCGACGTCTATTTCACTGGACTACTCAACTATCAACTGCTCCATGAAGATCGGGCCTCGCCCAATACCGTCCTCAACCAGAAAAATCCGACCGAGTATCAACAGGCGAGCTCCGATATCGGATATGTTCACGAATCCGGGCGGCTCGGATTTCGCGCCGACGGATCCGTCAACTATTACACATACAACAACAACGTTACCCTTACCGACACGGTCATTCCCGAGACCGGCCGCAACCGAATAGAGTATAGTTTTGGGCCGCGGGTGAGCTACGAAATCATCCCGGGCTACCAAGCCTTTATCCAGGCACGCGGCAATTATCGGCAATACATGGCCGAGTTCGATACGTCCGGCTTGGATGCTACCTCGCGTGGCTACGCGGTCGACGCCGGAACCGCTGTGCATCTGGGCCCGACGCTCAATGGCGAGGTGTTCGTCGGGTGGTTCGCGCAGGATTACG
>JBKQTR010000060.1:0-20581 GCA_052143095.1 Allostellaceae bacterium
ATGCTTCTTCCATACCTAATTCACCTGTTCAGGTATCTGGCTTTAGAGTCTTGTTCTTATGTGTTATCCTTCAAAAGTTCTTTTTTCTCGAGCGCGACGGCGACGTGCTCGACACCTGGTTCTCCTCGGGCCTCTGGCCGTTCTCGACCTTGGGCTGGCCGGAGCCGGCGCGCGAGCTGCAACGGTACTATCCGACCGACGTGCTGGTTACCAGCTTCGACATCATCTTCTTCTGGGTGGCGCGGATGATGATGCTGGGCTGCAAGTTCATGGGCGACGTGCCGTTCCGCACCGTCTACATCCACGCGCTGGTGCGCGACGAGCGCGGCCAGAAGATGTCGAAGACCAAGGGCAACATCATCGATCCCCTCGACCTCATCGGCCGCTACGGCACCGACGCGCTGCGCTTCACGCTCGCCGCGCTCGCCGCCCAAGGGCGCGACATCAAGCTCGCGGAATCGCGCGTCGAGGGCTATCGCGCCTTCATCACCAAGCTGTGGAACGCGGCGCGCTTCGCCGAGATGAACGGCTGCGCGCCGGTCGAAGGTTTCGATCCCGCCGCCTGCCGGCTGACGCTCAACCGCTGGATCGTCGGCGCGCTGGCCGAGACCGGCGCCCGCGTCGCCGCGGCGCTTGACGAGTACAAGTTCAACGAGGCTGCCGGCGCGATCTATCACTTCACCTGGGGCACGTTCTGCGACTGGTTCATCGAGTTCGCCAAGCCGGTCTTCACCGGTGCCGACGCCGCCGCGGCGGCGGAGACACGCGCGGTCACCGCCTGGGCGCTCGGCGAGATCGTGCATCTGCTGCATCCCATCGCGCCTTTCGTCACCGAGGAGTTGTGGAAGCATTTCACCGCCGGCCAGGGCGGGCTGCTCATCACCGCACCCTGGCCGAGCTATCCACCGCGCCTCGTCGATCGCGCGGCGATGGCGGAGATGGAATGGGTGGTCGAGCTGATCTCGGCGATCCGCTCGGCGCGGGTCGAGATGAACGTGCCGCCGGCGAGCGAGATCGCGGCCTATGTCATCGAGAGCGGCGGGCAGGGGCGGGAGTGGATTGAGCGCCACGCCGGCGCGATCAGGGACCGGGCGCGGCTTGCCGTCCTGGAGCCGGCCGGCGCCGACCGCCGCGACGCGCTGAGCGCGGCCAAAAGCGCCATCCAGGTGGTGGCCGGCGGCGTCACGCTGTCGCTCGACCTCGCCGGCGCCGTCGACATCGCCAAGGAGCGCGCGCGTCTCGCCAAGGAGAGCGCCGGCGTCGAGGGCGAGATCGGCAAGATCGCCAAAAAGCTCGGCAACGAGCAATTCCTCGCCAAGGCCAAGCCCGAGGTGGTGGAGGAGCAACGCGAGCGCCTGGCCGAGGCCGAGGCCGCGCTCGCCCGCCTGCGCACCGCGCTGCAACGCATCGGCGCCTGACGCGCCAGGCCCCGCGGCCGCGCCTAAGTGTATTTGCGCAGCTCGATCTCGCCGATCTGGTTGCGGTGCACCTCGTCGGGACCGTCGACGATGCGGAGCGCACGGGCATGGGCATAGGTGCTGCCGAGCTCGAAATCCTCGGTGACCCCCGCGGCGCCATGCGCCTGGATCGCCATGTCGACCACCTTGCACAGCATGGTCGGCACCGCGACCTTGATCATGGCGATCTCGGCGCGCGCCGCCTTGTTGCCGACCGTATCCATCATCTGCGCCGCCTTGAGCACGAGGAGGCGCGCCTGGTCGATCATGATGCGCGCCTCGGCGATGCGCTCCAGGGTCACGCTCTGCTCGGCGATCGGGCGGCCGAAGGCGACGCGCGATTTCACCCGCCGACACATCCTCTCCAGCGTGCGCTCGGCGGCGCCGATGGCGCGCATGCAGTGATGGATGCGTCCGGGCCCGAGCCGGCCTTGCGCGATCTCGAAGCCGCGCCCTTCGCCGAGCAGAAGGTTCGCCGCCGGCACGCGCACCTGGTCGAACACCACCTCGCCATGGCCGTGCGGCGCGTGATCGAAGCCGAAGACCGGGAGCGCGCGCAGCACCGTTACCCCCGGCGTGTCTTTCGGCACCAGGATCATCGATTGCCGCCGGTGGCGGTCGGGATGTGCGGGATCGGTGACCCCCATGACGATGAGGATCCGGCAGCGCCGGTCGGGCGCGCCGGTCGCCCACCATTTGCGGCCGTTGATGACGTAGTGATCGCCGTCGCGCGCGATCGTCGCAGCGATGTTGGTGGCGTCGGAGGAGGCCACCGCCGGCTCGGTCATGGCGAAGGCCGAGCGGATGCGGCCGTCGAGCAGCGGCTCCAGCCATCGCCGCTTCTGCTCAACGCTGCCGTAGCGCTCGAGCAGCTCCATGTTGCCGGTGTCGGGCGCCGAGCAGTTGAAGACCTCCGGCGCCATCTCCGAGCGGCCCATGGTCTCGCATAGCGGCGCGTAATCGAGATTGCTCAGGCCGGCGCCGTGCTCGGCGTCCGGCAGGAACAGGTTCCACAGACCCGCCGCCCGCGCGTTCTCCTTGAGCGTCTCGATGATCGCACTCGGCTGCCAGCGGTCGCCGGCGGCGATCTCCGCGGCATAGCGCGCCTCGTTGGGATAGATATGCTCTTCCATGAAGGCGCCGAGCCGCCGCTGCAGCGCCGTGACCGTCGCGGAATAGGTGAAGTCCATCGCGCACCGCCTTTCCCGGGGATTTCCCGAGAGACAGGCTATCGCGCCGCCGATCATGACAAAAATGAATATTTAGCATAGTCTCCCATAGACATGGCTGATGTACCGCGGTTCGATCTCAATCTGCTGGTGGTGCTCGATGCGATCCACGGCGAGGGCGGCGTCACCCGCGCCGCGGAGAAGCTCAACCTCACCCAGCCGGCGATCAGCCACGCCCTGTCGCGGCTGCGCGCCCTCTTCGACGATCCGCTGTTCGTTCGCCGCGGCCGCGCGCTGGTGCCGACGCCGCTGACGCGCGCCATCGTCGAGCCGTTGCGGCGCTCGCTGCAGGGGCTGGGCGCGCTGCTGCACGAGGCGCGGCCGTTCGACCCCACCGCGGCCGAGACGCGCTTCACCCTCGCCATGCGCGATCCGGTCGAGCTGCTGCTGCTGCCGCGGCTGATGTCGATCGTCGCCCGCGACGCGCCCGGCATCGATCTGCGCGCGATCCAGCTGGCGCGACGCAACATCGAGGCGGGGCTCGCCGCCGGCACGCTCGACCTCGCCGTCGACGTGCCGCTGCCGGTGTCCGAGAGCGTGCGCCGCCAGCGCGTCGCCGCCGACCGGCTGGTGGTGGTGGCGCGCCGGCGCCATCCGCACATCCGCGAGGGCTTCGACCTCGCCGCCTATCTGCGCCAGCAGCATGTGATGGTGACGTCGCGGCGCAAGGGGCCGGGCGTCGAGGACATCGTGCTGAGCGAGCGCGGGCTGCAGCGCCGCATCCGCCTGCGCTGCCGCAATTACCTCGCCGCCTTTCGCGTCGTCGGCGAGGGCGATCTCGTGCTGACCATGGCGGAGCGCTATGCCGGCGTGCTGAATCTCGGCTTCGACCACCGCATCCTGCCCCTGCCGCTGGCGACGCCGACGCTCGACCTCTATCTCTATTGGCACGACGCAGTCGACCAGGACCCGGCCAGCCGCTGGCTGCGCACGCTGGTGCAGCAGGTCTTCGCCGGCTACGGAAGCGGCGCGGCGAAAGCGGGCCGGATGCCGCTCGGGGAGGCGAGCGGCAGTCCGTCGCGGCCGCGGCGGAAACGCTCCTCGCTGAGCGGCAAGCGATAGCCCGCGGCGCCGCCGTCGGCGCTCGGCACTCGCCCGGACGGGCGCGTGCTTGACACCGGAATAACACAGCGATCGGCGCCAACCAGGCGTTCCCCGGGAAGCGAAAAAGCTGTTCTGGAGGAGCACATGGAAATGGCCGAGATCGTGGCGCGGGTGACGCGTCAAAACGAGCTGATGGCGCGGCTGTGCGCGCTGTTGCTCTCGCCGCGGCGGGAATGGCGTGCGATCGCCGCCGAGCCGTCCGATCCGCTTACCCTCTTTGTCCGCGTGATCCTGCCGCTGTCGGCGATCCCGCCGGCGGTAAAGCTGTTCGCCTGGTCGCTGGTCTTCGGCTTCCTCAGCTTCGGCACGGCGCTGCTCGCGGCGCTTCTCGCCTACGTCCTGAGCCTCGCCAGCCTCTGGCTGCTGGCGGTCATAGCCTCGCGGCTCGCGCCTTATTTCGACGGCAGCGAGGATTTCGACGAGGCGCTCAAGCTCGTCGCCTACGCCGCCACCGCGAGCTGGCTCGGCGGCATCTTCCGCCTGGTGCCGGCGCTTGGCGTGCTGAGCCTTCTGGCCACGCTCTACAGCCTGTTTCTGCTCGCTCGCGGTGCCCCGGCGCTGCTCGGCGTGCCGACGGAGCGGGCGCCGGCCTATGCCGCCGCAATCGGCTTCGCCGCGCTGTGCCTCTTCATCCTGGTCGCCGCGACCGTCGCGTCCCTGCTCGGCGTTGCTGCGCTCGGCATGGCCTAGCCGTTACGGGCTATAGCTGCGGGGCGATGAAATCGGGCCAGATGCCGCTCTCGGCGGCGAGCGCCAGCCCGTCGCGGCCGCGACAGAAGCCGTCCTCGATCAGCAGCGTGCGATAGCCGGCGGCGCGGCCGCCGAGGATGTCGGTGTGGAGCGTGTCGCCGACGCACAGCACGCGCTCGGGTGCTAGACCCGGATAGCGCGCGGCGACGCGCTCATAGACCGGGGCGAAGGGCTTGCCGCAGAAGATCGGCGCCAGCCCCGTGCGCTCGGCGAGCGCATGGCCGAAATAGCCGGGCTCCGCCGCCATGCCGTCGGGCTCGGGCGAGACGATGTCGGGATTACCGATGACGAGCGGGCGCGGCCGTGCCGCGAGGCTCGCCTCGAGCAGGTGCTGGCGCCGCGCGCTCCAGCCGTCGCTCGACAGGAACAGGATGGCGCCGACGCGGTCATAGGCCGCGGCATCGTCGGCAAGCGGCAGCAGGGCGCCGGCGAGATCGGGAAACGGCGCCGGCGCATCGGCGATGACCCCGAGGGGTTCCACCGGCGCCAGGTCCCGTACCAGGCCGGGCAGCAGGTCGATGCCGGCGATGACCTCGTCATCGCCGATGGCGATGCCGCGGCGGCGATGGCGCGCCGCCGCCTCGCTGCCGCGGCGCGTGCCGTCATTGCTGAGGATGACCAGGCGCATGCCCGCGTCGCGCAAGCCGGCGACCGCCGCGCGCGCCGTCGGGATCGGCGCGTCGCCGAGGTTGAGCACACCCCAGGCGTCGAGCACGACCAGGTCGAACGCGCCGGCGATCTCGGCGGCGGCGGCGACGCGCTGCGGTGCCACCGGCGCGGGCTTCGCCGGCAGGCGTGGCTCGGCGCGGCGATAGCAGCGCCAGGCCTCGGCGAAGGTGAGGGAGGGCACGGGTCGGAGCGATATTGCTAATGGCGCTCAACTACTCGAGGACAACGTCGAATTCTGTGAGTTTTACCAAGTTCGGCAAGACCACAGAAAGCTGCTTCTGCGCGGCCTCGCGCTTGAAGCCCGGCAGAGCTATGTCGTTCACTATAAGCAGCAATACATCGCGCTTGAGAATCAAATCGAGGCTTGTCCTATTTGGAATCGCCTCAATCGCGGCAAGCGCTTCATCGTATTCGCCTTTCGCCGCAAGTATGTGCACCTGCAATCGCTGGCAGACTTGTTCTGCGTTTCGGTGGGTTTGCCGCACGCTCGCCGAATCTTCAATCGCAGCGGGGACGAGCTTCATCTTGCATCGAAGTACACAGCGCGTGGAATAGAGCTCGCCCGGCGCGCGTCCGGTTTCGCGGATCGCCCGATCAATGCCTTCGGTCAGAACTTGCTCTGCCCTTGGATAATCCTGTGTGCTGCGCGCGATAAGGATTCCCTCACGGGTCCACGACATAAAGTTGTCGTCTAGGTGTGCACGCATTTTTTTTATCGTTTTGTCCGCACCTAGAAAATCTTCGTTTCCAAGTTGGAAGGCGGCCCTCAGGTCCAACAAGAACACGTTTCTCTCGGTCCTGGTGGAAAATTTCTCCAAAATTTGACCGATTTTTTTGAATTCACCCATCTTCCTAAGGCAGGTACAATATTCGTGTATTATCGCGTCGGTGTTAAGTCCACTACTGAGGCATCTCTCGAACCAGTTGATCGCGTCTCTCCATTTTTCGAGGTGCCGAAAATATTGCGCTCGTAACAGTATTGCCTGCCTGCTTCCGTCGGCTTCCAAGCTGCGCAGTTCCACATCTGCTTCTTGGAATTTCTTCAACTTCAGGAGGGATCGTATACGCACGACGGCCAAGGCTGCAGCGATATCGCGCTCCGTCTTCATGCTTTTCGCCATCGTGGTCAGACTCACGACCCGCGCGAACAACTCGGACTTATTGTTAGCGCGGCCATCGCGATATAACTCCTGAGCGATGCGAAGAACTGTCGAGGGTGAGAGAATGTTCCGGAATTCTTCCGGTACAGCACCCTTTTCAAGAGAGATTACGAACAGCGCGGAATCCACAAGTTCACTGCCGATGTCCGTCCCAGAGGCTAGCCGTAGCCTGTAGTAATCCGCGATCGCCTTTCGAGCGGTCTCATAGCCGAAGCCATGAAGCTGGCGAAAGGTGTAGCGGACCGGTGCGGCAATGGCATAATAGGTTTCGGACAGATTAACTAGGCTTTCTCGGATCATTGTCTTGATGGCATCGGAATAATTGTTAATCCCGGCCGTGGTCAGGATCTCTGACAGCGCCTCAGCAGATAGTCTGGGAACCCAACTGAGAATGGTCAACACTACCTTTTCTTCGTCAAGCAGACGATCATAGGACAGAAATTCAGACATCAAATGTCTTTGGATTTGAGCGATTTGGCCGACCGCGTCTGCGTCTCCTATTTCTCCGTACTGGCAAATTAGATTGGCATAAGCACGCGCAAGAAGCGGATGCCCTCCGATCGCCAATAGATGCTCTTTAGTAGGCTCGTATAATTTCCCAAGCCGCTCCTGAGTTATTTCCTGGACGATCGAGATTACATATTCGTCCCGCAATTCTTTTACGTGGTACCAAAAAACGTGAGGCATCAATGAGATTTCTTCACTTCGGGGTTGGCGAGTAGAGACGATCGCGAGCCGAGTAGATGGCGACGCGCTGAGCGCATTGAAAAGCGTCTTGGCCCATCGAATAAGATACCCGTGTTCGTCGAATAGGCCCGTCTGGCAAATAAGGTAGATAGTTTGATTACTCGCCGAAATCCTCTTTATACCCTCTACGAGTTCGTCGATCCTTTTTTCTTCTGAAATATTTCTATACCACTGTAACTCTTGTTCGTACTCGCTTTTCGAGAACGTTGTAAATTCCTCTTTGGACCGAAAATAAAGATCTTCGATGGACGCCGGATCATCTAACAATATTTCTGGCCCAGACCAGTATAGATCGTTTTTGAATAGGCGTTGTACAAAGCCTTTTGCACTGGTCCGGCGGCCGATAGCCGGCGCTCCTGTGAAAAAATAGATGTTCGGAGCGATTTGAGTACGTTGCATTTGCTGCAGGCGCTGGCGGTTAGCCTCCTCGATTCTTTCGATTGCGCCATGTAAAACTGGTGGAATAAGTTCTTTCTGCAAAATGTGCGAAAGCTGCCGACTGAGCGATTTTTCGGTCGGGAAATCAAAAGAAATCCAATACCGCTTCATCCATTCCGGCAACAAGTCAAAGGAACTGCGGGTTCGACAGGAACAACGAAAATTTTTATGCCCCGTTTAATTATCTCCAATTCTGCAAGGCTGATTTCAAATTTGCACCAGACCGAATTAAGTGAGGCCTTTGATGCAAATAAAATGAAAAGGGAGCACTCTCGTACCGCTGCTTTCATCTGGTCCAATAAGGTTACGCCATCTACAAAATCGTGATAATAGATATCGTACAAGAACTTAGACGCAGACGACAGCAGCCGTTCAACTTTTGGGCGATCGACGCCCGCAAGACTAACAAAAGCTTTTGCTTAGCGCGTCCATATGCGGCCTCGGTGGACCTGTGCCCTGTAACTACATCAATTTGTAGCCCCAAGAGCTCGGTTCCGCAATTCCAACCGATGGCGAAATTGCGAGGCAGCGGGGTGCAGCCGCTAGTCAAATTGGGTTCGCACTTTGTATGGTGCGGCAAAACCAGCCGACGCCGAGGAGACCTGCCATGCCCGATGACATGAGACAACGCAGTTTTGACAAAGCGAAGCTGCCGAGCCGCCACGTCACGGTCGGACCGGAGCGCGCGCCGCACCGCTCCTATCTCTACGCCATGGGCCTTACCGACGAGCAGATCGCCCAGCCGCTGATCGGCGTCGCCACCACCTGGAACGAAGCCGCGCCCTGCAACATCGCGCTGGCGCGCCAGGCGCAGGCGGCAAAGAAGGGCGTTGCCGCGGCCGGCGGCACGCCGCGCGAGTTCACCACCATCACCGTCACCGACGGCATCGCCATGGGCCATGCCGGAATGAAGTCCTCGCTGGTGTCGCGCGAGGTGATCGCCGATTCCGTCGAGCTCACCATGCGCGGCCATTGCTACGACGCCTTGGTCGGGCTCGCCGGCTGCGACAAATCGCTGCCGGGGCTGATGATGGCGATGCTGCGGCTCAACGTGCCCGCCGTCTTCATGTATGGCGGCTCGATCCTGCCCGGCAAGTTCCACGGCAAGGACGTGACCGTGGGCGACGTGTTCGAGGCCGTCGGCGCGCACAGCGCCGGGAAGATGAGCGATGCCGAGCTGCACGAGCTCAAATGCGTCGCCTGCCCCTCTTCCGGCTCCTGCGGCGGGCAGTTCACCGCCAATACCATGGCCTGCGTCTCCGAGGCGATCGGCCTGGCCTTGCCCGGTTCCGCCGGCCCGCCCGCACCCTACGATAGCCGCGACAGCTATGCCGAGGCCTCGGGCGAGGCGGTGATGGCGCTGATCCGGCGGCGCATCCGCCCGCGCGACATCGTCACGCTGAAGGCGCTCGAGAACGCCGCGATGATCGTCGCCGCCTCGGGCGGGTCGACCAACGGCGCGCTGCATCTGCCGGCGATCGCGCATGAGGCGGGGATCGATTTCGATCTGCACGCCGTCGCCGAGATCTTCAAGCGCACGCCCTATATCGCCGATCTCAAGCCGGGCGGGCGCTATATCGCCAAGGATCTCTTCGATGTCGGCGGCGTGCCGGTGCTGATGAAGGCGCTGCTCGATGGCGGCTATCTCCATGGCGACTGCCTGACCGTCACCGGCAAGACCATCGCCGAGAACCTGGCGACGGTGAGCCTGCCGAAGAACCAGGACGTGGTGCGCCCGACCTCGGCGCCGATCAGCCCGACCGGCGGCGTCGTCGGGCTCAAGGGCAACCTTGCGCCGCAAGGCGCGATCGTGAAGGTGGCGGGAATGCACGAGCTCAAATTCCGCGGTCCCGCCCGCTGCTTCGATCGCGAGGAGGACGCCTTCGCCGCCGTCGACCAGCGCCAGTACAAGAAGGGCGACGTCATTGTCATCCGCTATGAGGGCCCGCGCGGCGGACCGGGCATGCGCGAGATGCTCTCGACCACGGCGGCGATCACCGGGCAGGGCATGGGGCACGACGTCGCGCTGATCACCGACGGCCGCTTCTCCGGCGCGACGCGCGGCTTCTGCGTCGGCCATATCGGCCCCGAGGCGGCGGTCGGCGGGCCGATCGCGCTGCTGCGCGACGGCGACATCGTCGCCATCGATGCCGAGGCCGGCACGATCGATGTCGAGCTCGGCGCGGCCGAGCTGGCCGAGCGGCGCAAGGCGTGGAAGCCGCGCCGGCACGACTACCAGTCGGGCGCGCTGTGGAAATACGCGCAGACCGTGGGCGACGCCGAGAAGGGCGCCGTCACCCATCCGGGCGGCAAGGCAGAGACGCATGTCTATGCCGATATCTGAGCCGAAATGCCGCCGTCGCGCATAGCGCGATCGGCCGGCCGCACGCTGCGCCGCCCGGCCGAGCTCGTCACGGCCGGCCTCGTGCCGCGGGCGCGGCAGGCGGAGATCGCCGCGGTGGCCGAGCGCTTCGCCGTCGCGATCACGCCGGACATGGCGGCGCTGATCGAGCCGGGCGATCCCGCCGATCCCATCGCCCGCCAATTCGTGCCAAGCGCCGCCGAGCTGGCGACGGCGCCGGAGGAGCGCGACGATCCCATCGGCGACCGGCGGCTTTCGCCGGTCAAAGGCATCGTCCACCGCTATCCCGACCGGGTGCTGCTGAAGCCGAGCCATGCCTGTCCGGTCTATTGCCGCTTCTGCTTCCGCCGTGAGCAGGTCGGGCCCGGCGGCGACAGCCTGACGCCGGCCGAGCTCGCGGCGGCGCTCGACTACATCCGCGCCCGGCCGGAGATCTGGGAGGTGATCGTCACCGGCGGCGACCCCTTCCTGCTGTCGCCGCGCCGGCTCGGCGCGCTGGTCCGCGCGCTCGACACGATCGACCATGTCGCCGTCATCCGCTTCCACACCCGGGTGCCGGTGGTCGAGCCCGGCCGGGTGAGCGCCGCGCTGGTGCGCGCGCTCGCGGCGGAGACGGCGGTCTATGTCGCCATCCACGCCACCCATCCGCGCGAGCTCACCGAGGCGGCGCGCGCCGCCTGCCGGCGGCTCTCCGGCGCCGGCATCCCCTTGCTCGGCCAAAGCGTGCTGCTGAAAGGCGTCAACGACGACGCGGCGACGCTGACGGCGCTGTTCCGCGGCCTCGTCGCCATGCGGGTGAAGCCCTATTACCTGCACCATCCCGACCTTGCCCGCGGCACGGCGGGCTTCCGCCCGAGTCTGGCGCAAGGCCGCGCCCTGATGCGGGCGCTGCGCGGCCGGGTCTCCGGCCTCTGCCAGCCGAGCTATGTGCTGGACCTGCCCGGCGGCCACGGCAAGGTGCCGGTCGGGCCCTGCTATGCCGTGCCGGACGCGGTCGGCGGAGCGTGGCTTGTCGAAGACCCCGCCGGCGCAACGCACCCATACCCGCCGCGCGCGGATCAACCCTGACGCCGCCCGCCGCAAATGGGGCTCGCACGAGGCCTCAGGTGCTTATGGTTAATGCATTGATAATTAAAAAATATTGCCGCCGCGTTCAATATCCTGTAGAGCAATCCGGATGGGTGCCGTCGGGGCTCGCGCCGGCGCTGCCCAGAGGCGGCGCGGGCTTCGCCGGAGGTTGCAAATGCCGGCGGAAACCGATTATTAACTTAAGTGTTGTCTGCTGTTATGGGATCCGCCCGGTAAAGGCCTCGGTCATGCGAATTGCCCGCACCAATTTCGACCGACAGGAATCGCGGCGCGACCGCCGCTACGCCTTGCCGCCGCTGACCGTTACCATCGGTGGTCAGGACTATGTGACCGACAATTGGTCGCTCGGCGGCTTTCAGCTCACCTCGGGGCTGCCGCTCGAGGTCGGCGCGGTGGTCACCGGCACGCTCCAGATCGACGGCAGCGACGGCTTCGCGTTCAGCGCCTCGGTGGTCCGCCAGGAGGCGGCCACGGGAGCGCGCGGCTTCCGTTTCCAGGAGTTGACGCCGCTCGCCGTGACCAAGCTCGACCGCGCGCTGGCGCGTCGCCTGGTGCCGCGGCGCCGGTCGTGATCCCGCTGAGCCGCATCCTTGCCTGTTGCGGCGCGTCGGCGCTGCTGGCGCTGGCGGCGGCTGGACCGGCGGTGGCGGGCGATCAGACGCAGCCGCTCGGCGTCGATGGCAGCGGCCTGGTGCGCGGCGGCGCGCCCTTGCCCGACTTCCGTCTCAACTTCCTGCCCAACGATCCCGTGAGCCAGGGGCTGAACCCGGCCGGCGGCAGCAACAATCTCGAGATCGCGCTGACCTCGCCCGGCACCGGCGTATTTCACTTCCTGTTCTCGCCGCGGCCGCAATTGGGCTTCGGCCTGGACCGCATGACCGGCGTCAATCGCGGCTATGCCGGCCTCAGCTGGAGCCTCTTCGACAACGACCGGCTGTTCGGCAGCGTCGGGCTCGGCGGCACCTACGATCCCGGCTCGAACACGCCCTTTGATCAGTTGCGCCGTCCGCTCGGGCCGCCGCTGATGATGCGCGGCGCGCTCGAGTTCGGCTATCAGTTCGGCGACCAGCACAGCCTGTCGCTGCGCCTCGATGAGGGCCGGCCCGCCGATCTCCGCCTCAACGGCGAGAACTCGGACAATCTGCAGCTGCGCTACGGCGTGAAATTCTAAGCGCGAGCGCATAGCGCTCGTCGCTGGCGCCGCCGCGGACGAACTCGCTAGCGCGCGTTCGCCGCGATCTCGCACCAGACCGGCGTGTGGTCGGAGGCCTTCTCCTTGCCGCGCGGGCTCTTGTCGATATCGGCCGCGACCAGCCGGTCGGCCGCTTGCGGCGACAGCAGCAGATGGTCGATGCGCAAGCCCTCGTCGCGATACCAGCGCCCTGGCTGATAATCCCAGAAGCTGTAGCGATGCGGCTCCGGATGGAAGGCGCGGAACGCATCGACGAGGCCGAGATTGACCAGCGCGCGGAAGCGGCGGCGCGACTCCGGCTGGCACAGCGCGTCGTCGCGCATCGCCGCGGGATCGAACACATCCGCGTCGGTCGGGCAGACGTTGTAGTCGCCGGCCAGCACGAACGGCATCTCCTGCACCAGAAGCGCCTCGGCGCGCGCCTTGAGCCGCGTCATCCAGCCGAGCTTGTAGGGAAATTTGTCGCTGGCGACGGGATTGCCGTTGGGCAGATAGAGCGAGGCAACGCGGACGCCGTCGATGGTCGCCTCGACATAGCGCGCCTGCTCGTCGCCGGCATCGCCGGGAAGACCCTTCATCACGTCGCGCGCCGGCGCCTTCGACAGCAGCGCCACGCCGTTATAGGTCTTCTGGCCCACCACCTCGGCGTGATAGCCGAGCCCCTTGAGCTCGAGCGCCGGGAAATCGCCGGCCAGGCATTTGATCTCCTGCAGGCAGACGACGTCGGGGTGCGCCTCTTCCAGCCAGGACAGCAGGATCGGCAGCCGCACCTTGATCGAATTGACGTTGAATGTGGCGATCTTCACCGGCTCCCCCTTGGCGCCAGGAGAAAGCCGGCGGGGGCGGTACTTGTCAATCCCGGCGTCGGCCGCTCAGCCTACCGAGAAGGAGTTGCCGCAGCCGCAGGAGGACTGGGCGTTGGGGTTCTTCACCTGGAAGGCGGCGCCCATCATGTCCTCGATGAAATCGATCTCGGCGCCCTTGACCAGCTCGAGCGAAACGCCGTCGATGACCAGCTGCACGCCGTCGCGCTCGAACACCTGATCGTCCGCCCGGCGGGTGTCGTCGAAGCTGAAGCCGTATTGAAAGCCGGAGCAGCCGCCGCCGGAGACGGCGAGGCGCAGGAAGGCGCCGGGCACGCTCTCCTGGCGCTTCAGCTCGGCGACGCGCCGTGCCGCGCTCTCGGTCAGGATGACGCCGCCCTCGGCTGGAACGTTGCCGCCATCGGCCATGGTTAACCACTCCTTACCCGGGCGCCCAGCGCGCCGGGAGATCACCGCCTCTCTATGTAGGCAAGTCGCGGCTTTTGTCAAACCGGGCGGCCGGCGTTGCCAAGCACAGGCGCGAGGATTAGGGTTCCGGCCATCATGACGCTGCCGGCGCCGCTCGCCCCTTTCGCCTCGCGCCCGGAGGAGAGCCGCGGCCGTCTCCATCCGGAGCCCGAGAGCTCGTCGCGCAGCGCCTTCCAGCGCGACCGCGACCGCATCATCCATTCGACCGCCTTCCGCCGCCTGCAGTACAAGACCCAGGTCTTCGTCTATCACGAAGGCGATCACTACCGCACGCGGCTCACCCACAGCCTCGAAGTGGCGCAGATCGCCCGCAGCATCAGCCGCGCGCTCGGCCTCAACGAGGATCTCGCCGAGGCGCTGGCGCTGGCGCACGATCTCGGCCACACGCCCTTCGGCCATGCCGGCGAGGACGGGCTGGCGGCGGTGATGCGCGACTATGGCGGTTTCGGCCACAACGATCAGGCGCTGCGCATCCTTACCCGACTCGAGCGGCGTTACGCCGGATTCGATGGGCTCAACCTCACCTGGGAGACGCTCGAGGGCACGGTGAAGCATAACGGCCCGCTGACGCCGCCGCTGTCCGGCACCATCGCCGAGTATGTGACGCGCCACGATCTCGAGCTCGCCACCTGGCCCGGCGCCGAGGCGCAGGTGGCGGCGATGGCCGACGACATCGCCTACAACAACCATGATATCGACGACGGCTTGCGCGCCGGCCTCTTCGCGGTGAAGGACCTCGCCGAGGTGCCGCTGGTGGGCCCGGTGCTGCACGAGGTAGCGGCGCTCCATCCCGGCATCGACGAGCCGCGGCTCATCCACGAGGCGATCCGCCGCCTGATCGACCGCATGGCCTCCGACCTCACCGCCGAAAGCCGGCGCCGCCTCACCGCCGCGCGCGTCAAGAGCGCCGGCGAGGTCCGCGCGCTGGGCGCGCCGGTGGTGGGCTTTTCCGACGCGCTCACCGGCGAGGCCAAGGGCCTCCGGGAGTTCCTCTTCGAGCGCATGTATCGCCACTACCGCGTCAACCGCATGGCGTCGAAGGCGCGCCGCATCGTGCAGGAGCTGTTCCGGCTGCTGCTCGCCGAGCCGGAATGCCTGCCGACCGACTGGCGCCATGCCGCCGCCGGCGCCGGCACGCCCGCCACCGCGCGGCTCGTCGCCGACTACATCGCGGGCATGACCGACCGCTTCGCGCTCGACGAGCACCGCCGTTTGTACGATCGGTACGCGCCCACGTGATGAACCTCTTCAGCCATTTCCGCGACATCGTCGTCGCCGATCTCGCCACGCTCGATCTCCCGCCCGGACTCGATGTCAGCCGCGTCGCGGTCGAGCCGCCGCGCGATCCCGCGCATGGCGACATCGCCACCAACGCCGCCATGGTGCTGGCGAAGGCGGCGGGGCTGCCGCCACGCGCGCTCGCCGAGCGGCTCGCCGAGCGCTTGCGCCGCCACGAATTGGTGACCGCGGCGGAGGTGGCGGGACCGGGCTTCATCAACATCCGGCTGGCCGATGCGTTCTGGCAGGCGCGGCTCGCCGAGATCCTGCGCGCCGGCCAGGCTTACGGCGACGCCGCGATCGGCGCGGGCCGCGTGGTCAATGTCGAATATGTCTCGGCCAATCCGACGGGGCCGATGCATGTCGGCCATGGCCGCGGCGCCGTGGTCGGCGACGCGCTCGCTCTGCTGCTGCGCAAGGCCGGATTCGTCGTCACCCGCGAATACTACATCAACGATGCCGGCGCGCAGATCGAGGCCTTGGCGTGGTCGGCCTATTTCCGTTACCTGCAGGCGCTCGGCGCCGCGATCGACGAGAAGAGCTTCGCCGGCTTCCAGTATCAGGGCGATTATCTCGTCCCGGTCGGGCGGGCGCTGAGGGAGCGCTACGGCGACAGTCTCGCGGAGCGCGGCAGCGACGGCACGATCGAGGGCAAGCCGTTTGACGAGTGGCTGTCGGCGGTGCGCGATTTCACCGTGGCGGCGATGATGGAGCTGATCCGCGCCGATCTCGCCGCAATCGGCATCGCGCACGACGTCTTCACCTCCGAGCGCGCCATCGTCGCGAGCGGTGCCGTCGAGCGCGCGCTCGCCGCGCTGGAGGCGGCCGACCTCCTCTATGTCGGCACGCTCGAGCCGCCCAAGGGCAAGCTGCCCGAGGATTGGGAGGAGCGGCCGCAGACTTTGTTCCGCTCGAGCCGATTCGGCGACGACATCGACCGGCCGCTGCGGAAATCCGACGGCTCCTGGACCTATTTCGCCGGCGACATCGCCTACCATCTCGACAAGTACCGCCGCGGCTTTGCCGACATGATCGACGTCTGGGGCGCCGATCACGGCGGCTACGTCAAGCGCCTGCAGGCGGCGGTGACGGCGTTGAGCGGCGGCAAGGCGACGCTCGACGTCAAGCTCTGTCAGCTCGTCAACCTCCTCGACAAGGGCGTGCCGGTGCGCATGTCGAAGCGTGCCGGCACCTTCGTCACCTTGCGCGAGGTGGTCGACGAGGTCGGCAAGGACGTCTTCCGCTTCGTCATGCTGACGCGGCGCAACGATCAGGCGCTCGATTTCGATTTTGCCAAGGTGGCCGAGCAGTCGAAGGACAATCCGGTCTTTTACGTGCAATACGCCCATGCGCGCGCCCGCTCGGTGCTGCGCCACGCGGGAGAAGCGCAGCCCGGCGACAATTTGACACCGGAGTCGTTGGCATCGGCGGCGCTGGAACGCTTGACCGACCCGGCAGAGCTTGCTCTCATCCGACATCTCGCAAGTTGGCCGCGGCTGGTCGAGAGCGCGGCGGAGGCGCATGAGCCGCATCGCATCGCCTTCTATCTCCAGGAACTCGCCGCTCACTTCCACGGTCTCTGGAACAAGGGTAGGGATGATGCCAGCTTGCGTTTTCTGCTCGGCGATGCGCCCGAGCTCAGCCGCGCGCGGCTCGCGCTGGTGCAGGCGGTCGCGATCGTCGTGGCGTCGGGCTTGACGGTGTTCGGCGTCGCGCCGGCTGAGGAGATGTAAATGGCTTTTGCGTTGGGGCCGATGCGGCCCGATGACCGGCGCGGGCGCATCTTCATCAAGCGCCGCCCGCGGCGGGTTTTCGTCATTGTGCTGGCGCTGCTCGCCATGCTCGGCGCGTCCGGCGCCTTCTTCGCCCTCTACCACGCGATGACCCGGACGGGCGCGCCCGAGGATGTGCCGGTGCTGCGCGCCGACACGCAGCCGACGCGCCACCGGCCCGACAATCCCGGCGGCATGGATATCCCGGGGCAGGGGACGATGGTGCTCGATGGCGGCCATGGCGAGCCCAAGACCGAGCAGCTGCTGCCGCCGCCCGAGGCGCCGCTGCCGCGTCCGGCGACGGCCGACGATCAGCCGCCGCCCGCCGCGCCGCCGCCGCCTTCGCCAGCGACTCCGGCCGCAGCCCCGCCGCCGGCACCGGTGGTTGCCGCCCCACCAGCGCCGATCGTCGCAGCCGCGCCGCCACCGGCCGCGGCGCGCGAGCCGCCGGCGAAGGCGCTGGCGCCGGTGGTTGCCGCGGCACCGCCGCCAGCACCACCCGCCGCCGCGGGCAAATTCTATCGCTTACAGCTCGCCGCCGTGCGCTCGCCGGAGGCGGCAAAGCAGGAATGGGAGCGCTTGAAGCGCCTTCATGGCGATGTGCTGGGCAATCTGAGCTTGTCCGCCGAGCGCGTCGATCTTGGCGAGCGCGGCATCTTCTATCGCATCCAAGTCGGCCCGATCGCCGATGCCGCCAAGGCCGAGCAGCAATGCGGCGAGCTGAAGCGGCGTGGCGTGAGTTGCCTCCTTGTCCGGCGGTGAGCCGTCGGCGGTCATTTTCGGTTGCGCCGGACCTCGCCTGGACGACAGCGAGCGGGACTTCTTCCGCGCCGTAAATCCCTTGGGATTCATCCTCTTCCAGCGTAATTGTGAGACGCCGGATCAAGTGCGGCGGCTGATCGCGGCGCTGCGCGAGGCGGTGGGACGCGACGATGCGCCGGTGCTGATCGACCAGGAAGGCGGCCGCGTCGCGCGGCTGAAGCCGCCGCATTGGCCCGCCTATCCGGCGGCGGCGACGCTGGCGGCACTCGGCGGCGGGCGGGCGCGCGAGGCGGTAGGGCTGGGCGCGCGGCTTATCGCCGACGACCTCGCCCAGCTCGGCGTCACCGTCGATTGCCTGCCGGTGCTCGACATGCCCGCTGCCGGCGCCGACCCCGTGATCGGCGATCGCGCCTATGGCGATGAGCCCGCAATCGTGGCGGCTCTCGGCCGCGCCGCCTGCGAGGGGCTGCTGGCGGGCGGCGTGCTGCCGGTGCTGAAGCACATTCCCGGCCATGGCCGCGCTGCGGTCGACACGCACCACGCCTTGGCGCGCGTGGCGGCGCCGCTGGCAACGCTGGCGGCGAGCGATTTCGCCCCCTTCCGCGCACTCGCCGACATGCCTCTGGCGATGACCGCGCATATCGTCTACACCGCGCTCGACGCCGAGCGTCCCGCCACCTTGTCGCGGCGGGTGATCGACGAGGCGATTCGCGCGAGCATCGGCTTCGACGGGCTGCTGCTGACCGACGATCTCTCGATGCGGGCGCTGGGCGGCAACTTCGCGGCGCGCGCGGCGGGCGCGCTCGAGGCGGGATGCGATTTGGTGCTGCATTGCAATGGCGATAGGGCCGAGATGACCGAGGTGGCCGGCGCGGTGGGACCGCTGAGCCCGGCAGCGCGCGCGCGGCTCGACCGCGCCCAGGCGCGGCGCGGCGCGGCGCAGCCGATCGACCGGCCGGCGCTCGAGGCGCGCTTTCGCGCGCTCGCGGCGGGAGCGGCGTGATGCAGGGCCAGCTCGACGAGCTGCTGCAGCAGATCTCGATCTCCGCGCTGCCCGTGATCTTCGCCATCACCTTCCACGAGGCGGCGCACGGCTTCGTCGCGCACAAGCTCGGCGACGACACCGCCTTCCGGATGGGGCGCGTCACCTTCAATCCGCTGCGGCATATCGATCTCTACGGCACCATCCTGCTGCCGATCTTCCTGCTGCTGATCTCGGGCGGTCGCTTCGTCTTCGGCTTCGCCAAGCCGGTGCCGGTCAATTTCGGCGCGCTGCGCCATCCCCGCCGCGATATGATCTGGGTCGCGCTCGCCGGTCCCGGCATCAACATCCTGCTCGCCATCGTCTCGGCGCTGCTGCTCTATTTCCTGCCCTACGTCCCGGTGATCGCGCGCGATTGGGCCAGGGACAACCTCGTCGTCTCGGTCTTCGCCAACGTCATCCTCGCCGTCTTCAACATGATCCCGCTGCCGCCGCTCGATGGCGGAAGGGTGGCCGTCGGGCTGCTGCCGGACGCGCTGGCGTTTCCGCTGGCGCGGCTCGAGCGCTACGGCATCTTCATCCTCATCGCCCTCCTCATCCTGCTGCCGATGCTCGGCGAGCGCCTCGGCGTCAATCTCGACGTGGTGCGCTACGTCGTCGATTTCTCGGTGCGCTACGTGGTGCACGGCATCGGTTGGTTGACGGGGGCGGGATGACCGACACCGAGCCCTTCGAGCTGACGAGGCCGCCGGCTTCCTCGGCCGAGCTGGTGGTCGATCTCGAAGGCTATGAGGGGCCGATCGACATGCTGCTCACGCTGGCGCGCGAGCAGAAGGTCGACCTCACCAAGATCTCGATCACTCAGCTCGCCGACCAGTATCTCGCCTTCATCAGCGCGGCGCGGCGCCTGCGCCTCGAGATCGCAGCCGACTATCTCGTCATGGCGGCGTGGCTCGCCTATCTCAAATCGCGCCTGCTGTTGCCGGAGCCGGCGCCGCCGGACGAGCCTAGCGGCGCCGAGCTTGCCGCGGCGCTCACGCATCAGCTGCAGCGGCTCGAGGCGATGCAGCAGGCGGGCGCGCGGCTGATGGCCCGCCCCCAGCTCGGCCGCGACGTCTTCGGCCGCGGCGCGCCCGAGGGCCTGCCGCGGGTGCTGAAGCCGATCTACGAGGTGTCGCTCTACGATCTCCTGCGCGCCTATGGCGATCAGCGCCAGCGCAAGGAGGGGCAGGTGCTGCATATCGAGGCGCCGGAGCTCTATTCCATGGACGACGCGCTGCAGCGCCTCGGGCGCATCCTCGGCCGCGTACCCGACTGGCGCAGCCTCTTGAGCTTCCTGCCGCCGGGCCTGCGTGGCGGGTTGGTCGAGCGCTCGGCCGTCGCCGCCACCTTCGCCGCGAGCCTGGAGCTGGTGCGCGCCGGCAAGCTGCAGCTGCGCCAGGACAGCGCCTTCGGCCCGATCTATGTCCGCAGCCCGCCGGAGACCCCATGAGCGACAGTA
This sequence comes from Allostellaceae bacterium, assembly GCA_052143095.1. Taxonomy (GTDB): domain Bacteria; phylum Pseudomonadota; class Alphaproteobacteria; order ATCC43930; family CGMCC-115725; genus DAHUYF01. The sequence continues at coordinate 19,785 of JBKQTR010000060.1, forward strand.
CGATGCCCGCCGACACCGATCTCGGCGCCGACCTCGATCTCCGCGCCGACCAGCTGCGGCTGCTCGAGGCGCTGCTCTTCGCCTCGGCCGCGCCGCTCGACGAGGAGAGCATCGCGCTGCGCCTGCCGCAGGGCAGCGACATCCCCGCGCTGGTCGCCGAGCTCAGCACGCATTACAGCGCCCGCGGCGTCAACCTCGTGCGCATCGCCGGCGGCTGGACCTTGCGCACCGCGCCCGATCTCGGACCGCGCCTCAAGCTCGAGCAGACGGTGACGCGCAAGCTGTCGCGCGCCGCGGTCGAGACGCTCGCCATCGTCGCCTATCACCAGCCGGTGACGCGCGGCGAGATCGAGGAGATCCGCGGCGTCATCGTCAGCAGCGGCACGCTCGACGTGCTGATGGAGGCCGGCTGGATCATGCCCAAGGGGCGGCGCGAGACGCCGGGCCGGCCGGTCACCTGGGTCACCACCGATCAGTTCCTCGCCCATTTCGGCCTCGCCGACCGGCGCGACCTGCCGGGCATCGAGGAACTCAAGGCGGCCGGCTTGATCGGCCCACGCCCCGACTTCACCTTGAGCGAGCAGGCGATCCCGTCCGAGCCCGACAGCGCCGAGGACGAGGACGAGGAGGAGCCGCTTTTCGATCCCGAGAGCGACGCCGAGCGCTGAGGCGCCGGCAGAGCAAATTTCCGCTGGATCAACGCGGTGCGTCCTTCGACTGCTCGCTACGCTCGCGCTCAGGATGAGGAAAATTTTCTTTATGCCATCAACAATCTACCTCATCCTGAGCTGGCGCGC
>JBKQTR010000061.1:0-12681 GCA_052143095.1 Allostellaceae bacterium
CATCGCTGCCGATCCGAAGCACCTCGGCGCCCGCATCGGCCTCACCGCCGTCCTACATACCTGGGGCTCAGCGCTCACACATCACCCGCACGTCCATGTGATCGTACCGGGTGGCGGTATCTCCCTGGATGGGATGCGATGGATATCCTGCCGGCCTGACTTCTTCCTCCCCGTTCGCGTGCTCTCGCGGCTCTTCCGGCGCCTGTTCCTGGAGAGCCTTCTCGCCGCCCATGGCGCCGGCCGCCTGCGGTTTTTTGGCGACCGCGCCCCGCTGGCCGAGCGCGGCGCCTTCGCCGCCTATCTGGCGCCGTTGCGCAACGTCGAATGGGTCGTCTACAGCAAGCGGCCTTTTGGCGGGCCTGAAGCGGTGTTGGCCTATCTGTCGCGTTACACGCACCGCGTCGCCATCGCCAACAGCCGGCTCATCGCCTTCGACGACAGCGGCGTGACCTTCAGGTGGAAGGACTACCGCGCCAAAGGACGCGAGCGCTTCAAGGTGATGACGCTCGCCGTCCACGATTTCATCCGCCGCTTCCTGCTTCACGTGCTGCCCAGCGGCTTCCATCGTATCCGCCACTACGGCCTCTTCGCCAATGGCGGGCGCGCCGAGAACATCGCCCAAGCACGTCACCTGATCAACGTGCCGGTGGCACAGTGCGAGACCGGCGATGCCGATGCCTTCTCCGACGGTGAGCCGCAAGCGCTGGCGCATCCTTGCCCCTGCTGCGGTGCCCGCATGATCATCATCGAGACCTTTGAGCGCGGTGGCGTGCGCTGGTAATTTTAGCTAGCGGGCTTGTCAAACGAGAGATCGGCGCTTCGAATCTAACCATCGCATGGCGTCTCCTTCCGTGAAGCCGAGTGCCTTGATCAGCTCTATCGCTTCCTTACGGTTTAGGGTCGCCCGCGTCCGGTCGCCGACTACGCCTGCGCGGTATCGCTCAATGATATCGTCAAGCGCGGCGCGAAGTTTTTCGTACGAGTTCACCATGGCAGGAATATGGCGTCGCGCCATTCCCTTGTGAAGTAGCGAGCTGATGGGCCGCTGCGCCATCTTGTCGGCTTCGCGTATGATGCGGGCCTGCTCAACCGATCTGATCGCGCTCCGCATTGCCGGCACGCGCCACCTCGATCATCCGGCTTGGCACGTGCTCTGAATCAACCGGTAGGCTAGCTCACGCCAAATCTCAAAGCACGCGCCGCGCGAAGTGCTCGGCGATGTTCATCCTGGCCGCTTCGGCGCGTTGGGGACCGAATGGGTCGTCGACGCCGTATTCATGGGAAGAGACGGGCGGCAACACGCGCAGCTCGTCTGCGCCTCGGATTCCACCCAGCGAGAGATACAGCAGGAAGCTGATAGCCGGAGCGGCGCGGCTCCTAATCGCAGTTCCGCCTTTGCAGAGAAGCGAGACGCGCGCTCAATCCGGTTCTACCCGCCCTCCTGTCCGGAGAAATGCCCAGATGAACAGGCCCATGAACAGGCCGTCGATAGCGCCGCCGAGCAGGATGAAACTCTCAGCACGACCGGCGAGAAACAGCCAGAACGTCGCCGCTGCATAGCTGAGCTTTTCCAGGATCGACGGGATCATCATAGTGCGATAGCGTTGAGGATCGCTCGCCAGAATGAAGAACAGAATTTGCCACGCGAAGCCAACCCCCAGAAAGCCGTAATAGAACTCCGGGTGGACGGAGTCGCTGAACGTCTTCTCCAGAAAAAACAGCGGCGCCATGACGATCACGCCATAGGCCCCGGCTACGCGGAATATCCATTTTGCAAGCTGCATCGCTGCCCCCAGCTCGTCCCCACGCTTCAGGCAGCTAATGTCACTATCCCAAGGTGGTAATGCATTGGTAAAGAGCCCCATTCTATTTGTCCGCCCTAGCAGGCTGCTGAAAAACGGGATTTTTGCGCTGGTTTTGCTGATGGCGAGGACGAGGCAAGCGAGGGTGATGGCTGCGGGAGCGCGTCGAGGGCGCGATTTTCGGCGTGTTCTGCGGTCATCATCGATGCTCCGGACAGATTCATCCCGTCGCCGCCAGCAGCTTCGGGATGCGGATGACACTGTAGGCTGCGGCGGTGAGGACGAAGAGCCACCCGACCAACCTGCGGCCACGATGCCGGGTCTTGCGCAAGCCGGCGACGGTCTTCATCCAGCCGAAGAGCTCCTCGATCTGCTTGCGCTTGATCATGCTGACGGCATACCCGGAATGGCGCGTGGTGCGGCCATCGATGGCCGAGCGGCGGTTGGTATCGTTCTGCGCGACGTGCGGCAGGCAGCCGCGCTCGCGGCAGCCGGCCACGAAGTCGGCGGTATCATAGTTCTTGTCCGCTCCGAGCGTGCTTCCGGGGCCGACGTTGTCCTCGATCATGGCGAGAGCGGTGGGGCGCTCGGCCGTGCCGTTGGCCTCGCTCAGCCGGGCGTCGACGATGAGCCCGTGGCGGTTCTCCATCATGATGTGGCCCATGTGGCAGAGTTTGGCCTCCTTGCCCTTGCCTTTGCGAAACAGACGGGCGTCGGGGCCAATGGGCGCATTTTCCTACGATGAATGACCCCCTCTTCCCCGCGACGGCGATGCCCGACCCGGATTGGTGGCAGGCTCTCTGGCCCGATCCCCGGGGCGTCCTTGTTGCGCTTGGAGCCGAGGCGCGAATGGAGGCGGTCGATCTCTGCTGCGGCGACGGTTGGTTCACGGCTCCGCTGGCGCTCATGGTGCGATACGTCTTCGCGATCGACATCGATGAGCGGATGCTGGCGCTGGCCCAAGATCGGATGACCATGGCCGGTGCCGCAAACTGCAAGTTCATCAAGGCCGACGCCTACGATGTTGCTCGGAGCGTGCCCAGGCCGGTTGACTTCGTGCTCATGGCGAACACGTTCCACGGAGTGCCCGACAAGGCGCGTCTCGCGCGCGCCATGGCTGCGACGCTACGGCCCGGCGGGCGCGTCGCGATCGTTAATTGGCACCGGCGGCCGCGCGAAGACACCGTCGTACTGGGCCAGCCCCGTGGACCGAAGACCGAGATGAGGATGCCCCCGGAGGATGTGCAGGCGGTCGTCACGCCGGCCGGCCTGCGTCATGCCCGGACGGTCGAGCTGCCGCCCTACCATTACGGAGCGGTCTTCGAAAAGGCCCCCACTTAGCGGCTCTTGCAGCAGGGCGATGTTGGACCAGATGGAGCGGGCTGGCGGACCCACGGCGGTCGGACGACGACACGGTGACGGAGACTCCGGAGCGCATGCTCCAGACTGCCACACACGAGTCCGTTGGGAATCCTCAGCGGGATTCCAATGTCAGATTTCATCCACTAGCGCCGGGCAGACGGTCGCGCGGCAAGTCACCCCCGACGCGACCTACGCTATAGTTCCTGGCGACCTGCCAAACGGGAGACACCAGACGCCCGAGGCCCAACACAAACTCGCATCCATGCTTGCCGGCCAACGTAGCGGGTTGCCCGCTTCTGGCCGGTGGATCATCATCCTGCTCCAGTCGCTCAGCCAGGGCAGCGAGCCGCAGCGGTGGTGACCGTGTTCGTCATAGCCTTCATCGCCTGCACCCAGGATCGGTGCCACGTATCCTATCCTGACCTGAACCGGTACTTTCCCAGCTACGACGAATGCATTACCAACCTGAAGAGCATTCCCGGCTATAATTGTTCGTTTGACCCCAAGAGCATGGTCGGGATGGGGATCATATGCCTTGAACGGTCGTTCGCCATCGAACCCTGGCGAGCGACCGAAGCCACCTCGGTGAGAAACGGCCCTTCCCAAGATCACAAGATAATTGGCACGATTAAGAGAGGTCAGACATTCTTCGTCATCGGTCATGATGGGAAGTGGCTGAAAATCCTGACCGAGGATGGTCGTATCGGCTACTGTTTCGTCACTCGTGCGAAGAAGGAGCAATGAGTTCGGACATCTCGGGACAAGCCGCAGTATTCAAGGGAACCCATGCGAGTCGATGGAACGATGCGTCAGCCCCGGTATTGACGCGGAGCGGGAGGTAGGGTCCCCTTCGTCGGCCACGGGTCCCATCAGGGGGAATCTTGCTCCTCCGGCGTGCGATGCCGATGATATGCAGCCGCCGCCGGCTCCGGCGCTCACCGATCGAATGGGCACCCCGATAGGATGGCGGGCTTGAAATGCGTTTGCGCAAGCTGACCAAGATGACCACCGTCAATGACGGGTCTCGCTCCCTGGTCGAGTCGATCATGGCGCCCGAGGTGATCTGTGTGTTAGGGGATTGGATGAAGAGCACCAGCTTCGACGCCGTTCTAATCGGCGACTTGGCTCTGTGCTACCACGCGAAGCCGAGAATGACTGACGACATCTCTTTCTTGGTCAGGAAGCCCAGTGACATCCCTCAGACCGCTGGGAGTTTCAAGCCGGCAGGCCCCGGTGCGTTTCGGCACAATAAGACTGGTATTGAAGTGGAGGTGATTACCTCGATCAACGTGCCGCAGAACGTTATCGATCGAGTCTTCGACACCGCTGTTGTAAATTGCGGGGTCAAGATCGCCAATGCTTCTGGACTTGTTGCGCTGAAGCTTTTCCGTTCGAGCATGCAGGACAGGGCTGATATTGTGGCCCTTATCAAGACCAGCAGAGTTGCCCTGACCGACTTCCCATTGGGTTCGGATCGGCTCAGCATGTTCGACGAACTGGCTGCGCAAGCGAACGCGGAGAGCGATTAGGCGCGTACTCATAAATGCGGCTGATCGCCACGTTCGGCCGAATGTCCGCGATCCTTTCAAATGCCGACGAAGGGCGTGGGGTGGGCTAGGTGCCGGACTGCGCAGCACGAAATCGATGCCGCGGTCGTTGACCTCGGCGGCGCGCGATGACCGAGATGTGATGGCGGCCGCTTTAAGACAATGGCAACCAACTATCAGTGACGATGGTCCATGGCTGATGATGCGCCTTTCGCTGGCACATTCGCGACCGTGTGGGCTCTCGATCCGCGCTCGCCCGTCAGACGCCCGCCGGCCGACGTGAGCGCCTATCGACATGGCCCGCAGCCTGAGTGCCGATGCCGGGATTGTCGCGAATGGCGCGCGAGATTTGGATACCCGGAGCCGTCCGACGGCTAGAGCTGATCGGCCGCAGAGGAGGACGAATTGTCGATGAAGCCGAGGCCGGAATTGTATTAAATGAAGCACGTGAACAGAGCGATGGCGACCTTCTGGCTCGGCTGCCTCTATGGAGGGCCGTTCTACGGTTTTTTGGTCGCCACGCTCGCGTACCTGGGTCCGACCGGCAGTGACAAGCAAGGCATAGGACAGATTCTTGACGGCCGATCTCTACGGACTCGGCCGGAACATCAAGGCGACTGATCAACAGTCGAGCGGATTATCCTCTCTGCCGTCGGCGATCTCTCCACTTTGCTGGTGGCGCTTCTCGCGCAAAAGTTCCGCGGCTAGCATCGCAGCAAATCGGCGCTGCTAGCAGCCGGGACCACACCAACTAGGCCCATACCAATCAAGCCTTCTTTGAATGGTGCTTCGTCGTCACTCCGGGTGCTTGCTCAAAGACAGACCCAACACTGCCTCCGCTAGGCTTCTTTGACGTCGTCTTCTTTGGCTTCTTGGCCTCTCGGCCAGATCGTTTCTGTCCTTTCGCCATTGTCACCTCCAAACGCGACTGCTCGTGGATTATGATGCGCTATTCCCAGATCAAATGGCTAGTGTTCGACCTACTTGACGCCAGCGATGCCCTCGCCCATTTCGCGTAGGGCTCTCACCTGTTCCTCCAAGCCATGACGGACTGGCCGGCGTACCGAACTATCTCATACTCGACCACGGCTCATCCCTCGGTACGAAGTGAGCGCGTGCCAAGCAGCGCGGCTCACTAGAAGCGTCCCCAATAGTCGCGAGATCGTGCCATTCGCCCTTGACAGCTAGTCCGCAGGCGAAGCGATCAACGAACGCCTTCGCGCCGTCCAAGGTGAGGAAGTAGAAACAGGCGGTATCACTATGATCGCCGGACCGCCGCTCCAGTACCGCTCTCTTCCCACACTCTCGTCTAGCCACTCGTAAATGGCCGTGAGTTGGTGCCCGAAGCCGCCTGACGCGACACCGGGAAATGCCGCTCGGCCAGAACCCGCCTCGCGACCACGACGCATAGTGCAACTTCATCATTCCTTTACCAAGGTCTGCCATGTAATTCTGCGTAGTTCCGCGGGGTGAAATCGCGGCTTACGATTTCCGATCCGATCCCATTCTGGGAGGTGCGCTCGCCTATTGGCGGGCGAAGCGCGGAACCCGCTCCATGCCCGCACGCCGAGACATCGACCCGGTGGAAGTGCCGACGCTTCTCCCACACTTGCAGCTCATCGAGATCGTCGCCGGCGGTCGCTTCCGCTACCGGCTGATCGGCACGGCATTGGCGGAAGCCTTCGGCCGCGACTACACCGGACAATATCCCGACGAACTATTCGATGCCGCACGCGCCAGGAGCATCATCGAGTCCCACAACGCCGTACGGGATGCGCGGCCGACCTATGGCATCGGCGGAAACTACGAGGGATTGAAGGCCGAGCCTGAGCAGGAGAAGCACAACGTCTATCCGGTGTGTCGGCGGCTGATGACCATGGGTGGCGTCGGTAAGCTGACGGCGCTGGCGTTTCGGACGGCGATCGACGATCCCGGCCGGTTCCGCCATTCGGCGAGCATCGGCGCGTATCTTGACTGACGCCGCGGCGCTATGCGTCGGGAGAGATCGACCGCACGGGCCGGATCTCGCGCTGCGGCGATGCGCTGGTGCGCAGCTATCTCTATGAGGCTGCCAACATCATGCTGACGCGCACGCGCGCCTCGAGCCCGCTCAAGAGCTGGGGCATGAAACTCTCGAAGCGCCTGGGCTTCAAGAAGGCGCGCGTCGCGCTGGCACGCAAGATGGCAGTCGTCCTGCAACGCATGTGGCGCGACGGCACCGACTTCGGCGCTCCGAACGCGACAGCATGATCAGCAGAACTGGAAAGGGAAGTTAGCGAGAGTTCGTCGCGGATCAGCAGAAAGTCAATCCGCGACGGCGAGCTGTCCCAACCGGGACGGAGGCGACGGCGAGATCGCAAATGGGGTTGCTGCTCGGCCTCTCGTGAGGACCGATGACGGCGTCTCTGACATTGACCCGCCGACCGCTTGAGCGAACGCCATGATGTGAGGGGCCAGCGCCGCGAGGCAATGCGCCCGATCACGAAGAGAACCATGGCTCCGGTTGCGACGGTGGAGTCTGGACGGAGTTGACAGCTCAAACGCGATTAGAGAACCCCACCATAAGGTCCGTCAGCGACGTCTAGCGTCGGCGAGAGGTTTCACGCATATGCACGTCGAGCACGATACAATCACAGTCATCCAGACGGGCATGACGAAAGAAATCCGCGCACGAGGCAAATTCAACAACCAAGAATCCCTCGCATTCGAGCAGCATCCGAATGGAGTCTCTGACGGCCTCGTCATCGTCGATGACCTAGATTGTCGCCTCACGCGCCATCGCGATTCCCTTCGCGCTATGGCCGGCCTTTGTACGTCCTGTGGCCTCGCGACACTTTGATCTGGGTCAACTGCCCTCGCACCAGCATCACATTCATGGTTCGCATTCGGATGGGCAACGTGACTTAGGGTTCGCCATGCTGTCATTCCCTTCGCGCGCCTCGACGAGGTCTGCTGAGCGTGCTGTCCTCCGACGCGAGCGTCTCCAATCGAGCCCGGTCCTCGATTTTCACATGCCGCTTATCCCTGAAAGCGATGATGCTGCGGCTCGCGAGAGTCCGGAACGACCGGCTCACTGTCTCGAGCGACATTCCGACGTAGTCGCCGATGTCCGACCGGCTCATCGGGAGGTACAACTCCTTTGTGCTTTCCCCTCTGGCATCCTGATAGTGTTCGAGCAACTGAAGGAACATCGCAACCTTGGCGAGGGCATGGTGGCGCCCGAGGAGGAACGCATGCCGCTGTGCCTCACGCAGGTCGTGGCAAAGCTTGCAGATTAAGTGAAACTCGAGAGCGGCATCCTTCCGCAGCCGGCTCTCCAGAGCAGTCACTGGTAGGCGATATGCAGCAACGGCAGTCACCGCCTTTGCCGAGTTGGCGTACTTGCCCTCTTCGGCCAGCCCAAACAGATCATCTGCAAACAAGAAAGCGCTAATGCGCTCCGTCTCGTCTGGCAATACCCTGTAGGTCTTGACGACGCCGCTGGTGATGTTGAACAGGGCGCCAGCGTGATCGCCCTCATGGTAGATCTGGATCCCTTTCTTGAAGCGGACAACCGATGCGATGACTGAAAGCCGGGCTCGCTCCTCATCGGTGAGGAGTTGCACCGTCTTACCTTTTGAGGAGCCCCACAACGCCACAGCGGCAATGGATGGGCCGTGGCTGGGGAGGTGATCGCCGTCGTTGCCCGTCTTTCCAGTCATCTCGACCTCGATAACACTGCCGTTCTAATTGGGCGGGCCACAGCCCAGCCGCATGCAATCATTCTGCGTCGGAAAATCGGCTCCAACCTTGATCAGGATCAATTTTCAGCGAGGCGCGACGCTTTTCTCTCACTTGGCAAATGTTAACATTGACTTGCAGCTGACAATTGCCTCAGAGACAAATCCATAGACGAGACAGAACTCCTTCCTTCGCGCGGAGAGCCGCCGATGCAAACGCCCGCGGAGGCGGGGAATGCCGAGAAAGGATCGCCAAACCCGCGCCATAACGAGGCAAAGAAGGCCTGCCTTACGTGTGTCCACGAACTGGCGGACCCGCTGACCGCAATCGCCAATCACCTCGAAGCCGCAAGCCGTTTGCATGATGCTGACACCCGGTCGGCACGCGAGAAGCTCGCTGAGGTCTTTGAAAAGAGCCGGATCCAGGTTGAGCGGGCCGATGAAATTCTGCGCCAGCTGCGTGATCTGTTGCGCTCCGAAAAAGGGGGGCGGTGACACATAACACGCTTACGCGGCGCCTTCTGAGGGACGACGCTAACGCTACGCCTCTTGGAGAGTGGCAATGGAAGATCCAGCGATCGTTCGGATCAGTATCGAGCACTGGAGGCGCATTGACCGAAGGACGTAGTGCGGTCAAGCACAGTGACCGTGGGAACGGCTCTTTGCGTGTCCTCTTTGTCTCATCCGAGATCTATCCGCTCGCTAAGAGCGGCGGCCTCGCCGATGTAAGCGCGGCGCTGCCGATGGCGCTCGCCGCCTTGGGGGCTGAAATGCAGCTCTTGCTCCCCGGCTATCCCAAGGCATTGGAGGCCGCAGCCAACAAATCGGTCCTGCTCGAGCTCAAGGATTTCATGGGTACTGGCATGACGCGTCTCATCGCCGCGAATACGCCGGATACCGGCTTGCCCGTTTGGCTGGTTGACTGTCCCATCTTGTTCCAACGGCCAGGCGGGCTTTACCAGGACGAGCGCGGCGCGGACTGGCCAGACAATGCGCGCCGCTTCGCGCATTTCAATCATGTTGCTGCACGCCTAGCCCTCGGCGAGCTCGTCCCTGACTGGCACTCCGACGTCGTGCATGCCAACGACTGGCATACAGGGTTGTTGCCGGTTCTGCTCGATGCGCGCCATGGCACGAGGCCCGCGACGCTCTTCACGATCCACAACATGGCGTATCAGGGGCAATTCCCCGGCTCGGTGTTCCCCAGCCTTGGCCTGCCTGCTGAAGTCTTTACGCCGGACGGTATGGAGTTCTACGGCGGTGTGTCGTTCCTCAAGGCCGGGATCCGCTACAGCGATCACCTCACCACCGTGAGCCCCTCCTACGCGCGAGAGATCCTAACGCCGGAATTCGGATGCGGCCTTGACGGCTTGCTGCGCCAGCGGGAGCGTCACTTGAGCGGCATCTTGAACGGGGTCGACCACCGGCTGTGGGACCCAGCGCGCGATCCTTACCTGCCGGAAAATTTCAGCGGACGTGACATATCCGGCAAGCGGGCGTGCAAGGCCGCGCTGCAGCATGAGCTCGGCTTGGCGGTGACACCCGATGTGCCGCTCATCGTCTATTTGAGCCGGGTCACAGACCAGAAAATGGCCGACGTTGTGCTCGAGTCCCTGCCCGCGATCCTCGAGCGGGACGCGCAGTTCGCCCTTCTCGGCCAAGGCGACTCTATGCTCGAGCGCCGCTTCCAAGAGACCGCGCAACTTTACCCGGGCCGGCTCGCGGCACGCATCGGCTACGAAGAGCCCCTTGCACACCGGCTCCATGCAGCCGCCGACATGCTGCTTCATCCCTCGCGCTTCGAGCCCTGCGGCCTGACACAGCTATACGCCTTGCGCTACGGCTCTCTGCCGATCGTGCGGGGGATCGGCGGGCTTGCCGACACGGTCGTGGATGCCAATGAGCGGACGCTCCGTCTCGGTACAGCGACCGGATTTGTATTTCGAGAACGCAACGCGCAAGCGATGCTCGCTTGCATCGATCGGGCGCTCGCGCTCTACCGCCAGGCAGTTCCTTGGCGGAAGGTGCAGTATCAGGCAATGGGTCAGGACTTCGGATGGGATGTTTCGGCGCGGGACTACCTTGGGCTCTATCAGAAGCTGGCGCCCCACGCCGCGCAAGTCGATATCGCACAACAGGTCGAGCCGCCGCTCGAGGGGGCCGCAGATTAGGACGCTGTGGTTCCGTGATCCACGAACTGTTCGGTGGATCCGGTGAGCGTACCGGTAGATGTTTTTTTGAAGGAGGAGCGTGGAATGACTGCAGTTCGCATGGCCGAGATCGCGAAGCGCGCCTATCACATTTGGGAGAGCACAGGCCAGCCAAATGACAAAGCGCTCGATCACTGGCTGCAGGCGGAGGCCGAGCTGGCGGCCGAGGCCGCGTCGCCGGTCGCCTCGACCGAGCTAAAAGCCGTCTAAGCCGGTGCAAGCGCGACGCAAAGGGAGATGAAACGAGGCGGTCGCGAGTGGCTCATTTGTCGGCCCGTTTCCCCGCTCCCAATTGCGACAAGAACATCTCCTGCAACTGCTCAAACCCTTTGACGGTCGCCGGCAGCCATGTCTTCACCATCGCCTCCGGATCCATCGCCTGGAGAGCCGTGGTCATGTGCGCCTGTAGGTCCTTGAGCAGTTCTTCCTGCATCGGCCTTACGTCGGGGAGGCCGAGGAAGGCACGGGCCTCTTCCGGCGTGCAGTCGATGTCTATCCTGATCTTCATCTCGGTCAGCCTTCCGTCGGATCATGCCGCCTGATCTAAATCAAAGCACCTTAATGGGCTGGCCGCCATCCGGTTGGACGTCCGGTAAGAGCCCGGAGCCGGATCCCAGGCTGAGCGGTGCCTTCTTCCAAACTTAGTCCGGCCGAAAAGGCTGACGGGCATCCTGGAACGATGGGGCGGGTGCCGCTCAGGCAGTATTCGACGAGAAGGCGTCAAGACGCGCCTCGTGCGATATCCGGAATGATGCAGATCAATGAGCCGCGGCCGCGGCTCTGTAAACATAAAAATCGAAGAAGACGAGCCTTAGCCGCTGGGAGCCGGGTGATATGTACTGGGACTTGTCCCTTAGGTTGGCATCTTTGGTAGGGTCGTTGGAAAGACGATTGGCCGGATCAAAATATGTCCGTAACAGGCCGCTGGCGACTGCAATGGCCGATGCCTCCTCCAGCGGCATAGGAGCTTTCCAGGAGCTGTCGCTCGCTCGCCAGCCCTGGGGGAGCCAACTCCAAAGGCTTTGTGATCATGACTCAATGGACCGCGCAGCACGTCCATTCGCCAAGCACGTCGGTTCGCGCCGACGGCAGACCGGGGCTCACCACCGACCAACAGAGGAGCAACGAAGCCCGGAAGGGGCGCAAGTCCCGCCTCGAACGCGTTGCCTTCGCCTTAGCGGTCAGCGGGTCCGTCCTTCTGCTCGTCTGGGGCGCTGTGCGCGAAGCGGAAACATCGCTCCTGCAGTCCCTCTTCGTCTCTCGAGCGATGCGAGACATGACCTTCGCAGTCGGGCCGGGCCCCAGCGCCGACATCCGGTTTCCGAGTTCGGGCCCATACGATCTGCGCCTCGGCTATGCGGGGCTGCCGTCGTTCATTGACAGACTCAGCGCCCGCCATTTCGAAGTGGAGCGCCAAGCCCGGCAGTCGCCTCTGCTCAAGCGCTTCATGGACGTCGGCGGATACGCAGTCTATCATGAAAAAGCGCAGCTTGGCCTTACCCTACGCGACCGCGCCGGGGCGCCGCTCGACGTCGCGCGCTATCCGGCGTTGGCATATGACGGCTTCGCCGACATCCCGCCGCTCGTCACCGCCACCCTGTCCTTCATCGAGGATCGCGATCTGCTCGACCCGGAGCGTCCGAGCCGTAACCCGGCTGTCGAATGGCGGCGCTTCCTTGTAGCCGCAGTTGGACGCGCTGGGGGATCAATCTTTCCGAGCCTAAAAAACGGCGGTGGCAGCACGCTCGCCACCCAGATCGAGAAATTCCGCCACTCGCCCGGCGGCCGCACGGACGGTCTGGTCGAGAAGCTCCTTCAGATGTCGACGGCGACGGCGCGGGCATACATGGATGGGCCACGGACGCTGCCAGCCCAGCAGCAGATCCTGACGGCCTATCTAAACTCGACTCCGCTCAGCTCGCGCCCCGGCTACGGCGAAGTGATCGGGCTTGGCGACGGCCTGTCGCTATCAGAAACTACGTCCGACAGTATTGGTGGTGCAGGCCGCCGAGGACGGGCACTGACATGATCCGCCCGATCC
>JBKQTR010000062.1:0-3614 GCA_052143095.1 Allostellaceae bacterium
TCAGTCTCGAGCCGATCAACGCGCCCGCCATTCCCAACACCTTCGCCTTTCCGTTCGACCAGCGCTGGGCGATGGGCATTTGGGCGATGATGTTCAACGCCGACCGGCGGTTCGAGCCGCACGCCGACCGAAGCGCCGCGTGGAACCGAGGCGCTTATCTGGTCGAGGCGCTCGCCCATTGCGGCGAATGCCACACGCCGCGCAATCTGTTCCAGGCTCTCAACAACCGGGCGAAATTCACCGGCGCGGTCGAGGCCGGCTGGCGCGCCTACAACATCACCGGCGACCACGACAGCGGCGTGGGCGCGTGGAGCGATGACGAGCTTGCCCAGTATCTGGCGCTCGGCCATGCCGATGCGCGCGGCACGGCGTCAGGCCCGATGGGCGAGGCGGTGGACAACAGCCTCAGCCATCTGACGCGCGGCGATATCACCGCCCTCGTCGCCTATCTGCGCTCGGTGCCGGCGCTGGCGACCCCCGATCTGCCGGCGCCGAAAGCAGCGCCGGCGCCGGCCTCCTACCGCGACGGCGTGGCCGCGGACTTCGATCCCCGCGGCAGGGCGATCTTCGAGGGCGCCTGCGCGAGCTGTCATGGCTGGACCGGGGTGAGCCCGCTCACGGGCTACGCGACGCTCACCGGCGCGCGCGCGGTGAACGATCCCACCGCCACGAATGTCGCGCAGATCGTGCTTTCCGGCACGCGACGGCATCCCGCCGGCGTGCGCGTCTTCATGCCGGCCTTCGGCCAGGCCTATTCCGATCTGGAGATCGCCGCCGTCGCCAATTACGTCACGGCGCGGTTCGGAGCGCGGCCCTCCGCGATCACGGCGCGGGAGGTCGCGACGCTGCGCGCGATGGAATAGCCGGTTGCTGTAAACCCGTCGCCCGTCGCCGGGTGCGACAGGGCACATCGCGGTTCGGCGCCGGTTCCGATTTGCGCTTTCCAGGACGGCGTGCTTCCCTTGGCGATCATCGCGAGGCAAGGGCGGTGGCGTCGATGATGCGGCAGGTCTGGATCACGCGGCACGGGCTTCCCGAGGTGCTGGCGCTGCGCGAGGCGGCGGTGCCGAGCCCCGCGGCGGGCGAGGCATTGATCGCGGTGGCGGCAGCGGGCATCAATTTCGCCGACATCATGGCGCGGCGCGGCCTTTATCCCGATGCGCCGAAGCCGCCTTCAGTCGTCGGCTACGAGGTCGCCGGCGAGGTCGTGGCGCTCGGGCCGGGCGCGACGCAGTTCGCCGTCGGGCAGAAGGTCGCGGCGCTCACCCGCTTCGGCGGCTATTCGAGCCATGTGGCGGTGCCCGAGGGCCAGATATTCGCGCTCCCCGCCGGACTTGATGCCGCGCACGGAGCGGCGCTGCCGCTGACCTATCTCACCGCCTATCAGCTGGTCATCGCCATGGGTCGGCTCGCCAAGGGCGAGACCGTGCTCGTCCATTCTGCCGGCGGCGGCGTCGGGCTCTCGGCGATCGAGCTCGCCCACATCGTCGGCGCCGAGGTGATCGGTGTCGCGTCGGCCGCCAAGCACGATTTCCTGCGTCGCCGCGGCGTCACGCGGCTGGTCGATGCCCGGGCGGGGGATCTGGTGGCGCAGGTGAAGGCGCTGACCCAAGGGCGCGGCGTCGATCTCGCGCTCGATCCCATCGGCGGGCGCTCGTGGCGGCAGAGCTATGACTGCCTGGCGCCGCTGGGGCGGCTCGGCGCGTTCGGCTTCGCCGCCGCCACCGACCACCCGGGGCGATGGCTGCCGCTGCTGCGCGCCGCCGCCGGCGTGCCCTGGCTGCGCTTGACGCCGGTGGCGCTGATGAATGCCAATCATGGCGTGTTCGGCGTCAATCTCGGCCATCTCTGGGGCGAGACGGCGATGCTGCGCCGCTGGCTCGCCGACATCCTGCGCTGGCAGGCGGAGGGCAAGATCAACCCGGTGGTGGATCGCGCCTTCCCCTTCGCCGAGGCGGCGGCGGCGCACGCCCATATCGAGGCGCGGCGCAATATCGGCAAGGTCGTGCTGGTGCCGTGACGCCGCGGCGCCGGCTCAGGGCAATCGGGGGGCCCGCGCCCGCTCGCGCCGGAAGGCATGGCGGAACGACACCAAAAGCTGTCGCTCCTCGTCCCACAAGGAGAGCCGCGCGCATTTGAGGCTGCCGAGGAGAGTAAGGCGCCTGGCGTCGCGAAATTCCGGGTTTTGGTCGAAGCAGGCGCGCAAACGGTAGTTCGGCACTTTGCTACAGAGGTGATGGATGTGGTGGAAGCCGATATAACCGGTCAGCCAATGCAGCACCGCGGGCAGATCGTAGAAAGAGCTGCCCTTCAGTCCGGCGGCGTGGAAATCCCAATCCCGGTCGGTCGCCCAATAGGCGTGCTCGAACTGGTGCTGGATGTAGAACAGCCACATGCCGGTTGACGCGGCAAGCAGGATGACGGGGAGATAGCCCAGCAGGAAGGCGCGCCCGCCCACCGTCAGCAGCAGGAGCGCGACCACCGCGGCCAGGGCCGCGTCCGTCCCGACAATGCTGCCCCAGATTTTTCGATGCCGAAGCGAGCGGCCGACCGGAATGCGATTGCGGATGACGAATATATAGACCGGGCCCAAGCCGAACAGCACCGCCGGGTGCCGATAGATCCGGTAGAGAAGACGCCGCCACACCGAACGCGACAGGTATTCGCGCACGGTCAGCGTGTCGATATCGCCGGTGCCGCGCCGGCCGAGATTGCCGGAGCTGGCGTGATGGACGGCGTGGCTCTTGCGCCAGAAGGCGTAGGGCGTCAGCGTCAGCACCCCGAGCGCTCTTCCCAAGAGATCATTAGCGCGCCGCGACGCGAAGAAGGAACCGTGGCCGCAATCGTGTTGGATGATGAACAGGCGGACCAGCAGCAAGGCCGCCGGCACGGCGAGCGGCAGCGCCAGCCAGGGATGGCTTCGCGCGCCGCACAGCAGAGCCGCCATGAGGAGTAGAAACGGCAGGCCCGTGGTGAGCAGCTGCGCCACGGCACGCCCGTGGTCGGCGCGGGCATAGGGCGCGACGATCTCCCGCCAGGAGGGCGAGGGATGCAGGGGCATCGACGCGGCAGCGCTCGCGGGGGTGTGCACGGAGGGATCTTTGCTGGTTGGCGCTCAAGGCGGGCCGGCGATCCTCAGCAACCGCGAAAGCCGATCCGCCCTCTTAGATGGGGGTGTCGGGTCCTTTTCTCAAGGAAGGGGGGCAAGTGCCGGTGATTTTATCGCCGCGCAACCCCTGATACCGGGAGGGAAGCGCAGAACCATGCCATTTAGCGCACTCAGCAGCCGCAAACCGGCGCCTTTCCGGTCAATGCGCGGGCCGTTCTCTGAGTAGTTTCCGGGGTTGGCCCTTATCGCCTGCTCCTCCCACATCAGGCTCAGCGCGTGGAATTTCCGGCGCGGCGTACACAGGAGGAAGCCATGTCGCTCTTATTGATCATCGTTGTGCTTTTCCTTCTCTTCGGCGGCGGCGGCTATTATGGCTATATTCGGGAGTATTACGGCAGCCGGGGCTTCGGCGGATTGCTCGGCGTGTTGATTGTGGTGTGTCTGGTCATTTTCGTTTTCGGCGGCTTCCACACGCACTACTAGGAGTCTGTCCAGATAGCTCTGG
>JBKQTR010000063.1:0-27674 GCA_052143095.1 Allostellaceae bacterium
CACGGAATTGACGCCCAACGGCCGGTTCACGGTGCTGCAGGATTCCGATGAATTTCTGATGCTCGAGATGCAGCATCTCGATTCCGAAGCGGCCTTCATGCGCCCGTCGCCGAAATTCGCTTCGGAAGAAGCGCGGCTCGACTTTGTAAAGGCGGTCATGGCGAAAAACATCGCGGCATGGTCGACGGCGGAGCATCGCCGATCCGCCACCCGCACCTTGCTGTTTCATTGCGCCGAGCCGCCCGCCCAGCTTGCGCAGAAGATCGCGCCCTTTGAAGCCCTGGCCTCCGGCGTGCTCGACCACCTGCCGCCTGCCGTCGAGCATACGCGGCACTTTCACTGGATTTCCGCGTTGCATCTTTATCGCGCGCAAATGCAGGACGGCACTGCTTATATGCCGAACGCGGCCCCCCCTTATCCGCGGCTGATCGAAGACGAATGCAACGCGTTCCGACTCTATGTAGAGCCTCAGGCCGTCGCCGCACCCCGCACCGCCGCGGAGCGGCTCAAGGCTCCTATGCGGGCCTTCCGGGACAAGCTGCTGCCCAATATGTTGGAGCGGATCCTCGACCGTGGGTTTGGCGGGCCGCAGGGATGGCGCAATCGACGGCTCGCCCTCGCCTATTTCGGCGACGTCCCGCGATTTCTTCAGCTGTCGCGGCCAGAGATGTCTCTCTACCGTCTCGATCTGGACCAGGCGCATCACGGGGATCCGGCTGCTGAAATCGTCTTTTCGGGTCTGGAGGCGGGCCCCTCGCCCGCCCTCTTCTGTCTCTGCGCGCCGCTCGGGTCATTGAGCCATTGGTCCAAGATTCAGAAATGCTGCGACGAGTTGCTGCGCAGAGGCAGCGACATCACGCTGGTCTACGTGACTGCTGGTCGCCAGCTGAAGACATTCGATGATGAGCCCTGGTTGCTTTCCCGGATTCTGAGCTATTTCCCCAGCGATCGATACAATATCTCCGTCGCCGCTCACTCTTTTGATCCGCTTCAGCAGCGGTATCTGGAGGCTATCGCGCCGTTTCGCACCTATGCCGACATTTTCCGCCCGACGCGCTGGCCCGCGCTGCTGCGGATCGCCGGTATTTTGGGCAGCTCGCTCGCCGCCGGAAGGACGATAGCGGAGCCGCCAGCGTCTCTTGCCGAGACATTTGCGGCGATTTCGGTCCATTTGGCTCCGGTCGCCCGCCACGCCTCTCGCCTGGACACCGCGGACGCCGCAGCGGCGAGCTCCGCCACCGCGCAGGTTGCGGCGGAATGAGGTCGAGCCGCGACGGAACTCCCGGATGCTTCGCTGCACCAGCCCCTCGGCGGACCGCGCCCGACGCGGCTCCCGGTATCGATCGCCTCGGTCCCGGGCTGGTGGTGCCTCTCCGCCGAGATCGCCCCGAACGGCCGCGGCATCTCCGGCCCTGGGAGTTGACACTGATGCGGGGGGCGCGCATCTTGCTGCCCGTTCGGCCAGTTCGCCCGAAAGACGGAACCGCGCCGATGATCGAGCCGCCGCCGGGCGCGGTTGCTGAAACGCCGAGCGAGACCTGAATGGCTGAGATAAATCTGCTGCGCCGCTATCCCAAGGCCAAGCGTAACATCGAGAAGCGTACCAGCGCACAGAGTCAAGACAACATCCGTATCGCGCGAGAGTACGGGCGCGAGTACTTCGACGGGAAGCGCGATACCGGCTATGGCGGCTATCGCTATGACGGCCGCTGGATGGCCATCGCCGAGGACATGGTCGGCCACTGGCAGCTCAAGCCGGGCGACCGTGTGCTCGACGTCGGCTGCGCCAAGGGCTTCCTGGTGAAAGACCTGATGAAGGTCTGCCCGGGCCTCGAGATTTTCGGGCTGGATATCTCGGAATACGCGCTGCTGCAGTGCGAGCCCGAGGTGATCGGGCGGCTGCACCTCGGGAACTGCGTCAGGATGCCCTTTCCGGACAACAGCTTCGCCGCGGTGATTGGCATCAACGTCATCCACAATCTCGAGCGGGCCGAATGCATCACCGCGGTGCGCGAGATCGAGCGACTCGCTCCCGGCCGCGGCTACATTCAGGTCGATTCCTACCGGACGCCCGAGGAACGCGACATCTTTCTCAGTTGGGTGCTGACCGCCAAGACCCACCACGATCCCGCCGGCTGGCGGCAGCTCTTTGCCGAGGCAGGCTATACCGGAGACTACTATTGGACGATCATCGAGTGACTCGAGGCACATTGCCGATGACCGCACGCGGCAATAGTTTCGACCCTGCGCTCTCCCGCGAGCGCTGCCGGCGCTATCGACGCCGCATTCTCGACGTCTCGCAGCAGGTCTCGGCCTTGCATATCGGCTCGGCCTATTCCTGCACCGAGATCGTCGATTGCATCTATAGCGGTCTGATGCGGCGCGGCCCGGACGGCTCCTCGCCCGATACCTTCCTGATGTCGAAGGGGCACGGCTGCATGATCCAGTATGTGATCCTGGAGGAGCAGGGCGTGTTGAGCCGCGCCGATCTCGACGCCTATTGCACCCCGAACGGCAGGCTCGGCGTCCATCCGGACTATGGCAATCCCGGCATCGTCGCCGCCACCGGCTCGCTCGGCCACGGACTCTCCATGGTGTGCGGCATGGCCCTCGCCGAGAAGGGACGCAAGACCAACGGCACCATCTTCACCGTGCTGAGCGACGGCGAGGTCCAGGAAGGCTCGACCTGGGAAGCGGTGATGATGGCCTCGTCGTTGCGCCTCGACAACGTCGTGGCCGTGATCGACAACAACGACTTCCAGAGCCTCGGCAGGACCTCGGAGACCCATCCGAGCTTCTATCCCCTGCTCGACAAGTTCCGCGCCTTCGGCTGGGAGACCGTCGAGGTGAACGGGCATGATTCCGCCGCGATTTTCGAGGCGATTATCGGCCGCAACGGCGGCTGCCCCTTCATGCTGGTGGCGAAGACCACCAAGGGCAAGGGCGTGAGCTACATGGAAAACGTGCCCATCTGGCACTACCGTTCGCCGAACAAGGACGAATATCGGCGCGCGGTCGAGGAGCTGGAGGCGGCGCGATGAGGAATACCTTCTCGGAAGCGCTCTACCAGGAGGCGACGCAGAACCCGGATGTCTACATCGTCGTTGCCGACATCTCGCCCGCCGGCAGCATGGCGAAGTTCAGCACGCAATATCCGGAGCGCTTCATCAATGTCGGCGTCGCCGAACAGAGCATGATCGGCATCTGCGCCGGGCTGGCGCTCAAGGGGTGCCAGCCCTTCGCCTACACCATCGCCACCTTTTCGCTCTATCGACCCTTCGAGATGGTGCGCGACGACCTCTGCTACCAGAACCTGCCGGTCACCGTGGTCGGGATGGGCGCCGGCGTCATCTACTCGACGCTGGGCGGCACCCATCACACCATGGAGGACATCGCCATCGCCGGCGCGATCCCGAACATGCAGATCGTCGCCCCCTGCGATCCCGCGGAATGCACCGAGGCCACGCACTGGTGCGCGCGGCAGAAGAACGGCCCGGTCTATCTGCGCATCGGCAAGGCAGGCGAGCCCAACCTGACCAAGGACGCGGATCCCTGGGTCTTCGGCAAGCTGCGCTACCTGCGGCGCGGCAGCGACGTCTGCATTCTCTCCTATGGCGTCATCACCAAGATGGCGATGGAGCTCGCCGATGGGATCGCGGCCCAGGGCAAGTCGGTCTCTGTCGTCTCTTGCCACACGGTGAAGCCGCTGGACCGCGACGGCATCATCGCCGCGCTCAAGGGTCACAAGCATGTGATCGTCCTCGAGGAGCACGTGCCTCAGGGAGGGCTGGCGCCGCAGACCAAGCAGATCGCCTGGGACATCGACGCGCAATGCCGCCTCGACACCTTCACGCTGCAGGACCGGTTCATCCACAATTACGGCAGCCATGACGATCTCCTCGCCTCGCACGGCTTGAGCATCGCCAAGATTTCCCAACGGATCGGCATTGCGTAGGCGGCACTGATGAGCGACAGGCGCAACGATATCTTGGCGATCCACGGCGGCGATCCCGTACGGCGAGAGCGCATGCCGCCGCGACTGGCGATCGGCGAGGATGAAGTACGCATGATCCAGGAGGTGATCGCCTACTATCGGGAACGGCAAGTCGATCCGGGCTACCAGGGTGCTTTCGAAAAACTCTATACCGACGGCTTCGTTGCCATGATGGGCGGCGGCTACGCCGACGGCGTCGCGACCGGCACGTCGTCGCTTTATGTCGCGATCGCGGCGCTCGACCTGCCCAAGGGCAGCGAAGTGCTGGTTTCGCCCATCACCGATCCCGGGACATTGAGCGCGATCATTCTCAACGGGTTGAAGCCGCGGTTGTGCGACAGCAAGCAGGACAGCTACAACATCGACGCTGCGCAGGTGCGCGAGCGGCTCGGGCCCAACGTGTCGGCGATCATTGTTGTCCACAATGCCGGTCAGGCCGCCGAGGTCGACAAGATCGTCTCCGACGCCCATGCCCGCGGCGTCAAGGTGCTCGAGGATTGCAGCCAGGCGCACGGCGCCAAGATCGTCGGACGGCCGGTCGGTACGTTTGGCGACATCGCAGCGTTCTCAACCATGTACCGCAAGGCGCATATCACCGGCGCCTCCGGCGGGGTCGTCTATACGCGGGACCTGGAGCTGTTTCGCCGCGCGCTCGCCCACGCCGATCGCGGCAAGCCCCGATGGCGCGAAGACTTCAGCGACCGCGATCCTTCCGGCTATCTCTTCCCTGCGCTCAATCACAACACCGACGAGATCTCCTGCGCCATCGGCGTCGCGTCCTTGGCCAGGCTCGACAAAACTATCATGCGGCGACAGTCCTTCGTCTCCGATCTCGTGGACAGGCTGGTCGATCATGCGCGGATTTGCCGGCCCTACGCGCACAACCCGACGGATTCGCCCTTCTTCTATCCCGTCATCGTCGACACCGCCCGCATCACCTGCAGCAAGACCGAGTTTGCTCAGGCGGTCCAGAAGGAAGGCATCGACCTCAACCCGCATTACGGTTACGTGGTCGATGAGTGGCCCTGGTTGCGGCCCTATTTGGCCGACGACTTTCGCACCGAGAATGCGCGCAGCATTCGCGACCGCTCGTTCAATCTCTATCTGAACGAGAACTACGGCGAGCGTGAAGCCGAGGATACGGTGAACGCCATCGTGAAAGTGGAACGGCATTACGGCGCCTGACAGCGCCTGACATCGCCGGGCTAGCAGCTGCCGAACCTCGCCGGCCGACGCCCCTGCCAGATCGTCCCTAGCGGGACGAGATCTGCGTCGGGACTTCGCGCCCTGGCAGCTTTATGGCGAGCCGTCCGCTGTAGTCGACGCGATTGAGCAGCATCGCCACGCGGTTCTCCGCGATATACTCGTCGATCGCCTGACGCTGGCCCTGCAAGTGCCCGTAATCGTCGATGATCAGCACCCCTTGGTCACGCAGGCGCGGATAGAGGTATTTCATTTCGCAGACCGTCGACGCGTACCAATCGGTATCAAGCCGCAGCAGGGCGATGGCATCCGGTGTGTTGTCGGCGATCGTGTCTTGCACCATCCCTTTTACGAACATTACCTTATCCATGGGATAGCCGGTGGATTCCATGTTGCCTCGGACTTCCTCCAAGGAAGCATAGGCCCAGTCGCTGGAGGTATCCGTGAGGCGATGGCGCGTCCATTCATCGTAGTTCGAGTGCCCCCAGACGTCGACGTCCTTCTCCTTGTCGGGCTTCGGCAGACCTTCGAATGTATCGAAGAGGACGAGACGGCGGCTGGTATCTCCGAAGGCGAGCAAGGTCAGCGCGGCCATCATCATGCTGCCGCCGCGCCACACGCCGCATTCCACGATATCGCCGGAAATGCCGGCCTTGACGACGTATTCCGTTGCCTTATGCATGGCGTACAAACGCTCGATGGACGTCATAGAGAAAGCTTTCACCCGCTCGCAAAGCGCATGAAACGCCGGTTCCGCATCGCGGAAGGCGGCCAGCTTGGCCTGCTGCTCCATCAGCGCCTGGTGATCGATTTGGGGAACTTCCTCGATTTGTATCTTCAACCGCCGCATCTCGTCGAGGGCCTGTGCCAAGCAATCATGGGCCTCGCGGTATCGGGCATCAGCCTCCTGACGGCGCTGGTCCAGTGCATTTATCTCGCGGAAAAGATCGTCCCTCTCTGCCGCGAGCTCGCTCTGGCGCCGGATTAGGTGGTTCTTTTCCTCAAGCAAAGTAGAGATCCGACCCTTGTCGGCTTCCGAGTTCCGCTCTCGTTGTTGGATATCCCGCACCGTCAAGACGGTATATCCGAGACGCTCGATGGCCTGCAGGACCATGTGCTTGGCGGATGACACTAACTTCATGACCAATTTCGCCTTTGTTTGCGCTTCTTGGACCTGCTGCCTGTTGCGGCCGTGGGCCGCAGCCGGCGCGCCAAACCTGCCCAAGCGCAGCGGCGCTTTCACAGCCTCGGTTGCCGAACGGCGGTATCAATCGGGCGATGGGCCCGGGACCAGGCCTTTCACGGCGGCAGGCCGGGTTCGGCTCCTGCGGAGCCGCCAATGGCCCAGCGCGTCGGGCGGCACCCTCCGGGCTGCCGGTCAGGCCGGCTTCTCATTCGTCGGGCCATAAGGAACGTCACATTTCTGGCACATCGGAAAGCCCGACAAATCACCGGTGATGAATCCGTGGAGCATGGACTGATAGCGCTCACCTGCACGCATTTCCGCGATCGTGCTGGTCCGGATATCGCCGAGAGAGAGCGCGCCGTTATTGTCCAAACAGCCGCAGGCCGTGAACCGGCCGTCGACCATCACGCCCGGCGACCACATCAGCTGCGGGCAAATATGCAGAGGAAGCTGATCCACCGCTTTGAACGACTTGGCGCCGATGCTTTGCGCAAAACTGCCGGGGCTGAGCCTGCCGGCGAAGTTGTTCGGCATCGACAAACGAATTTCATCTTCCTCGATGCCAAGGCTGGTCAGCAGCTCCCGGGTTTTACGCGTCCGCTCGGGATCGTTGATGACGTTGATGCCGTTGACCATCAATTTGGTCCGTCCGCCGGCTCGCACCAGCGCGGCCTTCAGGAGGCGCAGGTTCTCCGTTGCCTTGTCGAATTTGCCGTTGACATAGGTCTTCTCATAGGACGGCGCATCAAAGCCAAAAAACGAGTACTGGATGCAGTGCAGGCCCACGCCGACCAGCTCCTCGATGCGATCGGCGTCGAGAAAGTTGCCATTGGTCGCGACCATCACTTGAAACCCGCGCTCCAGAGCGGCTTTGAGGTAGGAAATGGCGTCGGGGTGCAACAGCGTTTCACCGAAGGCCGAGGCGAAGATCAGGTTGTCCACTCGGTTCACAACGGCTTCGTCCAACACTCGCTGGAACAATGCGTCGCCCATGAAGGCATCGTCCTTGATGGCCGTCTTGTGCGCGCACATGACGCATCTGAGATTGCAGTGATTTGTAATTTGGACATAAAGATTGGACGGCATGAAGTCGCGCTGTTCCAGGTCTGCCAGGCGCAGCTCGTTTTCCCGCTCACGCGAAAGCTTGCCGAGTTTACGTTGGACGACGTCGAGCCTCGCGCGGAGGTCGTCTCGTTCCGGCAGCGCCCGCAGATGACCGATCAGTGTCCGTTCTTCGAGCTCCAGAAGAATGGGCTTGCCTTGCTGCTCGACGATGGTGCACAAGCGCTGCAGCAGCTCGACACGATCCGGGTGC
The DNA here is from genome assembly GCA_052143095.1 of Allostellaceae bacterium. Lineage (GTDB taxonomy): Bacteria > Pseudomonadota > Alphaproteobacteria > ATCC43930 > CGMCC-115725 > DAHUYF01. The sequence goes on from JBKQTR010000063.1 coordinate 7,699, forward strand.
GTCTCGAGATGAACCCGCAGGGAGGCTTCTTCGACATCCAGCGGAACTGGCTTGCCGTGTTCCTGGAATAGGTTGCAAAGCCGTAATACGGCTTCCGGCGAAGCGGTGCCGCTGGCGATCGCCTTGCGCAAATCGGCTTCCTCTTCCTGTAGAGCGACAACCATGATCCCTCCTGGGGCCAAGACCGATAACCAGTCCCCGGGAACCGCTGCGGGGAGCGAGCCGGCGAGGCTCGTCTCGCCGCCGGGAGGAGCGACTGCGAGGCGCGCCCGGACGGCAACCGGCCAGATCATCGCCGATCGAGGCCCACTTTTCCAGGGGTACATGTCGGGAGGGACAATTCGCGACAGTGAGGCCTATAGCGGCCGCATCCGTTCGAGCATGGGCGACGTGATGTCCTCGCGCGGCATTGACAGCCGGTCCCGACTCGACGGCTGCCGACATCCTCATGGGCCGGTTGACGCGACCCAATCTTCGGCCGCCCGGTATATGGACCGGTCGCCCTGGCTCCCTATACATACATCGGTCGTGTGGCCGGGCGTGCCGTGGAGCACGAAGGGAGCACCCCGCCGATCGATCGCGTAGAGCCTCCACGCGGGGGTGAGCCTTAGTTCGATCTGAGACTGAGGTCGCGCAAAACGCCGAAGGCTGGACGGCTCTTGAACGCGTTGGCGAATCCAATGCGCGCGGCTCCTCAGCATCCTTGATCCGGCACCCGCCGTTGGAGAACGGTCCGGTGAGAGGTTTCAATACCACAAGTTCTGAAGCCGGTCACCAGCCTGGAACGACGTGATGCAGGGCAAGTCCTTCTCGACCCAGTCAATGTATCAAGCCAAAGCCGTGCTCGCGGTAACGGCGTGCACCGGCGGCTTCACACCTGATGCCGCTAAGGCGAATAGAGTTCCGCCCCATTCGGCCAGACGAGTCGATGCGGGGCTTGGCCAGCCGCGATGGCGTCGGCGGGAAGATAATTTTTCTCGGTCCAGGGAAACAAGCGAATATCGCAACCGGCCCGCGCGTATGTTGCGGAGAATGGGACGTAGCTGCCGTGCGGGACAGACAGCCTAAGCCGCTCCTCAGCGCCCTCGATGGGCAAATCGGTGATGATGAAGCGCACCCCGAGCAGGCGCAGCATGCGCTGATCGATGTGCCGGGCCCCGACGACGTTGCGGATGACGATCTCGTCTGGCGCCGTGAAAAACCTGCGCGTGACGACGAGGTATGCCGGCGACTTGTACGCACCGTATTCCATGAGCGTCGGAATCGCGTCCTGCCAGAGGCCCGGGCCATCGTGGTAATTTCCGGTCACCAACAACGCGAGATCGTCGACGTTGCTGTACCGACGCCAATCCTTCTCCTTCGGGAGCGTCCTTCCAGTCGCATTCGCGACTCGCCCGCGAAAGGCGGCGCCGGGGCTGAGCGCGATCTCGCGACGGAGCAACCGCGTCATCTCCGTTTCAGACTCGCGATAGGGAGAAGACAACGGATAGTTGTCGCCCGCGGCGCGTTGTGCCGCGTGGCCCAGACTGCCAGCGACCGTCCACGGCAGGATCGCGACGAGCCCGCCCAAGGCCGCCGAATGCGAGATACGGAAACGAGAAACTCTCGAAATAGGAGATAGAGGGCGCGAACCAGAAGGTCACAAGGTAATTGGCGATGCCGATCAGCAGATAGACCGCCTCCGCAAGCAGCACGCCGCAGGCCATCCGCCGGACGTAAAGGGGACCGCTAAACAGGGCGTAGACAGCGCCGATGAGCCCGCCCCCGACGAAGAGCCGCACCGGCGTGAAAAGCTGCCGCAGAATGTGACCGAGATCGCCCCCGCTGATCGGGTCGAGCAAGAGCAGCGAAACCTCGCCGTCCCACAGGATATGCGGCCTCTCGCTCGGGGCAGGAAAGACGTTGGCTGCGGCGTAGCCGAAGAGTCCGTGGAAATAGGAGAATAGCCCCGTGCCGAACGCCGCCGCGCACAGCACCGCCGCGCTGGCGAGCTTGATCGCCATCTCGCGCCGCGTCGGCTCGACAAAGAGCGCCGCTGCGCCGAATGCGCACCAACCAGGCACGCACAGCATCAGATCTCCCGGTCCGGCCAGCGCTATGAACACAATGCCGCCGAAAACCGCCGCCGCTAGCATAAGGCTCCGCAACAGGCCCCCTTGGCCCAGCCGCAGCACCGCGGCACTGACCAAGCAGCCTACCGTCAGCAGCTCCCCCTCCGGCGGGAAATAGCGCATGATATTCTCGATTACCGGATGCCCGGCAATCTGCCAAATGGTAAAGAAAACCAGCCAGGCCGCCGCCAGCGCGACGATCGGGCGAAAGCCGGCGACCCAGGCGAACAGCACGATAGCGGCGAAGAGTTCCGTCGCCCCAACCGTATAGCTCAATGGGTAGTCGACGAGCGCGCCCGATCCGGTGGCGGCCAGCAGATAGGAGGGGAACCAGTTGGGATCCAGCGGAAAGACAACGTTCCCGAGGCCACGGATGAGATCGCTGGTGAAGCCCGTCACCGTCCCGACGAACTCCGCGTACTGGTACATCAGGCCCGCGTCGAACTCGCCGTCGAAGCCGTAAAACAGCCCGAGGTGGTTCATGCCGAAGAGATAGCGTGCGACGAAGAAAACCGATGCCAGGTTCGCGGCGACGATGGCCGCGGCTGTCCAATGCCAAGCCGGCGAACGAGACTCTCCGTCGCGTCGCAAATTCGCCTGACGCACCGACATCCGGCAACCCCGCCCTTGATCCGATACTCTCGAGATTACCAGGGATCGGCGCGAACTATAACATCCTGCCGGGATATCCGGAAGCCGAAGAGCCGCGCCCGGGGCTCTTCCGGCCCGCCGAGTCCGGCGAACCATTCCAGAGCGGCCGATATGGAGAGAAAGGTCGTCGCAATAGGATGGTTTGGGGTGCCCTCGAATCGGTAATTTGCGGCACGGTCCTTCCGCAGCACCGCACCAGCATGGCTGTCAGTTTCGAAATTCGTGCGCGCCGGCTCGTTCTGCCGATTGTCCGAGAATTCCGAGAATAGACCGCCCGATTGACTGCTCGTTGTCCCGGAATAGGAAACGCAAGATTGAGTGTCGAACCACTTCATGGCTTGGGTGAGACCAGGCTTGCCTGGACACCTGCATACGGTTGCAACTGAATATCGCCTAGTGTATCGATCGGCACAGGATCGCTTGACGAAGCCGAGGGAAAGCGCCCACGCACAAGATGTTCCGGATTTCGCCATACCATCGAGCGCCCGGGAACCGGCGGCATAGCCGTGTCCCGGACCGTCCACAATTGATTTGTGCGAAGAAAATCTGATGGCCGGGCTGATCGTCAACGCCGATGACCTCGGCATTCACCCAGAAACCAACCGTGGCATCCTGGACGCGTATGGCAAAGGGATACTGACCTCGGCGACCCTGCTCGTCACCACACCCTATCTTTCCCAAACGATCAGGGATGTCGTGCGCACCAGCGACCTCCCTGTCGGCCTCCACCTCTCGCTCACTCTCGGTACGGCTGTGGCGCCGGCGTCCCGTGTCCCCGATCTCGTCGATGAGGCCGGTCAGTTGCGGCACTCGGCGCTCAAGATGGTGCTGCTGGGGCCGGCCTCTGGTCATAACCGTGCAATTTACGACCAGATCGAAGTCGAGCTGACCGCTCAGCTGGCGGTCGCCCATGACCATGGTCTCCGACCGACGCATGTCGATACGCATCAGCACGTGCACGCCAATCCGGTTATCCACGAGATCGTCGAGAAGGTGGCCGAGCGCTACGGCGTCAAACGCATGCGGGCCTGCCGCGAACCGTTTTTTGCCTTCGAATTTGTCGAGCAGATTTGGCAGAACACCAAGCGCAAGAACCCGATCAAATGGGCGCTCGTGCAGCTCCTTCAGCAGCGGATCCGCCCGCGGCTGAAGCAGCCCGACGGATTCTTCGGCCTGTTCTACTCCGGAACCTTCACAAAACGAGCCTTTCGACTATTGATCGAGCATTTGCCGCGCGACCAGGTGATCGAAGTCGGAATTCATCCCGGGTATGCCGTATCACCTGGAGATGCCCGGTCCCAGGGTGCCTGGTACCATCCGTTCTCCGCCGCGCCTGAGCGCGAGCAGGAACTTGAGCTTCTGCTCGATCCGGAGCTACGTTCGCTGTTAACCGCCCACGGCATCCACTTGATGTCGTTTGCCGATCTATGACCCGCTTGGTCAGGCGCGCTGCTGCATCGCCACGCGCACCCGAACCGGCCGCAACACTCGTTACGGCGACCGCGCGTGCGTTGCAGCGTCAGGATCCTTGACGAAAGCGTAGGTTGTACGATAGCTCTCGACGTTGTTGGGTGCGCGTCGGTCGAAAGGGCGTGACAGATTGACCTTCACGCCGGCACGTTCGACTATTTGCTTGTAATGGCGAAATATTGGGGATAGGGCTTTCTCTTGTTCGTAGAAATGCGTTTTGCCGTGGCGCACACGAACCCGCGCTGCGCCGTGTTCATCCGCGGCACAGATTTGCTCCCTGCGCGCACCGCTTTACACCCGCTGTGGAACTCTACTGATGTTTTATCGCTCGTCTTCCGGCCCTTCCTCAGGAGGAAGCACAATGTCCGTCGCCGCCACTAAGAATGGCCGCTCCCGCATTTTCAATTTGTCTCTGCTTCTTGCCAGCCTGTCAATGTTCCTCGTGGCCACCATATGCGCCGACGGCTTTGTGCGCGGGCTACACCGAAACTTTCCCGGCATCTATCGGGGCGCCACATCGCTTGCGATCGCCATCTCCGAAGTTCGGTATGGCAGCGCGAACCTCGCCGGCTATGACGACGTTGCGATGACGCTCGAGGCCCATGGAATACGGCCGATCCCCGACGAGGAAGATCTCAAGCTGTTGACCGCCCAACCCGCCCAGGTGGACATTGCCATCGACGCGGCGGTCCATCTCGATCACGTCGATACCACGAAAACCTTGGGACTGGCCTCCAACGAGACCGGCACCATCGACTACTATGCTTTGGCGTTTCGCCTCTTCGGCTTCCATAACGCTTCCTTCTTCTGGCTTTTCATCGTGCTAATCGTGATTGTCGCGATGAGCTTTCCCATCTCGTTCTGGGATCGACCCGTCTTCATCTTACCCTCGCTGGTATATCTCCTTCTGCTCTACTTGCGCGTCCACGCCCTCGATCCACACAGCGCGCAATACGGCACGCCCTCCAATGCGCGTTTCATGCCGATGATAACGCTCTATCCCATTCTCTATGCTTTGACACTGTCCGCATCGCGACATCGATTCCGCGCGTTGGACTTTATCCTCGCGGGTGTCGCGGGGCTGATCTTTGCCTTTGGCGCGGCGATGCGCAGCCAGAGCCTCTGGCAGATCGGTCCGCTCGGCCTCATCTTGGCGCTGTGGCTTCTCGCCCGAGTATTGGGGCGTCCCTGGCCGAGTTGGTCGACGGCGCTCGCGCGGCAAACGGTCTGGCCGATTGCCGCCTTTGCAGTGGCGGCAGCGGCGCTGACCGTATCCGACCAAATGCGCCGGGATCCCGTCCTCTATAGCGATGCAACCGCCATTGGGCATCCCTTCTGGACGACGTATCTCGGCGCGACGTTACCAGGGTTCGGTTGGCGCGTTCCTTTGCTGGAAAAATATGCGGGCCAGTCGTTTGGGAATAATGATGACGCTTACTCAGGCATCCTCATTCGCAAATACATGGCCGAGCATAACGAGAGAATCGAGGACTACTTGACCGACGCGATGTTTTGGCAGCCGCATCCCGAAGGTCTTACGTTCTGGAAAGAAGACAAGCGCGATGCAGTTGCACGTGCCGTTACTTTCGAGCTTTGGCGCAAATATCCCGCATCAATGCTTGAAGCTTACCGGACTGCGTTCCAAGAGAACCTTGGTGCAATCTATGCTTTCTGGATAGACAATTTCTGGTTCTTCTTGATGTTGGCGGGATTATTCATTGCGTGGCGGGCACCCCTGGGCACCTGCCGCGCGTGGTGCATGGCGTTCATTTTGGTGACCATGGCCCCGGCCCTCGGCCTGGCCACCTTGGCAGCTGTGGCAGCGTTGACTCTTCTGCTGTTGCTCTCCAAATCGGACCTTGAAGGGTTTTCGGCTATGATTCCGCCCTTGGCGACACTTGCCCTCTTTGTCTTTCCGGCGCTTTGCATCATGCCGGTGGCGGGAGAGGCATTCGGCGATTACGTCCTGGTTGCGTGGTTGGCGACGATTACCATCGTTGCCTCCGTCATTTCACAAAAGGGGTCGGTCGCCGTCGCGGAGAGGTTAAGATCGGTGGCGATCGCGGACGCACGCGCGTGAGCCGACCGCCCTTCCCCACGGTCCGCCCGGAACATCGGCGCAAGACGCCATCGTTGGGTCAACCGATTGGACGCGAGTTTGCCGTTGAAAGGCAGCAGCCTTTCGGATTTATTCACCTGTCGCTCGCGTCTTGGATGGACCCGTCGTGAGCAAGGCCGCGCTGGAAAAGGCGATATCCGACTCGCACTACCAAGGCGAGACGGAATACGAGCGCTCGAGCAAGGAATTCATGCGCTCGCTAGTGCCGGCCGATCGGCAGCTGCACATCCTGGACATCGGGTGCGGCACGGGTCTTAACGCCGGCCAACTGGCGCGCGCCGGTCACACCATAATGGGCATCGACCTCTCCCCCGTCGCGATCGAGCGCTTGCATCGCAACGGCTTCGAAGGCGCGGTATGCGACATCGATACCGAATCGCTGCCCGTGCCGCAGGCCTCTTTCGATCTCGTCTACGCGTCGGAAGTGATCGAACATTGTGCCGACACTGCGGGCTTCCTCGCCAAGCTTCATCATGCCCTCAAGCCGGGAGGGATGCTGCTGTTGTCGACGCCTAATTCAGCGTTCTGGGCCTATCGGCTACTCGCGCTTCTCGGTCGCACTTTGAGCGAATGCCAGCACCCCGGCCATATCCGGTTCTTCTCCAAGCGGGGGCTGAAGGCAGCAGTCGAGCAGGCGGGATTTCAAGTGACGGGCATGGCAGCGCGGTCCATGTATCTCGTGATCGGAAAACGGATTGGCGATCCCGTCGCTCCCCTGCTTCAAGGGCTCGGTTTCGTCAAGGAAGCCCGCTTCGCTACTCGCGATCATTTCTGGCAGCTGAGCCGCTGCGCCAAAGCTGCGAATCCATTTTGGGCCGACACGCTGATCGTTATGGCGCGCAAGGTGAGCCGCTGATAAGGTCCGAGACAAGCGGCGCGCAGCGTCCGTCGCGGGAAGCGGCGCGACTCGCTCGATCGCCTCGTTGTCCCGACGAGGGAGCAACGTTCCCAGTGGCCCAGAGACGGCAATGATCGCGGCCTTGGACGTGCGCACCGCTCGGACGCGCCGACGTTTGGTGGCGATACTTGGACTCTTGATCACCTTGGGGCTCCTGGCCCTCAGCATCGAGCGCTGCGTGCAGCAGCAGCAGGTGAACACGCTCTACGACCCCGTCTATCGCTGGCGTCAGACTTTCGTCGTGGCGTTGTCGCGTATGCGTGAACATCCGCCGGGTGGCTATCTCGGCTTCAAATCGATCGAGAGCGTCTTTGTCCACAACGGTTTCGGTATACTGCCGGGAGAAGATGTTGACATGGGGCGGGTAACCGCTCGCCAAAAGGACGGCGCGTTCCTCAACCGCGTGCTCGCGGAAGCCATGGCCGTCCCGATCAACAGGAGCGAAGCGCCGATCCTCATTCGCGGCAATGATCTCGGCTGGGTCGACTACGTCTATCTCAGCTTCGCGATTTTCGGCCTTAATGTTTCATCGTTGTTCTACTTCTATTACCTTCTTCTCGGCCTGTCGGCAGCCATGTTCCTCGGCGTATTCTGGCGATCGTCGGCGTCTCTCTATGTGCTTTCGATGTACCTCATCGGGCATTATCTGCTCATCGGCTACATCAAAGACCTCGGCGAGCACTATCTAGTGTCGGTCACCAACAGCCGCTTCTATTCGGCAGCGGCACTGTTGCCCGCCTTGCATATCCTGCTCGTCATCCTTCGGCGTGAGGCGCCGACGCTGCGGACCATATGTTGCACGGCCGTTCAGACAGCGCTGCTAATGTTTTATGCATTTTGCCGCCTCGAGGTGGCTTGGCTCCCCATGATGCTTGCGGGCGTTGCCGCGCTTACGCTGCCCTACCGGCAAGGCTGGCGCCTGCTCACCTCGCGGGCGAGCAGCGCCCGGTGGAATGCATTGCGGGCAAGCTGGGCTGCGGCGGTCGTTCTGCTCGGCTGCTTCGGCCTCCTCGGCTACATGCGCTACGCCCCCGCGCAGGATTATGGCCGCGAGGTCAAGACGCATGTCTTCTGGCACTCGCTATATGCGCAGCTCGTGAGCGTACTGGCGGAGAGCCACCCATCGATCAAGAACCGATATCTTCATGGCAATGTGCCGGGCAGCGACAATGTGGCATACCAAGCCGTGTTGGAGGAATTGCGAGCTCGCAACGACGCCAGCTCCCCCATTGCCTTCCGCAGCGACGGGGTCATCTATATCGACCCCATGCGCGACATGGGGGTCTATGACGCCATGGTCCGCAGCCTGTACTTGAGCTTCATCAAGAAGCATCCGCTGCTGCTCCTCGAATCCTTCTACGACAACATCTACGATGAGTACGACACCGTATCGAGCGTCCTTCGCCGATCGCACGACCAGCTTCGAGAAGGCGTCATTGCCTTCGTCCTGTCAGCTTCGGTGGCGTTGCTGTTTCTGGGCTACCTCTTGCCAAAGATCGAGGCAGGCGGAACAAAACGCTTCCTGGCGGGTACAGCGTGCCTCGCCGGCGCCGCGCTGATCCCGGTCGTGACTGTGGAGGATCCGCTCCTCTGCGGCACGATACTTGTCTATTCGATCTTGCCGCTGGCTGCCGTGACGGCGGTACCGCTGGCGGCGGCACGTTGGCTTTCGACGCTGGCCGACCCGTCCGCGCGCCCCGAGACACCGCCCTCGCCGCTTGCGGAGTGAGCCGCCTCGGCGGTGCTCAGGGTGCGAAGGGTTCGCGTTGCCGCCGCAGCAGCCCGCGGAACCCACCCTCGCTCACGGCGATGATCAAATAAAGCGCCATCAAACCCCACGACGCCGCCATGTATTGCTCGGCAAGTCTCGCCGCACCTCCGGGAAACGCCATTGCGACCAGCGGGAACACAGCCAGCGCGACTAATTGGACGAGTGAACGCCAGCGCCTGCCCGTGGCCATGTTGGAGATGACGAGAACGCGCAACGCGCCGAGCGGCATCGCCGCCAGCGCGAGCAACTCCAGCAATCCTCCCTCGCAGAACCGCAAGCCGAAACGGCTATTGCAAATCAGCGGGTTGCCCAGGGTCAAGACGGCCCAGCCCATGACACCGGCGGCAAGGCAGACCAGAACCGCCTTGAGCACGGAGGTCCGAACGCCGCTCGTGGCGATCGCCTGCCGGGTGATCACCGGCATGGCCACCTGGGCGACGGGCAAAGTGGCCGTAGCCATCGCTTTGGGCAGCATCGAAGACGCCGCATAGACCCCGAGCTGCTCGCGGCTGAGCAGAACATAGCCAAGAAGCACGTCGACATTCGCAAGCACAGTGAACAATCCGTACCCGACGATGAACGGAATCACCGAGCCGAGATTGATCGCCGGCGCCGGCGCCAACGGGGAAGACGCCGTATCGCAGCGGCGCCATAGAACTACGATCAGCACCGCCGTGGCCAGCAGCGTTCCTGCCAAGAACCCTGCCAATCCCGACCAAACCGTCCCGATAAAATAGAAACCTGCCGCCGCAAACACGCATTCGGCGAGATTCCAAAATACCCAGGCCATGCCGTATTCGAAGAAGCGCAACAGGCCCTGGAGCGCCGTGCGCGCCGTCTCGAAGATGAAAGCGGCGTAGCAGTAGGCGATAACGAGTAGCACGACGAGAAACGATTCAATGCCGAGAATGGTACGCAGCACCGCCAGCACCATCAACACCGCGGCGAGGAAAAGGCCTCCCCAGCGGAGCGACAGCAAAAGGACATGGCGGACCTCGAGATAAATCGCGCTGTTCCCCCGTCGAGCGGCAACGCCGGCGAAGTGCTGTGCGTAGACAAACGTCAGCACGAGACCCGGCGTGAAAATGACGTTGTAGAGCGAGAGGCTTGTATAGAAGAGACCAAACACTTCCGGGCGGAGGATGCGGTTTCCCACCGCCAGGAGCAAGTAGTAGAACGCATGTCCGAGCACGAAGAACGCGGTGAGAAAGAGCGAGCGGCGGATGATCGAATGGTCGGGTGCCATGCCGCGGATCTCAGATGAAAGGGAGCTGCTTGCGCAACAGCGGGCCTAACCTGTTGCAGTCCGGCGCCGGCAAACGCGACCACACGGCCTGTGCCAAACCGCGCCGTTGCTTCATCGTCTCCAATCCGCTGCGTCGACGCGCACCCGGCGCCATGTAGAAGCGGTAGGGAACTTCAATGTCCGTCCCTCCCCATTTCCGCTTGAACATATGTACGTTGCTGCCGGGCGCGCTGCGGGCAAGATTGAGTCGTCCAGCACCGGCCGCCGCAGCGGCTCGAATGGCGTGCCAATAGAGCAGGTAATTGGCAAATTCGGTGCGTTCGGACGGCCGAACGATCGCGTAATAGTCGGTCCACTGGTCGCGGTTCACGATGCACAGCATGCCGCCGATGAGTTTCCCTTCGTGACTGACGACGAACATTCGCAGCCGCTCGTTGCCGAGATGACGATGGATGGCTCTGAACGTGCCGATACCGAATACCGGCGTTCCCAACTGACGCATATGCTCGGCATAAGCACGGAAGAACTCATCGAGCCTGGACAAGTTCGCATCAAATTCGATGGTGACACCCTGCTTTTCCGCCTGCCTGACAGCCCAACGGGTCTTTTTCTTGACGGCGGACCAGATGGCATCGATGGAGAGCGCCGTGGGAATGACCGTCTGGACCGTCGGGACGATGACCGCTGAACCGTCACCGTCGGCAGGGCCGCCGCGTAGCTGAAGATATCGCGCGCCAACGCGCTTGCGCAGCGCCGTCGCTTGCTCGATCAGCAATCGCGCCGCCTGCGGATCGTCGCTCAGGACTCCATCTTCCAGCGAGGACAGATGCCTGCCGGTGAGCGGTGAGCGGCTGAAATACAAGGGCAAGATGCCGCGGATCTGATCCCGTTCGTCGCTGGCCATCAAGAAATGCGGCGCTACCCAGTAAGCGTCGCGCAGCACGTTGTACCAACCGGCATGATGCATGCAGCCCGCGCCGGCCGTCCGGTCGACAAATGCCTGCCATCTCGGAAGGTCGGCCTCGAGCACTGTCCTGACCTGCAAGCCGATACGTCCATCCATGTTTTAGAGACGTCTTCAGGATTGTTTGGGATCTCGGGGCTGGTCGGGCGCAGATTACGCGGCCTCGCCGGTGGGTTCAAGGATACACTGCTTCGCACTACCTCCGACCGCATCGGTGAGGTGACAGAAACCGGGCCCGCGTCGCCGCGACTCGGTCGCCTGTCCTTGAAAGCCACGTCCCAGCCCCTTAGGCTCGCCGTTCTCGGCGCCTGCCAGCGAACCCACAAAGGCGAGCGCCTCCTCTGGGGGACCGCGATGGGCGAAAAGTGTCAGGAGCAAGCGTTGCCGTCATGGGCGGAAGCCTTGCAGCATAGCTGTCCGCGCTGCCGGTCGCCCATTCAATTTCGCGGCCTTTCGCTGCAGCCGCGTTGCTCAGGGTGTGGTTTCGAGGCCAGGCTAACTCGAGGCGTGCTTAGCTTCCTGCCGAGCACGAAGGAAACGAGCGAGTGGCAGTCGTTATTCGACACTCAAGCCTCGGCCCCCGGCGGCGACACGCCGGCCGCCCTCGACTATCGGACGGCGAGACAACAGCATTACCTCGTCGACGGTTTGCGGGCTGTTTTTCGGGGCTTGCCGGACGGCGCGCGAGTTCTGGATGTCGGGTGCGGCAACGGCACGTTTTGGGGGCGGCTTGCGCCTCGTCAACAGGTGCTCGGCATCGACTATTCTCTCAGCATGTGCATGCGCGCGCGAGAGCGGGGCATGTTTGTCTATAATGCCGACGCTCTGTCGCTTCCCTTCGGCTCGGACCAGTTCGATCTTGTCTATTCGTTCGAAATGCTGCAGTACCTCGCGGAGCCGGCGGCGCTCCTGGCCGAATTTGCGCGCGTATGCAAACCCGGAGGGCGGATCGCGATCAGCACAATCAATCGTACCTCCCTGCTCCGCCTGGGGATGCGCCTGTTCAGGACGGTGAAGCCGGTTCGCGGCGGCCCGGCAACGCTGCCCATGACGCTGCGCACTGCCGATGACATAGCGGCGGCGGCGCGAGGTCTTCCCTTGTCCTTGGAGACAGTCTTCTGGACGCACTTTCCGTTGCCCTGGAACCGTTGCGCGACGAAAACCAGAAGCCTATTCGAGCCGCTCGCTACCAACGTCATCGTCTCGTTCGTCAAGCCCCCGGGCGGCGCCGTTCCATAGGCACGACATATGCTCGCGCGCGTTCGCTCCAATCTCAGTCTGAACGACATCTGGCGCGCGGCCCTCGCGGACGAGCCGCGGCCGGCCGAGGCGCTTGAGCAAGCCTTCGCCGATCGCTTCGGCTATCCCTATGGCGTGCTCTTTCCTTACGCGCGGAGCGCGCTCCTTGGGCTGCTTCAAGCGCTGCATTGGCGCGAGCGCGAGGTGCTCTGTCCAGCGTACATCTGCGCGGAGGTCCCCTATGCGGTGACGCTCTCCGGAAACCGCGCAAGACTCGTCGACAGCGCTCCCGATCACTTCCTTCCCGGTTCGGCCGAGTGGCGCGCCGCGGTAACGCCGAGTTCCGCAATGGCAATCATCACGCCACTTTTCGGTTATCCCGTGGATCGGGACTGCGAAGGTGCCATTCGCGCTGCCGCTCCCGACGCCTTCATCCTCTACGACGCGGCCCAATCCTACGGTGCCTTCGACAGCGGCGGGCTGCAGGCCCGCAACGCCGACGGCATGCTCTTCAGCCTTGGCCTTGGCAAAATGGTAACGGCGCTATCGGGCGGCGTGCTGCTGCTGCGCGACGCAGCGATCCATCGCGCGGTCAGGGAATTCCGCGACGCAGCCTGCGTGCCGCCTCGTCTGGCGCATACGCTGAAACAGGCGGCCAGGACCGCCGCCGTCTGGCTTGCGTTCCGCGAGCCCGCCCTCAGCCTCGTAGACCTGCTGGGCCGAAGGCTCGGCATGTTTCCAACCGAGGGAGGCGATTGGCTCCCGCCCGCGGTACCGCAGCACCCTTCGGATGGCGCGGTGCTTCCGGCGGCCTTACAGGCCAGGATCGGGCTTCGGCAATTCGCCAACCTCGACGGGTTCCTGGCCGCCCGCTCGCGCATCGCCCAATATTACGAGCGCCGTCTGCGCGAGGAGGACTTTCGCACCTTCGGGCACTCGCATCGGCCAAACTGGACCAGATATCCCCTGGCCGTCGCCGCGCGCGAGGCAACCGCCGCGGGCCTGCGGTCAGAGGGCGTGCAAGTCAGCCTCTTCCTGCCCTACTCGTGCGCGCAGCTTCCGGTTTACCGGGACCAGGCGGAGCGCTGCCCGAACGCCGCGATTTGGGCCCGTAGCATGATCAATTTGCCCAATTGGCACGGCCTCTCGGCCGACCAGGCCGAGCGCATCGTCGATATTCTCCTGAGGCTCAGGGATCGGGATTCGCAATCCGTGGCGTGGCCACAACGATAGCGATCGAGCCGCAGGAGCGCTCAGCCACAGCCCCGTCGCCGATTTGCGCTGAGGCACAGTACTGGCTGCGACGCCGCGCGATAAGCCCAAGCTCAGGCGTTGTCAGAAACGATGGCCACGGAGTTCGCAACGTCAACGGCTTGACGCTAGGTAATGAATCCGCGAAGCTGATCACCCCGTCGCCTCCCGCGAACAGCTTGGCTAAAGGGCGCAATTCCGGCGAGCTCATGTTCCGGCGCCGGGCCGCACAACAAACGAAGCCTTCCCTACGGCCGTGACCGTAATGATCTCGTCAATCGACTTGCGCAGCATCCGGACAAGCCCGCGTACGCTCGCCATCATCGGTTCGATGATGGTGCTTGGACTGCTCGCCCTCAGCATCGTGCGCGGCGTCGCATTGCATCAGGTCGATACCCTCTACGATCCGCATTATCGCTGGCGTCAAACCTTCGTCGTCGCCCTATCGCGCATGCGCGACAACCCGCCAAGCGGCTACCTGGGATTCAAATCGATCGAGCGCGTGTTTGTCCGCAACGGATTTGGGGCGCTGCCGAACGAGGACTTTGACATCAACGTCGTCTGGGCTCGCCAAAAGGATGGTACCTTTGTGGACCACGTCCTTGCGGAAGCCCTGGCCACGCCGATCGACCGAAGTGAAAAGCCGATTCTGATCCGCGGCAATGACCTTGGCTGGATCGATTATGTCTATTTCAGCTTCGAGATCTTCGGCGTTCACGTCTCGTCACTGTTTTACTTCTACTACCTGCTTCTAGGCCTGTCAGCCGCGATCTTTCTAGTCGCCTTCTGGCGATCCCCGATCTGCCTTTATGTCTTGTCGATGTATCTCATCGGTCACTATCTTCTGACAGGTTACGTTCAGGATCTCGGCGAGCATACCCTCGGATCGGTCACCAACAGCCGCTTCTATTCCGTCGCAGCGTTGCTCCCCGGGCTTCACGTTCTGCTCGTGATCCTGCGCCGCGCGGCAGCGACTGCGCGGCAGCTTTGTTGTGTCGGCCTTCAGGTCTTGCTGCTCGTGTTCTACTTGTTCTGCCGCCTGGAAGTAGCCTGGATTCCGCTGATGCTGCTCGCCGCCGGGGGGCTCGTGCTGCCCTATCGCGAGGTCTGGCGATGGCTAGGCTCCCGCTTCCGCGGCCCGCCGCCGCGGGCTCTGCAGCGCGGTTGGGCGGCCGCCATCGTCCTCGTCGCCAGCGTCGGTTTGATCGGCTACATGCGCTATGCGCCGGCGAAGGAATATCGCGACGAGGTCAAGACCCATGTCATCTGGCACTCGCTCTATGGGCAGATGCTGAGCGGGCTCGCGATCGTCCATCCGGAGATCAGGGAACAGTATCTTTATGGCCACCCCCCGCTCAGCGACAATATGGTCTATGATGCCGTGCTCGCCGAGCTACGGGCACGGAACGATTCAAGCTCTCCCATTGCCTTCAAGATCGACGGAATTATCGCCATCGACCCCATGCGGGACATGGGGGCCTATGACAAAATTGTCCGTACCCTCTATTTCAGGTTCATAAGAAAGCACCCGTGGCTCTTTCTCGAATCCTTCTATGATAACATCGCCGACGAATACGCGACCGTAGTAAATACTTTTCGGACGTCGCCGGGTGAATTCCGCCACGCCATCATCGCGCTCGTTCTGTCCTCCGTTTCCGCCATCGTCTTTATCGGCCTCCTGTTGCCAAAGATCGACCCGAGGGCCGGAGCATTGTTCACAGCAGGCGCCGCCGGTCTCGCGCTCGCGGCGCTCGTTCCCGTGGTTACAGTATCCAACCCGCTGCTCTGCGGAACGATCCTCGTCTATCTCATGCTGCCTCTGACCGCCGTGACGGCGCTGCCGGTGGCCGCTGGCAGATATGTCCTCGGCCTAACAGTAGCTCCCGCCGCCGGCGGATCGCCATTACCGCCCGTTCGAAAGTGAGTCCCGCCGCGGCGTTCACGGCATGGAGCCGCAGTGTTGCCCGCGCGAGGGCGCGGCGCGAGTTGCCCTTACCGCTAGCGAGTACCAGAATGCCGCTGTCAGTGTCGGCGTCCTCGTCACGTGCTGCCCTGTCTGTAGCGCCTGTGCCCGCGCCCGCGGCCAGGCGCGTCGCTTCCGGAAGAGGCTTTCGGAGCCAACCCGCGGCCAGGCTGGCCGGCAGACCTCGATAAACTCGGCCCCGCTAGCCCATCCTGGGCCGCGCTGCGTGAATGTGTCCGCCAACGGCCAGGACCGCCGTCTCCCGCAAAAACCAGGCCGGCGCGCCTGTGGCCGCCCGTTCCCTCGAGGACGGGCGGCCCCAGGGCCAATGAATACCCGACTCGCCCGACCAACATTTTGCGCTGGACAGGCAGAGGCCCGTTCGGATACTGCGAGCATCGAGACCTGAACGTCCAAGTGATGAAGCCTCCGCAGCCAGCCTCGCTTTCCGAGCGCGTCCGCACCTATTTCCGGGGCAAACGGGTTATGGTCACCGGCGCATGCGGTACGGTGGGCCAGCAGCTTGTGCGCCAATTGCTGGAACGGTTGGAGGTCGGCGCTCTCACCGGTATTGATCACAACGAGAGCGAACTGATGTTCCTGGAGGAACGGCACGCGCGCCATCCTCATGCCCGCTTCCGACTGTGCGATATCAGGGATCTCGCCACCTTGCTGCGAGAGACGCGCAATGTTGACGTGCTGTTCCACGCCGCGGCGTACAAGCACGTCTATATCTGCGAGCGCTCGCCGCTTGAAGCTATCCAAACCAACGTGCTAGGCGTTCAGAACGTTATACAGTGTGCGGTCGAGAACAGCATCGAGCGCCTCGTCTTCACCAGCTCCGACAAGGCGGTGAACCCCACCAACGTCATGGGGACATCGAAGCTGATGGGCGAACGGCTGGTAACCGCAGCGGCCATCGATTCCCCGCGTTCTGGCACCGCGTTCCTGTCGACGCGCTTCGGCAACGTGCTGGGCTCCCGCGGATCGGTGATCCCGATCTTTCGCGATCAGATCCGGCGGGGTGGCCCGGTGACTCTCTCGGACGCCGGCATGACACGCTTTATCATGTCGCTGGACGAAGCGGTCTGGCTGGTGGTCGAATCCGCCGTCCTCGGCCAGCCCGGCGATGTCCTGATCACCAAGATGCCGTCCATCAGGATTGCGGATCTGGCGGCGGTCATGATCCGCGAGCAAGCGCCTCGCTGTGGCCGTCGCCCGGAGGACATCGAGCTTCGCGTCGTCGGCGCGAAAGCCGGCGAGAAGCTCTACGAGGAGCTCATGAATGAGGAGGAGATCCGCCGGTCGCTGGAGCTCGAGCGCTATTTCGTCGTCCGGCCGGCCATGCTTCGGGAGGAGACGCCGCAGTACGACGGCATGATCGGCGGAAACGTACAGCGGCCCTACAATTCGGCGAACGAGAAAGTTCTGTCACAGCATGAGCTGACGATGTTCCTCTATGAGAATGGGTTGATCGGCGAAGACGCCGAAGCGCCCACCTCGTGAGACGCACATGCGCGTTCTGATCCTCGGTGGCGATGGGTATCTCGGCTGGCCCACGGCGATGGCATTCGGGTGTGCTGGCCATGACGTGTGTGTCGTCGACAACTATCTGCGGCGAGATATCGCCGCGGCAACTCAGTCCGACGCGCTCATGCCCAACCCTCGCCTTCCGGAGCGAGCGGCTATATTCGAGCAGGCGAACGGCAAGCAGATCGCGGTTGCCGAGGGTGATTGCTGCGATTTCGATTTCCTCGCGGGCGTAGTGCAACGCTTCGCGCCGGAGGCGATCGTGCACTATGCGGAACAGCCCTCGGCACCCTATTCGATGATCGGTTATCACGAAGCGCACAGGACGCTCGCCAACAACCTGACTGCGACCTTCAATACGATCTGGGCGGTGCTGAAGCATGCTCCGGACTGCCACGTCATTAAGCTCGGAACGATGGGCGAATACGGCACGCCGAACATCGATATCGAAGAAGGCTGGATCGAGATTGCACATAAGGGAAGGCGCGAGAAGTTCCTCTATCCCCGGCAGGCGGGCAGCCTCTATCATACGACGAAGGTGCTCGACACCGACCTTCTATGGTTCTACGTGCGGATTTACGGGTTGCGGGTCACGGACCTCATGCAGGGACCGGTCTACGGTCTTTCCACCGATGAATCCGATCTTGACCCGCGGCTCATGCCGAATTTCCACTATGACGACATCTTTGGCACGGTCGTAAACCGGTTCCTCGTCCAGGCAGTTGCCGGAGTGCCGCTGACGATCTACGGCAAAGGCGGCCAGATACGCGGATATCTCAACATCCGAGACACGCTGCAATGCATCGCCCTTGCGGCGGCGAACCCGCCTGCGAAGGGCCAGCTCCGCATTCTCAACCAATTCACCGAGACTTTTTCGGTGAACGAGCTTGCCGAGCGCATACGCGGGGTTGGAACGCGGATGGAACTGGTGGTGCAAGTGCAGCACGTCGATAATCCGCGCAAGGAGCTCGAGGAGCACTATTACAACCCCGCTCATTCGGGATTGCTGGAGCTCGGGCTAAAGCCGCATTTCATGACCGACGATGTCATCGCCGCGATGATCGAGCAGGTGCTGCGCCATCGCGAGCGGATCATCGTCGATAGCATCCTGCCGCGCGTCCGCTGGCGGTGAGACAATGCTCTGGCTGGTGACCGGCGGGTGTGGCTTTATCGGCCGCAACTTGATCCGCCTGCTGCTGGCCAGGCCGGATACCGCTGTTCGCGTCGTCGACGACCTTTCCGTCGGCGCGCGCGAGGATCTGGCTGCAATCCGCCCCGTGATCGAGGTAAATCCCGGACGGTCGAGTGCCCGTGCCAGTGCCGAGGCTGCGCCGATCGAACTCTTCGTCGGCGACGTCAGAGACGAGACGCTGGCGCGACAGGCGGTTGCCGGTGTCGATGTCGTGGTTCATCTGGCGGCAAATACCGGGGTCGGCCCCTCGGTCGCCGACCCACGCCGCGACTGCCTCATCAACGTCATCGGCACGCTCAACTACCTTGAAGCCTGCCGCCACGGCAATGTCAGGCGCTTCGTCTTCGCCTCGAGTGGTGCGCCGATTGGCGAATGCGAACCGCCAATCCATGAGGAATTGGCGGCGCATCCGGTATCTCCCTACGGCGCGAGCAAGCTTGCCGGCGAAGCCTACTGCTCGGCCTACAAGCGCAGCTACGGCATCGATACGGTGGCGCTGCGCTTCGGCAACTGCTATGGCCCCTACTCCTCTCATAAGGGGAGCGTCGTTGCCAAATTCATCCGCGAAGCGCTGAACGGCGAGGCGTGGGAAATCTATGGCGACGGGCGGCAGACCCGCGACTTCGTCTATGTCGACGATATTGCCGATGCGATTGTGCGGAGCGGTATCGTGGAAGCGATCGGCGGCGAGACGTTCCAGATCGCCACCAACACGGAGACGACGGTGAGCGAATTGGCTGAGCGGTTGGCCGCGGTGCTTGCCGGACACCAGATTCGCGTCGCGGGCATCGGCAACGCCGAGCCCCGCGTCGGTGACGTAAAGCGCAACTACTCCGATGTGCGCAAAGCACGGACGCGGCTCGGCTGGCGCGCTCAGGTCGAACTCGAGGAGGGCCTGGAGCGAACCGTCCGCTGGTTCCTGAAATGCGCCACTTGAGCCCGTCGCTGACACGCGGCTCGCATCCCAGGATTTGAGCGGACGGAATCGACGTCCAATCGCCGCCGTCAGCTCCGGTCGTGTCCCGCCGCGTTTCCAGGCGCTGGCCATCTCGGCAGGTTGGCCTCAAGCAGAGCTCTGACCCGCGGTTGGGATCGGGTCTCGGCCCGAGCTAGCGGTCATAGTTCTCGCCGCCGTCGAGCCGCGCCTGCGAGCCCCAGGCGGTATCTGAAGCATTGCCGGCATCCACCAACGCCCGCCCTAGGCATGGGCGGGAGATCCATGGTATATCGCTCTGTCGGGGCTCGACGCGGCGACCGGAGTGAGCGGAAGATGGTCGAACTTTCCATAATCGTGCCTGCATTCAATGAGGCGGATGACCTCGGGGAGATGGCGACCGGCCTTGGGCAATCGCTCGACCGCATCGTCGGCCCCGGTCATTGGCAATTCGTCATTGTCGACAACGGCAGTATCGACGGGACCTTGGACGTTGCCCGCGAGATTGCGGCGACCTGGCCGACGACGAAGCTCATTGAGTTGCCACGCCCGGATTATGGCGAAGCTCTGTACCACGGCTTGATTGGGTCTGACGGGCGTTGGGCGTACATCATCAACGTCGATTTTTGGGACGAGG
>JBKQTR010000064.1:0-5632 GCA_052143095.1 Allostellaceae bacterium
GGCATCCCGCGGCGCAGGACATTCAGTTGATGTCGAAGAATGACGATCTCAGCTTCAAGTCGCCCCTTGGATCTAACACTGAGACCACCAAGCATGCCAGGAGCTTCAGACTGTCGATCATCCCGCAGCAGATTACCCGATCCGCGGCCGCAAGCCACTCCGGATGAAATTCTCGAGGCTCAGCAACAGCCATGGCTCGGCGACCTGCTGAGCCCAGGTGCCGAGATTCGACAGAAGACTGGCGATACAGAACGTACCGAAACGGGGAGTGCGCAGAAGACGAAGCGAGTCAGCAAAGGAATTCATCTGCGTAGACAGCACACGCGGCGCGTGACCTAAGCGCCGCATCTCGGTCTCACAAGCCGAAGGGATAGGTATCAGGAAGTCCTTCGAGCTCCTTCGTCCCGAACGGGGTCACTGCGCGGGTTTCGTCGAACCAGATATATTCGTCGAACTGGGCCGGCAGAATGGCCTGGAAATAATGGCTCGCGAGCTCTGTCTCCGGCCGGTAGATCACGCCAATTGCCCGTTCCAGGCGCGGCTTCGTCAACCTGTCGCGAACCTCCACGGCCCTACCGCTGCGCAACGGCAGCATGAATTGCGGACGGCCGGACTCGTGGCACAGCCATTCATAGCTTTGCCGGAGCGAGGGCAGCACCGCCTTGACCTCCATCGGCCCGTTCCAGTCGGACGCCGCCGCAACCGTCCCCGAATGGGTTCCAAACCCGATCGAATAGACGCCGTTGCCGAATTCTTCCCGGCACAGTTGGCCGATATTGTACTCACCGCGCGCCGACATCTCCGTCGCGGCGGCGTCGCCGATGTGAGAATTGTGTGCCCACACGATGGCCTTGGCTTCGGGCCCATGGAAGGCAAGCAAGGTCTTCAGTGTTTCGAACATATGATTGTCGCGCAAATTCCAAGACTCGCGGGATCCGTAATACATGATCCGATAGTAGCGCTCGGCATCCGTCACCAGGCGGGCATTCTGTACCGCATCCATGAAGCGCTCGCCATCACGGGCGGCGTAGTCGCTTTGCTTGTGGAGAATGTCCTCCAGCATTCGCGCGACCTCCTTCTCGCACGTCCGGTAGGCACCGGTCAGCGCCGCATGGCCATAGGTTGCGGGATCCGCCTGCCAGGGGGTCAGGCAACCATAGCGATGTCGTGCGATACGTGCGGAGGCGGGGTCAACATCGTCAAGATATTTCAGCACCGACCCGATCGACGTGTAGAGGCTGTAAAGATCGAGCCCATAGATCGCTGTCCGGTTTTCCAGATTTCGCTTTGCATTGTGCGCGTTCAGCCAATCCACGAACGACCGCACTTCGTTGTTGCGCCACATCCAGGTCGGGAAGCGGGCGAACGCCGTCCACTCGCTCGGTGGAAATTCGAAATGCCGCACATAGTGATCGAGACGCGCAACATCCGGCCAATCCCCTTCGATGGCGATAAGACGAAACCCCTTGCGCGCTATCAGCTCCTGCGAGATGCGCTCGCGCATGCGGTAGAATTCGGAGGTGCCGTGGGTCGCTTCGCCGAGCAGCACGATTTTCGCGTCGCCGATCCGCTCCAGCAGCGTGTCGAGGTCCGCCCCTTCGATCGAAGTGAAGGGCTCGGAGAATCCGGCGATTGCACTCACCACGTCACCGTCGGCCGGGCGCACCCGCGCCGGGCGCGGTCCCGGCGGAACCGGTAGCTCCTCCGGCGCCCATCCTTCCTTGCCGACGAGCGGCACAAAGCGGACATCGGCGATGTCCTCGGTCGTGAACATGTCGTCCGAAATCCGCGTGACGCGCACAAGCTCTTGCGCCCGCGGGTCGGTACCGACAGGAATTACCAGCCGGCCGCCGATCTTCAGCTGTTCCTTGAGCGACTGCGGAACCTCGGGTCCACCCGCCGCGACTATGATCGCGTCATAGGGCGCTGCCGTGGCCCAGCCGAGGGTCCCATCGGCATGCACGACATGGACGTTACGGTACCCGAGAGCCCCCAGCGTCGAAGCTGCCTTTTCGGCAAGCTCGCCAATACGCTCCACCGTGTACACTTCCGCTGCAATCTCGGCCAGTATGGCCGCCGCATAGCCGGAGCCCGTGCCGATCTCCAGCACTCTTTCGCCGCCCTTAAGGACCAGCGCCTCGGTCATCAACGCCACGATATAGGGTTGGGAAATGGTCTGACCGGCGGCGATGGGGAGCGGCGCATCCTCATAGGCGAATTCGCGCAGCCGCTCCGGGAGAAAAGCTTCTCGCGCGACTTTTCGCATGGCACGGAGCACCGCTTCGGAACGGACGCCCCGCGCAGCGATCTGACGTTCGATCATGTCCTCGCGAAGCTTCGAAAGATCAGTCATCCGCCTATCCTATTTTGGCAAGAGCATACTTATAGCCTCATTTGCTTTAGGCGCTTTGATCTCGATCAATCGCCAGCAAGCGCAGCAGCGACTGGCAGGCCAGATCCTGGACAGGACGCGATGGCGGCTGCGGGCTCGCCTTGCGCCAGATCAAACGGCACCTCCTTTTTGCAATCGCCGGTGCGCGACGCGGTCCCGCACGCTCGGGAGAATTGGCCGGATATCACGCGCTTGGTCCCCACTCGCCAGATTGCTTGGCCCAGGTCAATGCATCGATCCGGCCGGATAGCGAAACTCGCGAACGGCTAGGAAAGGCGCCCATCACGACTGTCGATCCTCAGCAAGGAAGATCTCAATGTCGGCCGGCTCGTGTGGAACCGGCTCGAATACGTCAAGAATCCGGACACCGGCCGCCGCGTGTCGCGGCTCAATCCAGAGGACGAGCGGCGCATCGTCGAGGTCCCGCATCTGCGGATCGTCCCCCAGGAGCTTTGGGAAGCGGCGAAGCGCCGACAGCATGGCCTCGATGCCAAGCTGGAGTGCAAGCGCAACCCCAACCGGAATAGGCGATCGGGAATCGCCGCAACGCGGCGACCGGGACATCTCCTGTCCGGTCTCATCCGCTGCGGCGTATGCGGCGGCGGCATGTCCCTGGTCGGCGCCGCCCATTACGGCTGCTCCGCCGCCCGCAACAAAGGGACCTGCGGCAATCGGCGCACGATCAAGCGCCACGAGATCGAGACGTTGGTGCTCCGCGGTCTCAAGGACCGTTTGATGTCGCCAGAGGCGGTCAAGGTATTCGTGGCCGAGTTCCACCGCGAGCTCAATCGGCTCACCGCCGAGAAGCGCTCGCAGGCTGACGCCGGGCGGCGCGAGCTCGAGAAGATCGAGCGCGAGATCTGCGCCATCGTCGAGGCGGTCAAGGCCGGAGCATTCTCGGCAACGCTGCAACGCGAGCTCGCCGCACTCGAAGCGCGGCAGACTCAACTCGTCGCACAATCGCAAGCGCCGCCGCCCATCACCATCCACCCGAACGCCTCGGAGATCTACCGCAAGAAGGTGACGCAGCTCCACGAAGCGCTGACCGAGGACACGCGGACGGCGGCGGCCGAGGCGCTACGCGGGCTCATCGACGAGATCCGCGTCACACCCGACGCCGACGGCAAGACCGTCGAGATCGTCGGCGAGCTCGCCGCGCTGCTGCAGCTATCGGGCAGCAAAAACGCCGCTTTCCTTGCGGAAGCGGCGCGTTCGACAAAGTTGGTTGCGGGGGAGCGCAACCAGCGTTATTTGCAAGCCGTCCATGCAAGGATACCCCGCCTCTCCGGCCTATCCGCGGCAGAGCAACTGATTCGTAATCAGTAGGTCCGCGGTTCGAATCCGCGCGTCGGCACCACTAGAACAACGGCTTAGACCACTCTCGGGGCGCCGTTTCAAACGCCGTTCAAACGGCGGTTCCAACGGCGTTCCCGAACTATTTCCGGTTTGATCGGGCCGCGGCGGCTCGGGCGGCCGCGTCGGCCGCGCTCCGTTCCTCCTTGTCGCGTTGCCGCTGGCGGCGCCGCTTGCTCGCCTCGCTGCGCCAACGATCGAGCTTTGCAATGGCGTTCGCCGGCATCACGCTGTCCCGCGGCAGATACGTCTCGAGAATGTCGAGCACGGTGTCGATCTTGTGGCCCGTGACCGCGGAGATCTCCGCCGGCGAGCAGCCGGCTCGCGCCAGATTCACGACGCACGTCCGGCGGAGATCTTGATAGCGCAGCCCCGTGATCCCGGCGTCGGCCCGCATCTCCGCGAACACGTGGCTGAAGTTGTGTTCCTGGTAAGGCCGTCCGGTGGTCTCGGAGACCACCAGGAAGCCCGGTTCCGACGGGATCTCCGCGAGCGCCTTGCGCAGTCGCTTGCTGCACGGCACCTCGACCACCACGCCGCCCTTCTTCTGCTGCACGTGAAAGCCGCGGACCACCAGGTCCTCACGCCGCAGGTTGAGAATGTCCGCCTTGCGCTGTCCCAGCTCGGCGCCCAGGATCGTCGCCAGCCAGATCGACCTGCGCTGCGCCTTCGCCACCGGGAGGAACTTCTCGAGATCGTCGTCCTCCCATTTCTGCTGGCGCGGCGTGTTCCCCGACATCTCCATCTTCGAGGCGGGATTCGTCGGGATGATGCCGAGCGCCACCGCGAAGAACAGGATGCGCCGGAACATCGTCATGGCCGCGTTCGCCTGCCAGGGCGTGCGCTTGTGCATCTTGTTGTAGAAAGCCTCGAGGACCGGCCGCGTGATCTGCGGGACCCGGACGTCGCCGCAGACGCGCTCGATGATCCCGAGATTCTGGTCGTAGCCCTGCTTGGTCTTCTTCTTTTTCGTGCGATAACGGTGATTGTCCTTGAACGCGCGGGTCAGCCACGAGACGGTCCATGCTTGATCCTCGAATCGGGAAGGCTCTTCTCACGCTCGATTTGGGCGTTGATCTGCTTGCATTTCTCGAGCGCGGTCTCCCGGTCGTCGCCCAACGCCCGCAGCCGATGACCCTGCTTCCGCATGCTTGCGCTCGGCTGCCAATAGTAGAGCATGGAGCGCCTGGTCTTCTTTTCGACGAAGAAGGACGGCTTGCTGTCGTCAGAGATCGGCATTTTCGATTCTCTTCATAAAGTTCTTTTCGGTCGCGGCCGGCTCCGGCGCCAGCCCCCGCGCTTGCCCCGAGGCCGGCGACAGGCTGGAGCGGCGGTCGAACCAAGCGTCCACCGCGGCACTGTCAAACCGGTCGAACAAGCCATCGGGCTGGGGAAAGCCTTCGGCGTGGAGTGCGGGCAGATTCTCTTTCAGCCAACCCTCCGAGCACCGGAGATAGACCGCCAAGTCAAAGCGCGTCATGAGGCGCGGCGCAAACTCGTACCGGCGTGTACTCCGGCTCATGGAGCCCTCTCCCGCCAAGCGATTGCCGCTCTTTCGCATTTTCCCGGCGACATGCTCCGCCCCAACAAGCCGGCCGGCTCTCCGACCCACCCGTCTATGGGTTCATATGTCCGCCAGGGAAGAGGCCACGGCGCCATTCCAGCCGAGACTTGCGGCGCGCAGGGCTGTCCGGTCGCGGCAGGGCGGCCGCTGACTGCCGATCGGAAGCGCCAAAAGCCGATGGCGGCTGGGAACTGACGGACTGCTTGAGAAAGTGCCGGTCCTCGGCGAACGGTTGCGGAGGGATGGTCGACCTGTCCTTGAACGGTCGGCGTGTCCGGCCTGCTCAGCCCCTTCGAGGCAGGCGCCTCGGGGCGACGCGGGGA
>JBKQTR010000065.1:0-4512 GCA_052143095.1 Allostellaceae bacterium
GTTGTCCGTCAGCGATTGCGGAGCAATCGCGAGAGCCGCACCGTGCAAGCATAGCCCCGCCGTTGTCGCTAAACCTGATTGATCGCCCGCACCACTTTGCCCTCGAGGAAGCCGCGGATGTCCTCGACCGCGTGGCCGTAGGCGAGGCGGTAGCCTTCCTCGGTGACATAGCCCAGATGCGGCGTGAGCACGACATTGTCGAGCTGCAGGACGGGATGGTCCCGGGGCAGCGGCTCCGGCTCGAACACGTCGAGCCCGGCGCCGGCGATGCGCCCGGCGCGCAAGGCGGCGAGCAGCGCCGCCTCGTCGACGATCGGCCCGCGCGAGGTGTTGACCAGGAAGGCGGTGGGCTTCATCCGTGCGAGCTCGGCCTCGCCGACCAAGCCGCGCGAGCGCGGGCTCAGCACGAGATGGATGCTGACGACGTCGGCGCGGGCGAAGAGCTCTTCCTTCGACACCAGCGCCGCGCCCCCGTCGGCGGCGCGCTCTGCGGTCAGGTTCTGGCTCCAGGCGATGGTCTCCATGCCGAAGGCCTTGCCGACCCGCGCCACCTGGCTGCCGAGCCGGCCGAGGCCCAGGAGGCCGAGCGTCTTGCCCTTGAGGCCGATGCCGAGCGTCGTCTGCCAGCGTCCCTCGCGCACCGCGCGGTCCTCGCGCGGGATATGGCGGCAGAGCGCGAGGATCAGCCCCCAGGCGAGCTCCGCTGTGGGATAGGGCAGCATGTCAGTGCCGCAGACCTGCACCTTGTGCTCGGTGGCGGCGGCAAGGTCGATCGAGGCGTTGCGCATGCCCGCGGTGACCAGCAGGCGCAGATTGGGCAGACGGTCGAACAGCGCGCGCGGGAAGGGAGTGCGCTCGCGCATGGCGACGATGCCCTCGAAGGTATGAAGCCGCTGCGCCAGCGCGTCGAGCCCGTCGAGATGGTCGATGAAGGCCTGCATCTGCGCCTGCGGATGGAGGCTCTGCCAATCCGCGAGCTTGAGCGCCACGCCCTGATAGTCGTCCAGGATAGCCACGCGCATCATCGCCCGATCCCTCCCTGCCAACGTGGTTAACGCTTAACGGAAAAGTCGTCAGTTGTCAGTCGTCGGTTCTCAGTCGCTTCCTGACTGAAAACTGATGACTGTGAACTGACGACTTCTCTTCCCGGTTGACACGCCGCTGCCGGGCCGCTCCTATCTCGTTCTCCCGGGAGAGCGAGAACGGCCATGGCGGAAATGAGCTGCGACGTGGTGGTTGTGGGCGCCGGCAATGCGGCGCTGTCGGCGGCGCTGTCGGCGCGCGAGAAGGGCGCCTCGGTGGTGGTGCTGGAGCGCGCGCCCGAGGATGAGTGCGGCGGCAACAGCCGCTTCACCGCCGGCGCCATCCGCACCGTCTACAACGGCGTCGAGGATCTGAAGAAGCTCATCCCCGAGCTCACCGAGGCGGAAATCGCGCGCACCGATTACGGCACCTATACGCGCGAGCAATTCTACGACGATCTCGGCCGCATCACCCAGTATCGCAGCGACCCCGACCTCGCGGAGCTGCTGATCGAGCGCAGTCTCGAGACGCTGGTCTGGCTGCGCGGCAAGGGGGTCAAATTTCTCCCGGCCTATGGCCGTCAGGCCTTCAAGGTCGGCGACAAGACGCGCTTCTGGGGCGGGCTCACGGTCGAGGCCACCGGCGGCGGGCCCGGTCTCGTCGCCGCCGAGCACGAGGCGGCGCGACGCAACGGCATCCCCATCCATTACCGCACCCGCGTGCTGAGCCTGCTGCTCGACGAGCGCCGCGTCGTCGGCGTCCATGTCCGCCAGGGCGAGCGCAGCTTCGACATCGCCGCCAAGGCGGTGGTGCTCGCCTCGGGCGGCTTCGAGGCCAATGCCGAATGGCGCACGCGCTATCTCGGGCCCGGCTGGGATCTCGCCAAGGTGCGCGGCACGCGCTTCAACACCGGCGACGGCATCCGCATGGCGCTCGAGGCCGGCGCCATGCCCTGGGGCAATTGGTCGGGCTGCCATGCCGTGGCCTGGGATCGCAACGCGCCGGAATTCGGCGACCTCGCCGTCGGCGACAATTTCCAGAAGCACTCCTATCCCTTCGGCATCGTCGTCAACGCCACCGGCCGCCGCTTCGTCGACGAAGGCGCCGATTTCCGCAACTACACCTACGCCAAATACGGCCGCGCCATCCTCGAGCAGCCGGCGCAGACCGCCTGGCAGGTCTTCGACGCCAAGGTGCTGCATCTGCTGCGCGAGGAGTACCGCATCCGCCAGGTGACCAAGGCGCGCGCCGACAGCATCGAGGAGCTGGCGCAGAAGCTCGACGGCATCGACCGTCCGGCTTTCATCGCCGAGGTGGCGGCCTATAACCGCGCCGTGCGCCAGGACATCCCGTTCAACCCCACGGTCAAGGACGGGCGGCGCACCGAGGGTCTGGCGGTGCCGAAATCGAACTGGGCGAATGCGCTGGATACGCCGCCCTTCGAGGCCTATCAGATCACCTGCGGCATCACCTTCACCTTCGGCGGCCTGCGCATCGACACCGATTGCCGCGTCATCGACACCGACGGCGAGCCCATCCCCGGCCTCTTCGCCGCGGGCGAGTTGGTCGGCGGCCTCTTCTATTTCAACTACCCCGGCGGCACCGGGCTGCTCTCCGGCGCGGTCTTCGGCCGCATCGCCGGCGCCACCGCCGGGCAAGTGGCGACGATCGCCGTCTGAGCGCGGTGATGGGCCTCGTCGACAAGGAGATCGAGGCGCCGCCGCTGCTGCGGCTGCTCGACTATTGGGAGACCAAGCGCGGCAAGCGGCGCTTTCCGGCGCGGCGCGACTTGGATCCGCTCGATTTCAGCTATCTGCTCGGCAATGTCGCGCTGATCGACGTGCTGCGGACGCCGCTGCGCTTCCGCATCCGCCTCTTCGGCGACAACCTCGTGCGCAAGGCCGGCATCGAGGTCACCGGCCGGATGCTGGACGAGGTGCCGCTGCCGCAGCTGCGCGAGCATTTCGCGCGGCGCTGCGCCGAAATCGTCGAGCGCGGCACGCCCTATCGCACCAAGGGCGAC
Organism: Allostellaceae bacterium; assembly: GCA_052143095.1. GTDB lineage: Bacteria > Pseudomonadota > Alphaproteobacteria > ATCC43930 > CGMCC-115725 > DAHUYF01. Next base: position 3,047 of record JBKQTR010000065.1, read on the forward strand.
TATTTCATGGACGAGCGGCCGTCGCGCCACGAGATGCTGGCGCTGCCGCTGTCCGACGACGGCGCGGCGGTCAGCATGCTGCTCTTCGCCTTCTGGTTCGCCGAGGACCCTCGCATCCGCCAGCCGCTCTGACCGCCGGCCGACAGCGCCGCCGCCGCGCCGGGGCCGCGCGCCCGATTGCCCTGCCGGCGGCGATTTGATACCTAATCGCTCTCCGCCGCTGCCCGGTCGCGATCGATGCCCCAGGCTCCTGCCGCGAGCCGTCCGCTGTTCAAGCCGCCGCTGGCGCCGGGCGACATTGCGCCCGATTGCGCCTTGAAGTCGCTCGAGGGCGAGGTCGTCGATCTCCGCGCCGACGCCGTCGCCGGCCGGCCGCTCGTGCTCGTCTTCTGCCCGAGCTTCGCCGCCGAGATCGGCGCGGCGCTCGATGGCTTTCGCGCCGCGCTCGATGCCGTCACCGCCGCCGGCGCCCGGCTCTTTGCCGTGACCCTCGAGCCCGGCAGGATCGCGATGGAGCAGGCGCTGCCCTTCCCGGTGCTGCTCGACCGCAGCGGCGACACCTTCCGCGCCTTCAACGCCGCCAGAAGTGCCACGCCGACCACCATTGTGCTGCGCTCCAACCACCATGTCGCGGCGATCCTCAAGCTGCCGCCAGCGGCGCAGCCGGGCGCAGCGCTGGCCGTGGTCGAGCGGCTGGCCGCCGAGCGCCAGCCGGTGCTGATGGCGCCGCACCCGCCGGTGCTGATCGTCCCCGATGTGCTCAGCCGCGCCGATTGCGAGCGGCTCGTCACCGTCTACAAGACGCGCGGCAACATCTTCGTCGAGCCGCGCCACGGCGACGATAACATCGCCACCGACTACAAGATGCGCATCCCCGAATACGGCCGCGGCGACCGCATCGACCATTGGCTGGTCGAGCCGGACACCATCACCTTCATCGACACGCGGCTGAAAGGCCGGCTCTTTCCCGAGATCCAGCGCGCCTTCCAATACCCGATCACGCGGCGCGAGCGCATGCGCATCGGCTGCTACGAGGGCATGCGCGGCGGCGAGTTGCACGGCCATCGCGACAATTCCGAGGCCTTCGTCGCCTATCGCCGCTTTGCCGTCTCGATCAACCTCAACACCGAGGAATTCGAGGGCGGCGAGCTGCGCTTCCCCGAATTCGGCGACCAGCGCTATCGCCCGGAGACCGGCGCCGCCATTGCCTTCTCCTGCTCGCTGCTGCACGAGGCCATGCATGTGACCGCGGGCACGCGCTACGTCCTCCTCGCCTTCCTGTTCGGGGACCGCTAGGCAAACTCCCGCAGGGAGTTTGTCCGCGGCGGCGCCAGCGACCCCGCGAGCGCTCTAGCGCTCGTCGGGCGCGGCGTCAGCGGTTGCGTAGCAACTGCGAGAGCCGCTCGGTCCAAGCAAAGCCGCCCATCTAATCGCAGCCGCGGCCGCATCCTCCGCCCCCGCGAACC
>JBKQTR010000066.1:0-5793 GCA_052143095.1 Allostellaceae bacterium
GAGGTCAAGCTCGACGGCGAAGAGCTGCTGATCATGAAGGAATCCGACATCATGGGCATCATCGAGGGCACGCCGGTCGCCAAGAAGAAAGCCGCCTGACCCCTCGCCCGGATCGCCCATCCCCCAATCCGACCTGAACAAGGAAGAGAAGCACAATGGCTGCCAAGGAAGTACGTTTCGGCGGAGATGCCCGCGGGCGCATGCTGCGCGGCATCGATATCCTCGCCGACGCGGTGAAGGTCACGCTGGGGCCGAAAGGCCGCAACGTGGTGCTGGACAAGAGCTACGGCGCACCGCGCATCACCAAGGACGGCGTGTCCGTCGCCAAGGAAATCGAGCTCGCCGACAAGTTCGAGAACATGGGCGCGCAGATGCTGCGCGAGGTGGCGCAGAAGACCAACGATACCGCCGGTGACGGCACCACCACGGCGACCGTGCTGGCCCAAGCCATCGTGCGCGAAGGCGTCAAGGCCGTCGCCGCGGGCCTGAACCCGATGGACCTGAAGCGCGGCATCGACCAGGCCGTCGAGGCGGTGGTCGAGGACGTGAAGAAGCGCTCCAAGAAGGTCTCGACCAATGACGAGATCGCCCAGGTCGGCACGATCTCGGCCAATGGCGAGCGCGACATCGGCGAGATGATCGCCAAGGCGATGCAGAAGGTCGGCAATGAGGGCGTGATCACGGTCGAGGAGGCGAAGAGCCTCGAGACCGAGCTCGACGACGTCGAGGGCATGCAGTTCGACCGCGGCTACCTCTCGCCCTACTTCGTCACCAACGCCGAGAAGATGGTGTGCGAGCTGGAGAACCCGTTCATCCTGCTCCATGAGAAGAAGCTGTCGGGCCTCCAGGCGATGCTGCCGGTGCTCGAGGCGGTGGTGCAGTCGGGCCGGCCGCTGCTGATCGTCGCCGAGGACGTCGAGGGCGAGGCGCTCGCCACGCTCGTCGTCAACAAGCTGCGCGGCGGCCTCAAGGTCGCGGCGGTGAAGGCGCCGGGCTTCGGCGATCGCCGCAAGGCGATGCTCGAGGACATCGCCATCCTGACCGGCGGCCAGCTGATCAGCGAAGATCTCGGCATCAAACTTGAGAATGTCTCGCTCGACATGCTCGGCAAGGCCAAGAAGGTGCGCATCGAGAAGGAGAACACCACGATCATCGACGGCGGTGGCAAGAAGGCGGATATCCTCGCTCGCACCAACCAGATCCGGGCGCAGATCGAGGAGACCACCTCCGACTACGACCGCGAGAAGCTCCAGGAGCGCTTGGCGAAGCTCGCGGGCGGCGTCGCGGTGATCCGCGTCGGCGGCGCCACCGAGGTCGAGGTGAAGGAGCGCAAGGATCGCGTTGATGACGCGATGCATGCGACCCGCGCCGCGGTCGAGGAAGGCGTCGTCCCGGGCGGCGGCGTGGCGCTGCTGCTGGCCAGCAAGGTGCTGAGCAAGCTGAAGGCGTCGAATGACGACCAGAAGGTCGGCATCGACATCGTCCGCCGCGCGCTGCAGTCGCCGGTTCGGCTCATCGCCGAGAACTCCGGCGTCGACGGCTCGATCGTCATCGGCAAGCTGCTCGAGAGCAACAACGCCAATTTCGGCTTCGATGCGCAGAGCGGCGAGTATGTCGACATGATCAAGGCCGGCATCATCGATCCGACCAAGGTGGTGCGCACCGCGCTGCAGGACGCGGCCTCGGTCGCCGGCCTGCTCGTGACCACCGAGGCGATGGTCGCGGAGAAGCCGGAGAAGAAGCCGTCGATGCCTGCCCCGCATGGCGGCGGCATGGGCGATATGGACTTCTAGGAAGCTAAAGACTTCCAGAGGACGGCAAGGGCCGGGGAGCTTCCCCGGCCCTTGTTCTTTGGTGCCGCTCATGCCGGCGCCTGGCGACCCCAACTCAGAAGAAGTCAGGAAAGTCCGCTGCGAGCGCATCCTCGAGCGTGTCGACGGCGGCGAGCGCGTCGTTGGCGTCGCGGCCGGGCAAGGCGCGGCCGAGATCGTAGCAGATCCAGGCGAGATCGGTGCGCGAGGCCCGGAGGAAATGGTCGCCGAGCTCCTTGTAGACGCCGGCGAGATAGGGATCGCCGTCGAGCGCGCGCGAGAAGGCGCCCATGGCGTCCTGGCGATGGCCGCCGGCGCTGAGCCGGTCGGCAAGGAAAGCGTCGACGACATAGCCGTTGGCGACGTCGTCGCGCTTCAAGCCTGCCCACACCGCCGCCGCCGCCGCGGGGTCCTTGGGCTCGGCGGTTTGCGCCTTGTAGAAAAGCGCCGAGCGCGGATCGGCGGCAAGCATGCGGCCGAGCTCGTCGGCGCCGCGACACTGGGCGCCGCGGCCCGGCACCGCCGGACAATCGCCGGCGCCGGTACCGTATTGCAGCGCCGCCTCCGCCAGCAGCAGCGTCGCGGCGAAGCCCTGCCCCCGCTGCAGCGCCTGGTCGACGGCGCGGCGGTAGTCCGCCAGCGGGCGCGGACCGTTGCCGCGTCGGCCCGCCACCGCCTCGAGCATCACCGGCAGCAGCCCGCGCAAGCTCAGCGCTTCCGCATCCTCCGCTTGGCCGGCAAGCGGGCGCGGCGCGAACGCGGCCGGCAGCGGATAGCCGCTCGCCGGACGCGTGGCAGCCCTGAGGACAAGGCCCATGGGGCTGCGCTCGCCGGCGGCGGCGGTAACGAGGACGAGACGCTGCGGCAGCCTGCCGTCGAGCGCGATCGCGGCGAGGATGTCCGGATGGATCGGCAGGCGCAGGCGGAGGAAGTGGGCGAAGCTCCGGCGCAGCTCCGCCGGCACCGCTAGCGACGCGGGAGCGAACAGCGCCACCTCCTCGCCGTCGACGTGAAAGCGCACCGCGCCATCGGCGATCGTCTCCTTCCGGATCGCCGGCGGCTGCTTGGCGCCGCTGCGCAAGCCGAGATCGCTCTCCAGCCAGAAGGGCCGCAGACCGAGCGGCAGCGGCTCTCCCGGGATCGCCTCGCCGAACATCTCGGCCAGCGTCACGCGCTTGCCCAGCTCGAAGCGGCGGAACGCCACATCGCCATAGAGCGAGAAATTGGCGAAGAGCTCCGCCGTGCGGTCGAGGCTCAGCCGCCGCAGCAGCCGGAAGTCATAGAGCGTCTCACGCCCGCCCTCGACCAGATCGACATAGTCGACGCCGAGCAGGACGGTGAGCGGCACCGGCGGCGCGTCGCCGCGGCGGAGATCGAAGACGAGACGAAGCTGCGGCTCGGGCGCCGTGCCGCGGGCCGCGCGCAAGCCGGCCGCGTCGAGCTGCGGCCCGGCAATCTCCGCTGCCACGGCCGCCGCAGGCAGCAGCGACAGCGACAGCGCGACGGAAAGTGCGCCAAGCCGGCGATGACGCGGCACGGCGAGGCTATTCCGCGTCGGGCTGGCGCTCGGGCCGAGCGCGCTCGAAGGCGTCGAGGCTCATGCACTGGTCGAAGATGCGGCGGATGGCGGGATAGGGGGTCATGTCGAAGCTGGGGTAGCGCCGGGCGTTGAACACCTGCGGCACGAGGCAGATATCGGCGAGGCCCGGCGCGTCGCCGTGACAGAATTTGCTGGCCTGCCCGTCCCCGGCGAGGAGGTGCTCGACGCCGTCGAAGCCGAGCGTGATCCAATGATTGAACCAGGCCTCGACCGCCGCCTCGTCATGGCCGAGCGGCCTCACGAGGTAGCGCAGCACCCGCAGATTGTCGATGGGATGGATGTCGCAAGCGATCGCCTGCGCCAGCGCGCGTACGCGCGCGCGCGCGGCAGGATGGCCCGGCAGCAGCGGCGGCGCCGGATGGGTCTCGTCGAGATACTCGATGATGGCCAGCGACTGGATGAGGATCTCGCCGTCATCCTCCTCGAGCACCGGCACCAGGCCTTGTGGCTGCAGCGCGAGATACCCCGCCTGCCGCTGCTCGTTCTTGCGCAGATGGATCGCTGTCTGCTCGTAGTCGAGCCCCTTGAGGTTGAGGGCGATGCGCACGCGGAAAGCGGCGGAGGAGCGGAAATAGCCGTAGAGCTTCATCGAGCGGGCACCCTGCGCTGGGAACGCGTCCAGTGTCGTCGCGGCGCGGACGGCGTCAAGCGGCGATTGCCGGCGCCGGGACAGCCGTCAGCCAGCCCGGTGCGGCACCACTTTCTGATCGATCGCGCCAAAGATGGAGCGGCCTTGCGCGTCGAACATCTCGATGCGGACGCGGTCGCCGAAGCGCAGGAACGGCGTCTTGGGCGCGCCGTCGGCGATCGTCTCGATCATACGTCGCTCGGCGATGCAGCAGGAGCCGACCCGCTCGGGATCGCGGTTCGATACCGTGCCGGAGCCGACAATGCTGCCGGCCTCGAGCTCGCGCGTCCTGGCGGCATGCGCGATGAGCGCCGGAAAGCCGAAATTCATATCGGCGCCGGCGTCGGGCCGGCCGAATTCCTGGCCGTTGACGTGGCAGACCAGCGGCAGGTGCACCGTGCTGCCGTCCCAGGCGCCGTCGAGCTCGTCGGGCGTCACCGCCACCGGCGAGAAGGCGGTCGCGGGCTTGCTCTGGTAGAAGCCAAAGCCCTTGGCGAGCTCGCTTGGGATGAGGTTGCGCAAGCTCACATCGTTGACGAGGAGGACAAGCTTGATGTGCCCGCCTGCCGCCGCGGCGCTCACACCCATCGGCACGTCGTCGGTGATGACCGCGACCTCGCCCTCGAAATCGATGCCCCAGGCCTCGTCGGCGGCGAGGATGTCGTCCTCGGGGCCGATGAAGCTGTCGGAGCCGCCTTGGTACATCAGGGGGTCGCTGTAGAGGCTCTGCGGCATCTCGGCCTTGCGCGCCTTGCGCACGAGCTCGGCATGGTGGAGATAGGCCGAGCCGTCGGCCCATTGATAGGCGCGGGGCAAGGGCGACGCCGCCGCCGCGGCGTGGAAGGGGGTGGAACGGCTGAGCTGACGGTAGTTAAGCAGGCGGTAGACCTCGCGCAGCTCCGCCTCGCAGTCGCGCCAGCGGTCGAGCGCCGCCTGCAGCGTCTTCGCCGCCTGCGGCACCGTCGCGCAGACCGCGAGGTCGCGGCTCACCACCACCAGCGTGCCGTCACGGCCGCCCTCTTTCAGCGTCGCCAGCTTCATGATGTCGCCTTCCCCGTCCTGGTCGTGCCGGGATCGAGCACGCCGCGCCGGATCTGATCGAGCTCGATCGATTCGAAGAGCGCGCGGAAATTGCCCTCGCCGAAGCCTTCATTGCCTTTGCGCTCGATAATCTCGAAGAAGATCGGCCCGATCATGGTATCGGTGAAGATCTGCAGCAGCAACCCGCCGCCGGCCTCGGGCGCGCCGTCGATGAGGATGCGGTTGCGCGCGAGCCGCGCGAGGTCCTCGCCATGTCCCGGCAGGCGCGCCGCCACCTGCTCGTAATAGGTGTCGGGCACGTCCTGGAACTTGATGCCGGCGGCGCGCAGCGCCTCGACCGTCCGGTAGATGTCGCGCACGGCAAGCGCGATATGCTGAATCCCCTCGCCGTGATAGGCGGCGAGATACTCCTCGATCTGCGATTTGTCGTCGGCGCTCTCGTTGATCGGGATGCGAATGCGCCCGCAGGGGCTGGTCATCGCCTTTGAGCGCAGTCCGGTCAACTTGCCCTCGATGTCGAAGTAGCGAACCTCGCGGAAATTGAACAGGCGCTCGTAGAACTCGGCCCAAAGCTCCATACGCCCGCGATGCACATTGTGGGTCAGATGATCGATGCCGGTCAGCCCGACCCCTGGCGCCCTCATGTCGTCGACCAGCGGCACGAAATCGACATCGTAGATCGTCCGCTCGCCATAGCGGTCGACAAGATAGAT
>JBKQTR010000067.1:0-21788 GCA_052143095.1 Allostellaceae bacterium
TCGCTTACCACCCCTCCGGGGCCGACCGCAGAGCGGTCGGCCGGGTTGTCCTTCGCGAGTTCGCCTGGACATCATCGTAAATCCTTCTCCACCCTGAAGGGCGGAGCGACTGTCTTTGGTGTCAAGCGCGTTGCCATGGACGGCGGTCCCTGAGGATGGCGTTGAGGGTCGTGAGCAGTTTGCGCATGCAAGCGACGAGCGCCACTTTGGCTGGCTTTCCGGGCGCCCGCAGGCGTTGGTAGAAGGCGGCGATGACGGGGTTGTGGCGCGAGGCGACGAGAGCCGCCATGTAGAGGGGCTTGCGCACGGTGATTCGGCTGGCGGCGCATCTCGCCGGGCTCGGCCTCGCCGTGGCAGCGATCCCACGCCTAGCGCAGGTTCCGAGGTGGAACCATCACCGTCGCCCCCGCGAAAAGCGGGGGCCCAGGAGCAACCGCACGTCGCTCCCGCCTGCATCCCCGCTTTCGCGCAGGGCTGTCCGGGGAAAGAAATGCGGTTGCAAACCTACCCTGGCAGACTCGCTTTTATCGTCATGGCCGGGCTTGACCTGGCTTGCCCCGGCAATCCACGCCTTTCCGGCGACGCTCGCAAGACGTGGTTGCCCGGCACACGGCCGGGCATGACGACGGTGAAGTGCAACGCACGCCGCAGAGACTCGCGTCCGGTGCTCCTAGAAATTTCCCCGGACAGCCCTGCGCTTTCGCGGCGAAAACGAGGATGACGATTCGATCTGCTCGAAACGCGCTCTAGCCTGGATTTCTCATACCGGAGCAGTTTACGCGGGCCATCAGGTGCCGCAACGACCGGTTTGGAGGCGTGAGCGGCGTGAAGTTTGCGAGGCTGGCCGGATGGGCTACGCCGGTTCGCTGGTGGCGAGTCTTGAGAATCGGCCTTCCCGCAATCAGAGTCTAGCGGGGCGCGCTCGGGTGGGCCGGGAGATGCGCTGATTTTCGGGAGCTGCGGCGTGCTCAGGCGGAGCTGAATACGCGCCGGAGAGAACGGTACGCGACCCCGAACTCGAGTTGGTTCGGGCAGCTCGAGGCGAGCGCGAAGTAGATGCGCCGCACGCTCTTGCGTACCTGAGCGCCGATCTTGAGCAGCTTGAGGCGGATAGTAACAGCTGCGGCGTCGGCGAACTGGGTATGGCACAAAGCGACGCGTCGCATCGTATCGACGAGCACGTAGGCCATCGCCGAGAACCACAGTCGGAGCTGATTGGCCGGCATGGTGTGGGAAGACGCCCGATCGGCAAAAAGCTCGAACTGCTCGCCGATGCGGTTCTCGGCCTCCCCGCGGGCACAGTAGAAATCCTGGTAGAGGCCGCGCGGATCATAGGCGGTGCGGGTGCGCTTTAGCGAGGTGACGATGAAGCGAGGATTGGCGCCTTGGAGCGTGTATTCAGCCTTGCCGATGACCCGCCGCGTCCGGCTCCAGGTTCGGATGGTCCGATAACTGAACTCGCGGAAGACGCGCGCCGGCTTGCCCGTGGCATGGCACAGCTTTTTGGCCTTGGCGAGCGGCGGAGCGAGCGCATCCTCCAGCCGGGAATTGCGCTGTAAACCGAACACGAAGTCGACGTGGTTCGCCTCGCACCACGACATCAGCTCGTCGCTCGCAAAGCCGCTGTCGGCACGCAGTATGATCCGCACCTTCGGCCACGTCGCGCGGATGCGTGCAATGATCCACGCCAGCTCCTTCTCCGCCCCAGCGCTCCCGCCGACGTTGGCGGGGCGCAGCTTGGCCAGCAGCAGCTGCCGACCGCAGAACACGTAGAGCGGCAGATAGCAGTAGTGGTCGTAGTAGGCGCGGAAGAAGCGGTTCTCCTGCGTGCCGTAAAGCCGAATGTCGGTGTTGTCGAGGTCGAGCACGATCTTACGCGGCGCCCGATCATGCGCCTCCACGAACAGATCGACGAACAGCGTCTCGACCCGCGTCGCGTCGCATTCGATCTTGTGGTACTTCCTCGCATGACGCTTCGGCGTGTGTTCCAGCCGATTGAGCGTGCTCTTCCCAGCCAGCGCCTCGCAATCATTGCGCAGCACCGGCTCAAGCTTCCCCGCCAGCACGGCAAAGGCTGGGTCCTTGCGCAGCTCATCGTGATCGTTGAGATCCTCGTAGCCCAAGACCAGGCCGAAAACGCGCTGCCCCACAAGCGTCTCGACCTGATGCTCGACAAAGCGTGGATCGCGACGATCGATGAAGCATTGGGCAAAGCGGCGCATCAGTCCAAGGCCGCGATCCACCTGCCCGAGCAGCAGCGCACCGCCATTCGATGTGATCTCGCCGCCGTCAAATCCGGCGACCACCGAGCGACGCGACACCGCTTCAAATTCGAACAGGCGCGGGGTACACTCTGCCGGCATCGGGGACCTCCTGAGGTCGGGGATAAACTGTTGCGCCACAACAATTTTCCCAGAGTCTCAGCCCCGATGCACCTCACGTGTTTGAGAAATCCAGGCTAGCGCCGACAACGTCGTGCCGCTGCGGTCTACGGCCAGGGCGGAGGTCGCGGCGCAGGGGTACTGATCGTCGCCTAGCTCGGATCGGCGCCTTGGCTCAGCGCCCCGCCCGGATCACCCCGGGCGGGGCGCTCGCTTTGTCGGCTATCGGGCTCAGCCTGTCTCGATCGCCTCGATAGAAAGCAGGCCAAGTACCGGCATTAATCCGTTTCTCTCGCGGTGATGTGCGTTATTGCCCTTCGACGGCAAAGGAGCGGAATGTCGCGTATTGGTCGCCGATCTTGCGGAGTGCAATGTACTCAGGGTCGGCCCGCCACGCTTGGATTTGTTCCATATTGTCCCAGACTTGCACGACAATGCGCTTCGGCGGCGTGCCATCAAACGCGGTTACTGCCTTTACTCCTGGTGCAGCGGCTCCCCCTACGGCTAGGAAACGGCCGCCTGCTGCTTTGATGATGGCCTGAGCCTTGGGTGCGTACTCCTTCATGTAAGCATCCGGGTTGGTCACGTCGATTTCTGCGATATAGTAGACGGGCGGTTTCGCTTGAGCGTGGAGACCCTGAACCGCCGCAGCACCAATTCCGATGCCCGCGAGCATCGTCAATGCCACCGTGTACTGCGTTTTCATGGTTTTCCTCCCTGTAGTTTAGATCGCGCGGTGACGGCATGCGTGAAGCGTAGCTCGCGCGAGCTACGTCCTTCTGCACCGATAGGCACTTTCCAGATAAGCGGGGCAGAGCCACCGCTTGGAAACAATGATGCTCCCGTTTGAGAGTTTGGGCAAGCGCCGCGCGGGCCGGCACGACCCAGGATGGCCGACCGTGCCTTCGGCATGGGAAGCGTCGAGGCTGTCGCGAATCAGCCTTGACATGTGCGCGGAGAAGATTTTATATGATGACCGTAATATAACATCTCGGCCTTCAAAGACGCCCGCCGAGCCGGGAGAAAAAGCCGAAGGCCGAACCAGGTCCGAAAGGGAGACGGCATTGACCGAAGAAGCCCTCGTCACGCGCGACCAGCGCGACCTGGTCGCGATCCTGACCATGGTCTACCGGCCCCACAACCTCCTGGGCCCGAAGCTGATCGGCGCCCTTGCGCGAGAAGTGAAGCTGGCGCAAGAGGCCGGCAGCCGGGCCATCGTCCTGAAAAGCGGGTTGCGCCATTTCTGCGCCGGGGCGGATGTCGGCCTGTTCGCCGACCGCATCAACAATGCCGGCCGCTCCGACGCGAAGCTTACCGGGGTCGAGTTCCTGCGCCTGCTCGAGCTGCTTCCCATCCCCATCGTCGCCAGCATCCATGGCGTGTGTCTCGGCGGCGGATTGGAGCTGGCGCTCGCCTGCGACTACATCATCGCAGCCTCCTCCGCCAAGCTCGGCTCCGTCGAGGCCGCTCTCGGCTTGCATCCGCTCATGGGCGGCATCCAGCGGCAGGTGCAGCGCATCGGCGCCGCCCGCGCGAAAGAAATGTCGATGCTCGCGCGGCGTTACGATCCCGCCACGCTCGAGCGCTGGGGCCTGATCAACCTGGTGGTCGCCGACGAGTCTCTCGAACAGGCGACGCTGTCGATCGCGCAGGAACTGGCGCTTGGACCGACCGTCGCGCATGCCGCGACCAAGCGGCTCGCGCATCTGGCGGCCAACGAGGGTGTCGTGGCCGCCGACCTCGCGATGGCGGAAATCCAGGAGCCGATCTGGGCCTCGGAAGATCTGAAGACCGGCCTCGCCTCCTTCAAGCAGAATGGCCCGGGGCTCGCCAAGTTCCGGGGGCGCTGACATGGGCGGCCCGCTGAACGGCATCCGCATCGTCGACTTTTCCCGCGTTCTTGCCGGGCCGCTCTGCGCCAGGACGCTCCTCGATCTCGGCGCCGAGGTGATCAAGGTCGAGCCGCCCAATCCCGATGTGTCCCGCTTCGCCTTTCCGTCGAAGGAGGGCATGTCGGGCTATTATGCCCAGCAAAACGCCGGCAAGCGCAATGTGAGCATCGACCTGAACGTGCCGGGCGCGCTCGATCTGGCGCTGCTTCTGTGCGATACCGCCGATGTCATCGTCGAGAATTTTCGCGCAGGCACGCTGGGATTCTTCGGGCTCGACTACGAGACGCTCGCCAAGCGCAACCCCGGCATGATCTATGCATCGATCACCGGCTATGGCCAAGGCGGGCCCTGGCGCGGACGAATGGCCTATGCGCCGACCGTGCAGGCCGAAGCGGGATTTACCGAAAACAGCGTCCGCCACTATGGCGATGCACTCACGGAGCCGAGGACGGACGGGCTTTCGCATGCCGACGTCTATTCCGGCCTGCAAGCCGCGATCGCCATCCTCGCCGCGCTGCACCGGCGGAACGCGACCGGCGGCGGGCAATACATCGACGTGGCGATGGCGGCGACGCTGATGGCGGTCAACGAGCGTGCCCATGTCGATCTCTCCGACGAGGATCTCGGCGCGGAGCCCGCCATCCTCGGCGCCACGGACTGTCCCTTCTTCCACGGGCCGAACGGCGAGGAGTTCACGGTCGCGGCCAGCATCGTCGGCAGCCGCACCTTCCCGTCCTACATGCGCGCCATGCGCCGCGCCGATCTCATCGACGATCCGCGCTTTGCGACGGCCGCCGCGCGGCGGCTCAATTTTGCCGCCCTCCATGCCCTCATCCAGGCCTGGATCCTGAGCTTCCCCGACGTCGCGACCCTCGATGCGCAATTCGACGAGGCGAAGATCGCCATGGGCGAAGTCCGCTCCATCCGCGACCTCTCGCAATCCGACTGGAGCGCCTATTGGGGAGCGGTCCAGGAGGTCTCAGACCGTCACGGCGGAACCTACCGGCTTCCCGGACGCCCCTGGCGCTTCTCCAAGGAGGCGCTCGAGCCCTTGGGCGCGCCGGCCTTCCAGGGCGAGCACAACCGCAGCATCTTCGCGCAGCTTGGACTGAGCGAGGAAGAAATCAATCGGCACGCGGCCTCGGGAGCGCTGGTATCGCGTGTTCCCGCAAGCCGCACGAAGGGCTCGTCCTGATGTGGCGTTTGAGATGGATGAACAAGGCGCACCATCGTGCGCGCGGTCGAGGCCGTCGCCTCGAAGGCAGGTCGAGATGAATGACGCGTCGCCACCGGCGAACTATGTCGGGCAGTCGATCCGCCGGCGGGAGGACCTCAGATTCCTCACGGGAAAGGGGCGCTATGTCGATGACATCAAGGCGCCCGGCATGCTGCACCTGGCAGTGCTCCGCTCGCCGCATGCGCATGCGCGCGTCACCCGCGTCGATCTGGCGGCGGCGCGCGCCGCGCCGCGCGTCCGCCTGGCGCTCGCCGGCGCCGACCTCGTCGGCGAGATCGCCTCGATCACGCCCAATTGGGTCCTGCCGGGGACGCGGGTACCGGACCGTCCGGTGATGGCGACCGACAAGGTCCGCTTCGTCGGCGAATGCGTCGCCCTCGTCGTCGCCGAGACGCGCGAGGCGGCTTATGACGCGTTGGAGCTGATCGAGGTCGAGTACGACATCCTGCCCGCCGTGGTCGACGAGGAGATCGCCACCGGCGAGGGCGCGCCGCTGCTGCATGAGAACGTCCCCAACAACATCACCACCCGCTACAAGATCGCCGGCGGCGACTATGCCGAGGCGGCGCGCCGGGCGGATCAGGTGCTGCGCCTCAGCATCGTCAACAACCGGCTCATTCCCACCTGCCTGGAGACGCGCGCGATCCTGGCCGAGCCGAGTGCCGACGGGCTGCTGACGGTCTATATGCCGAGCCAGGTTCCGCACATGCACCGCCGCTGGATCGCCGAGACGGTCGGCATCCCCGAGCATCTCCTGCGGGTCGTGGCCCCCGACATCGGCGGCGGCTTCGGCGCGAAGATGCATCTCTATCCGGAGGAGCTGCTGTGCGCCCATCTGGCGCGGGTGCTCGGCACGCCGGTCAAGTGGTGGGAGTCCCGCTCCGAGAGCCATCTGGCCACGAGCCACGGCCGGGCGCATACCGAGCATATCGAAGTCGCATTCCAGAATGACGGCCGCATCCTCGGCATGAAGGTCGAGACGCATGGCAATGTCGGCGCCTATCTCTCGAACATGGCGTCGGGCGGCCCCACCGTGAACACGGTGAATTTCGGGACCGGCACCTACCGCATCGAGAATTACGAGGCGGTGTCGACGGTGATCGTCACCAACACCGTGCCGGTCGACGCCTACCGAGGATATGGGCGGCCGGAAGGCGCCTATATCGCGGAACGAACCATCGAGGCCGTCGCCCGCCATCTGGACCTCGATCCCGTCGCGGTGCGGCGGATCAACTTCGTGCCGCGATCGGCATTTCCCTATCGTCCCTATGGCAGCAAGTCGGTCGTCTACGACAGCGGCGACTACGAAGGCTGCCTGGACAAGGCGGTGGCGGCCTTCGGCTACGCGGCCCGGCGTGAGGAGCAACGCACGCTGCGCCGCAGCGGCCGGTATCGCGGCATCGGCGTCGCCGCTTATACCGAGATGTGCGGCATGGCGCCATCGCGGCGCCTGGCGTCGAGCGGGTTCGACCGCGGCGGCTGGGAAAGCGCCCGCGTCACCGTGGATTCGAGCGGCAAGATCACGCTCTTCTCCGGCTCCATGAGCCAGGGCCACGGGCATGCGACGGTGTTGGCGCAGATCGCCGCCGACGAGCTTCAGCTGCCCATCGACGACATCGAGGTGGTGCAGGGGGATACGCGGCAAGTCCAGGCAGGCCACGGCACCTTCAATTCGCGCTCGATGGCGGTCGGCGGCTCCGCCGTCACGCTCTGCGCCGGACGCATCGTGACGAAGGCGCGGAAGATCGCGGCCGGCATGATGGAGGTCGCCGACAAGGATGTGGTCTATGAGGGCGGCCGCTTCCGCGTGGCCGGCACCGATATTCCGCCGCTGAGCTTCGCGCGCGTGGCGCGCATGGCCTATGTCGGCCATGTGCTTCCCAGCGGGGTCGAACCCGGCCTGGACGAGACGCTGTTCTACGACCCGACCGGCATGGGCGCGCCCTCGGGCGTCCACATGGCCTATGTGGAGATCGACCCCGACACCGGGATCGTCGACATCCTCGACTACGTCGCGGTCGACGACGCCGGCCGCATCGTCAATCCGCTGCTGGCCGCCGGGCAGATCCATGGCGGCGTGGTGCAGGGCATCGGCCAGGCGCTCTACGAGGAGGTCCGCTACGACGGCGAGACCGGCCAGCTCCTGACCGGCTCGCTCCTCGACTATGCCGTGCCGCGCGCGGATCGCGTTCCCGCCATCCGCTCGCAGTTCCAGGAGACGCCGTCGCCGACCAATCCGTTGGGCGTGAAGGGGATCGGCGAAAGCGGCACGATCGGCGCGCCGCCGACCATCGTGCATGCGGTGCTCGACGCGCTGGCGCCGTTCGGGATCACCCATCTCGACATGCCGCTGACGCCGCCCAAGATCTGGGCCGCCATCCAAAGCGCACGCGCCGATGCGACGCCATGAGTCCCACGGCCTCGAGGCTGTCGACGCGCGACGCGACCCCAGCGGCAATGAGAGCAGCGCGGCGATGCCGACATCTTTCACCGTCACACGTCGCGCCGTGCTCCAGGGAACCGCGGCGAGCGCGGTTGCGGCGGCGGCCGGCCCGAGGCAAGGGAGCGCTCACATGGCACTACGGCACATCAGCGTCGAGCGGTTGGTCCTGACCTCTGCCAAATCATTCGAGAGCGTCCTGGCAGCGCTCGAAGCCGCCATCGGGCGGCCGAACATGGGCGACTTCAGGGCGGCGATGACCGCGGCGAAAAGCTACGGCGAGATGGCACAGGTCGTTGAAGCGGCGCTGGGAAAATCCGGCTTCATGGAGTTCGCGCGCTATGACCTCGGCTCGATCCTGCAGCGGGAGCGCGGGACGGCGACGCCGAAGAGCCTGCGCCTCGTCATCGGCAATCCGCTCATCATGAAGGAAATGGTGAAGCACGTGCCGGATGCCGGCTCCTACGCGCCGGTGACCGTCCTGATCGACGAGCGCGCCGGCGGCGTGCATCTCTCCTACGACAAGATGGCGAGCCTGCTCGCCCCCTACGGCAATCCGGACGCCTTGAGCGTGGCGCGGGATCTGGACGCCAAAGTCGAGGCGCTCCTAACGGAGGCCGCCGGGTAAGTCAACGAAACTTCTGCCCTACTTCGCAGAAGATCCGGTGTAGTCGCCGCCCTCTGCCGGGCCGATCATCGCCTGATAAACCAGGTAGCGCATTTCGTGGCGCAGATGGTCATTCTCCGCCAACCCTTTCGGATCGAACGAGTTCTGAACCATCAGCGTCGCGACGAGCTTCTCCTTCGGGTCTACCCAGAAATACGTGCCATGGGCGCCTGTCCACCAGAAATCGCCCGCCGATCCCGGCATCGGGTTGACGCCGGCCTCCTTACGGACGGCAAATCCCAGGCCGAAGCCATTGCCCGCGACTGGCGTCGGCAGGAGATCGAGCAGCGTCGGGGGCAAGAAGCTCACATCGTAAACGGTTCCGGGCGGCAAGGCATCTGCCGTCATGAGCGCGACCGTTTTGGGTGACAGCAGCCGCACATCGTCGAGCTCGCCGCCGTTCAGAAGCATCTGAGCGAATCGCGCATAATCATCGGCGGTCGACACCATGCCGCCACCGCCGGAGAACCATTTCGGCTTCTTCGTCAGGTCGCCGGGAACGATCAGGGACGGCTTTGCGCCGGTCGCCGGATCCGCCTGCGGCTGGGCCATTTTCTTCGCCTGCGCTTCGCTGACGAAGAAACCCGTGTCCGTCATCTGGAGCGGCTGGGCGATACGCTCGTCGATGAACCGATCGAATGTCATGCCCGAGGCGATTTCGACGATGCGTCCGAGGACATCCGTCGACATGCTGTACTCGAAGGTCGTACCCGGCTGGTGGGCTAACGGCACCTTGGACAGCTTGGTGACCATCTCGGCGAGCGTCTGGTCAAAATCATAGACGTCAGCGTCGTGATAGGCTTGCTTCAGTGCCGGGTCGGCGAGAAAAAATTCGTAGGCCAGCCCCGACGTATGCCGGAGGAGATCCTGCACCGTCATCGGCCGTTGAGCGGGCTGTCGGGCGACGCCGACCGTCATCTCCTTGAACTCGGGGAGATACTGGGACACGGGGGCGGTGACGTCGATCCTGCCCTCCTCCGCCAGCATCATGACAGCCACCGAGGTGATCGGTTTCGACATCGACGCGATGCGGAAAATCGCGTCGGTTCCCATCGGCGCGCGATCTTCGCGATTCTGATAGCCGAACGCCTTCTCGTAAGCCACCTCGCCGTTGCGGGCGACCACGACCACCACGCCGGGAATGTCGCCAGCATCGATGTCGCGTTGGAAAGCGTCACCCAGTCGGTCCAAACGATCCGATGAGAAACCGACCTCCTCGGGGCTCGTCTTGGGCAAACCTTGTGCCGATGCCGCGAGCGATGCGCCGCTCACCAGCATCGCCACACAGGCTGTAAAGGCTGCGGCCTTTACGAGGCGGTGATCCTTTGTCGCTCGCGGTCCCATCCCTGCTGCTCCCCTTTGAATGCGTCGCTCGATGGCAAGCGTGACGAACCGTGCCGGCAAATCATCGATGTCGCAGAGGAAAGTGCGCTCCGCGGCCGAGCATTGGAGCCCGCCGCGACACCCGGCCTACGCTCGGGCTCGACGCGTTGTCGAAGGCTACACCCCCGCTGAAAAGGTGTAAACCGACATTCGCCGAAGGCACGGTCTCATCTGTGGATGGCCGCCGGCTTGCACGAGTTTTGCAGCGAATGGTTTGGTTGCCTGCGGTCACGTGTCCCTGCTTTCGATGCTCGCGGACATGGACCGCCGACCCTGTGCGTCATCAGCGACGTATTGCTTCCAACAGCACGAACGGAAAACCGCCGCCCATTATTTTATTTGCCTCGGTACGCCGCCGGCGGCGCGGCCTCCGGACCAAGGACACGCTGAGGCGTCCACAGGGTGGAAAAACAGGTTTGCCATGAAACCTGACGGCGCTTTGAGGATCGCACGCCCGCCCTCCGCGTTTGCCCCCGAGCCCGCCGGCACGGAGAAAACCATTGGCGATCCCCTCTCACGGCTCCGTGCAGGCGGCGCCGCCGCCGCAGCAACGCAGCGCGACCGACAGGAAGATCACCATCGGCGGCGGCTCGGAACCGTCGCGGCGCGGTCGTTCGGTGAACGCCCGGGCCGCGCGTTGCGCCGTGCTCATGGCGCCGATCGTCCTGACGGGCTGTCAGCCGGGCGTCCTCGACCCGCAAGGGATTGTAGGGATCGCCGAGAAGACGATCCTGATCGACTCGCTCGCGATCATGCTTGCGATCGTCCTCCCGACGATCGCCGCGACCTTTGCCTTCGCCTGGTGGTTTAGGGCGTCCAACGCGCGGGCGCGCTACCTGCCGGATTTCGTCTATTCCGGCCAGCTCGAGATTATCGTCTGGGCCATCCCCTTGCTCACGATCATCCTCCTGGGCGGCGTCATCTACATCGGATCGCATGAGCTCGACCCCGCCAGGCCGTTGGCATCGAAAACGCCGCCGCTCGAGATCCAGGTCGTCTCGCTGGATTGGAAGTGGCTCTTCATCTACCCGGACCAGCAGGTCGCGAGCGTGAACCATCTCGTGGTTCCCGCCGGGGTACCCCTTCATTTTTCCGTGACGTCGGCGAGCGTGATGAATGCCTTCTTCGTACCGCGGCTCGGCAGCATGATCTACGCCATGAACGGTATGACGACGCAGTTGTACCTGCAGGCGGACGCGACGGGCACCTTCCCGGGACTTTCGAGTCACTATAGCGGCGATGGCTTCTCGGACATGTATTTCGACGTGCTCGCGGTGACGGCGGATCAGTTCGTCGCCTGGATCGACGCCACGCGCAAGACGGGCCCGACCCTCGATCCCGCAAGCTACGCCGCGCTCGCCAGGCAGAGCATGAATATAAGTCCATTCACCTACCGTGCGGCCGCTCCCGACCTGTTCCAGCAGATCGCCGCGCAAATCCTGCCGCCGGGACCGGGCCCGCAGGCCGGCCGATCGGATCTGAGCGTATCCCCGCGGATGGAGCGCTGACATGTTGGGCAAGCTTACTTGGGCCGCCATCCCATTCGACCAGCCGATCCCGCTGGCCGCAGGGGCCTTGGTCGTCGTGGTGATCATCGGCGTCCTCGCCTGGATCACGCTGAAGGGTTGGCTCCCCTATCTTTGGCGGGAGTGGATCACCAGCGTCGACCACAAGCATATCGGCATCATGTACACCCTGCTCGCGATGGTGATGCTGCTGCGCGCCTTCGTGGACGCGATCATGATGCGCTCGCAACAGGCGCTGGCGTTCCGGTCCGAGGGCTACCTGCCGCCCGAGCATTACAACCAGATCTTCTCGGCGCACGGCACGCTGATGATCTTCTTCGTCGCCATGCCCTTCGTGATCGGGCTGATGAACTTTGTCGTGCCGCTGCAGCTCGGCGTCCGCGACGTGGCGTTCCCGACGCTGAACTCGGTCAGCTTCTGGCTCACCGCCACCGGCGCGCTGCTCGTCAACATTTCGCTGGTCGTGGGCGAGTTCGCGCGCACGGGATGGCTGCCGTTTCCGCCGCTGTCCGAGATCACCTACTCGCCCGGCGTCGGCGTCGACTATTATCTTTGGTCGCTCCAGATTTCCGGCGTAGGGACCGTACTGACCGGCGTCAACTTCGTCACGACGGTCCTGAAGATTCACGCGCCCGGCATGACCTATCTGCGCATGCCGATGTTCTGCTGGACGACGCTCGCCGCCAATTTGATGATCGTCGCCGCCTTCCCCATCCTCACGGCGACCTTGGCCATGATGCTGCTGGATCGCTATCTCGGCTTTCACTTCTTCACCAACGAAGCCGGCGGCAACGTGATGATGTTCATGAACCTGATCTGGGCGTGGGGACATCCGGAGGTCTACATTCTTGTTCTGCCCGCCTTCGGCATCTTCTCGGAAGTGGTCTCGACGTTCTCCGGCAAGCCGCTGTTCGGCTACCGCTCGATGGTCGCCGCGACGATGGTCATCTGCGTCCTCTCCTTCACGGTCTGGCTGCACCACTTCTTCACCATGGGCGCCGGCGCCGACGTCAATACGGTCTTCGGCATCACCTCGGCGATCATCGCGGTGCCCACGGGCGTGAAGATCTTCAATTGGCTGTTCACGATGTATGGCGGCCGGATCGTCTATCGCACACCGATATTGTGGTCGATCGGCTTTATGGTCACGTTCGTGATCGGCGGCGTGACCGGCGTTCTGCTGGCCGTGCCCCCGGCGGATTTCGTGCTTCACGAGAGCCTCTTCCAAGTGGCCCACTTCCACAACGTCATCATCGGCGGCGTGCTGTTCGGCGCGTTTGCCGGCTACACCTACTGGTTCCCGAAAGCGTTCGGCTTCCGGCTGCACGAGGGACTTGGCAAGGCCGCGTTCTGGTGCTGGCTCATCGGCTTCTACCTCGCCTTCATGCCGCTCTATGTCCTGGGCCTCATGGGCATGACCCGTCGCATGCAGCACTACGATGTCGCCGCCTGGCGTCCCTGGCTGGTGATCGCGGCGGGCGGCGCGGCCGTCATCCTGGCCGGAATCATCCTGATGATCGCGCAACTCGCCGTCAGCATTCGTCGACGCGAGCAGCTTCGCGACGAGACCGGCGATCCCTGGAACGGGCGCTCCCTGGAATGGGCGACACCGTCCCCGCCACCGGCCTTCAACTTCGCGGTGCTGCCCCAGATCCAGGGCGACGACACCTATTGGGGCATGAAGCAGCGCGCGCTCCAGCGCGCGCGGCTCAGCGACGAGCCCGCCTATGCGGATATTGAGATGCCGCGGAACAGCCCAACCGGCTTCATCTGCGCCTTCTTCGCGACCCTCATGGGTTTCGCGTTGATCTGGCACATCTGGTGGATGGTGGCCGTGGCGGCGGTGGGCGCATTCGCGACCTTCGTTGGTTTCGCCTGGAGGGATCAGGACGAGTACGTCATTCCGGCCGAAACGGTCGCGCGCATCGATCGGGCCAATCGAAGCGCCCGCAGCCAGGCGCTCGCCCGCCTGCAGGCGGCGCCATGACCGCCGTCGAGGCGGCCGCCGGCCGCGACCCACATCGCGTCGGCCACGACCGCGCGACCCAGCGCGCCGCCGGCGGGTTGATGCAGAAGCGCATCATCGTCGGTTACGGTTTCTGGGTCTTCCTGCTCAGCGACATCATCATGTTCTCCGCCTTCTTCGCGACCTACGCGGTGCTGGTCGGGCAGACGGCGGGCGGCCCGAGCGGGCGGGACCTGTTCAACCTGCCCAATGTCGGGCTGGAAACCGCCTGTCTTCTCCTCTCGAGCTTCACCTGCGGCCTCGCCAGCATTGGCGCCCGGGCGCACAAAGGAACCTGGTTCTATGGCTGGATGGCGGTGACCTTTGCGCTGGGCGCCGCGTTCCTCGGCATTGAGGTCCACGAATTCGCCGGCATGGTCGCGCGCGGAGCAGGCCCGACGCGGAGCGCGTTTCTGTCGGCGTTCTTTACGTTGGTCGGCTGCCATGGGCTGCATGTGAGCGCCGGCCTGTTGTGGCTGCTGACGATGATGGCGCAGGTGTTCGCCAAGGGGTACCGGGCCGACATTCTCCGACGCATCCTCTGCTTCAGCCTGTTCTGGCATGCGCTCGACATCATCTGGGTTGGTTTGTTCACCGTGGTCTACTTGATGGGTGACTGGACATGAGCCCCTCCGAGCAAATAAAAGACCCCAGTCTGGCGGACATCGCCCCGGGGGACGAGCGCCTCGGCGGACACGAGACGGCCGAGGGCGTTGGCAGCTACCTGATCGGGCTTGGACTTGCGACGCTGCTCACGCTGGTGTCTTTCTTCATCGCGCGCACCACCCTGGTCTGGGAACCGAGCATTCCCGTCGCACTGACCGTTCTCGCGATCGCGCAGATGGGCGTTCACCTGGTCTTCTTCATCCACATCACGACCGGCCCCGACAACGTCAACAACGTCATGGCGCTTGCCTTCGGCGTGCTGATGGTCCTGCTGATCATGACCGGCACGCTGTGGATCATGGCGCACATGAACCAGAACATGATGCCGATGGATCAGCTGATGCAGATGCGGCACTGATTTCGGAAGGGGTTGTCGACCCGTCCGAGAAAGTCGGCTGGCTGCGCCTCCGTGCCGGTCGGGCTGCCGTTAATTGCCGACACGCTGGCGCAGAAAGCCCACGACCTGGTTCCACGCGTCAGACGCCGCCTCGGGATCGGGCTTGATGAGGTGTCCGGCAATGATGCGCGTGCCGCCCTGCGCATCAAAGGCATGGCCGGCGCCGGGATAGGTCCTAAGGATGAGCTCGCGCGCTTGTCCGCCGGCCGCGACGCGGTCGGCGAAGCGGCGACACGTATCGGCGCGCGTCCATTCATCGGCGTCGCCGATGAGGATGAGAATGGGTCCGGTGACGCCGCCCTTGGTCCAGCTGCAGCCCGGATACCAAGCGATCCCCGCGGCAAAATGCTCCGGCACATGCCAGCGGCCCTGCTCCATCGCGACCAGCACGACGACGGCGCCGTGCGAGTGCCCTTCGATGACCAGGCGATCGGGGTCGACGAAGCCGGTGCCGATGAGATAGCGCGCGGCGCTGAAGGCGTCCCAGGCGCGGCGCTCGGGCGACACGGTGAGCGGGCGGTTGCAGGCCTCCTCGACGCCGCGCGGCGCGAAGCTGTCGAGCGCGAGCGCGACGTAGCCGAGCTCGACGAAGCGCGCGGCGTAGGTCTCGAGGAGGCGCCAGCTGCCGCGCCCCGGCCTGTGCCAGTTCAAGCCGTCGCAGCCATGCATGAGGACCACCGCGGGAAGCCGCCCCGGCGCGATCGGCCGGAAGAGATAGCCGCTGACCGAGGTGTCGGCCGGGTCCGGCTTGCCGTCGGCGATCAGCGGGATCGCCACCTCGTCGGCATCGGCACGGACCGGCGCCGGCACCGCCAGCACCATGAGGAGGGACAGGGCCAGGCTGTGGAGTGCGGAGCGCATGCAAGGGATCCTCACGAAGTTTAGCACGGGAGCCCTCGGCCGACGAGCGATCGGCGCCGCCAGCGCGGAACGGCGGTCTCCCGACGCTACCACTGGTTGACGCCGCCCGCGCCGCCGCCGCATGGTACCGCCATGCCCAGCGCCGCGCGCGCACTGAACCCGTCGGAGACGCTCGACTGGCTGCGGCTCATCCGCAGCGAGAATGTCGGGCCGATCACCTTTTACCAATTGCTGGCGCGCTTCGGCTCGGCCGCCGCAGCGCTCGACGCACTGCCGGAACTCGCGCGCGCCGCCGGACGCCAGCGCCCGCTCCGCCTCTGCAGCCGAGCCGCGGCCGAGCGCGAGCTCGCCGATCTCGAGCGCGCCGGTGCCAGGCTCGTCGCCTGGGGCGAGCCCGACTACCCCGCCCTGCTGGGCGCGGTCGAGGACGCGCCGCCGCTGCTGTCGCTGCGCGGTGACGCCTCGCTGCTGCGCCGACCGGCGGTCGCGGTGGTCGGCGCACGCAACGCCTCGGCCAACGGGCGGCGCTTTGCCCGCGACCTCGCCTTGCAGCTCGGCGCGCGCGGGCTCGTCGTCGTCTCGGGCCTGGCGCGCGGCATCGACGCCGCGGCGCATCAGGGCGCGCTGCCCACCGGCACCGCCGCGGTGCTCGCCGGCGGTATCGACGTGGCCTACCCCGAGGAGAACCGGGAGTTGCACGGGCTGATCGCCGAGCGCGGCGTGCTGCTGGCGGAGATGCCGGTCGGCACCGAGCCGCAGGCGCGGCACTTCCCGCGCCGCAACCGCATCATCTCCGGCAGCGCGCTCGGCGTGCTGGTGGTCGAGGCGGCGCTGCGCTCGGGCTCGCTCATCACCGCCCGCTTCGCGCTCGAGCAGGGGCGCGAGGTCTTCGCCGTGCCGGGCTCGCCGCTCGACCCGCGCTGCCGCGGCACCAACGATTTGATCCGCCGCGGCGCGGTGCTGACCGAGTCCGCCGACGATGTCTTCGCCGAGATCGAGGCGCATCTGGCGCCGCGCGCGGCGTCGCGGCCGTCAGCACTCCCCGAGCCCGCCGCCGCGCCGCCCGGGCCGGCCGAGCTCGCGCTCGCCATGGGCCGGGTGCTGGAGCATCTGTCGCCGGCGCCGGTGCCGGTCGATGAGCTCATCCGGCACTGCCGATTGCCCGCCGCGATCGTCACCTCGGTGCTGCTAGACCTTGAGCTGGCGGGCAGGCTGGAGCGGCAGGCGGGCCATCAAGTGGCCTTGATAGGATAATAAAGACCGGGATGATAATTTTATATTATCAATGTTTTAGAAGGCATTGTTCACGCCACCCGGCAACCGCGGCCGCGGTTTCTCGCAAACGGTAGCCTTGCTTTAACCAGCTTGCGGAATTATCTGTGCCCGGCTCTGGGACCGAAATTAACTCTATGAACGTCGTCATCGTCGAATCGCCCGCGAAGGCGAAAACCATCAACAAGTACCTCGGCAAGGGCTACAAGGTCCTGGCGAGCTACGGCCATGTCCGCGATCTCCCGCCCAAGGACGGCTCGGTGCGGCCGGACGAGCACTTCGCCATGTCCTGGCAGGTCGACGGCAAGGCGGAGAAGCGCCTCAAGGAGATCACCGAGGCGGTCCGCGGCGCCGAGCACGTCTATCTCGCCACCGACCCCGACCGCGAGGGCGAGGCGATCTCCTGGCATATCCAGGAGGTGCTGAAGCACCGCAAGGCGCTCAAAGGCGTCGACGTCAAGCGGGTCGTCTTCAACGAGGTCACGAAATCGGCGGTGCTCGACGCCTTCCGCCATCCGCGCGAGCTCAACCGCGAGCTGGTCGACGCCTATCTGGCGCGCCGCGCGCTCGACTACCTCGTAGGCTTCACGCTGTCGCCGGTGCTGTGGCGCAAGCTGCCGGGCAGCCGCTCGGCCGGCCGCGTGCAGTCGGTGGCGCTGCGCCTCATCTGCGAGCGCGAGAGCGAGATCGAGGCGTTCAAGGCGCGCGAATACTGGACCATCGAGGTCGAGTTCGCGACCCCCTCGGGCGAGCGCTTCACCGCCCGCCTCACCCATCTCGACGGCAAGCGGCTCGACAAATTCGACCTCGCCGACGAGGCGTCCGCGCGCGCCGCCGCCGATCGGATCCTGCGCGAGCAGCGCTACAGCGTCGCGGCGATCGAGAAGAAGCAGATCCGGCGCAACCCGCCGCCGCCCTTCACCACCTCGACGCTGCAGCAGGAAGCCTCGCGCAAGCTCGGCCTCGGCGCGAGCCGCACCATGCGCATCGCGCAGCGGCTCTACGAGGGCGTCGACATCTTCGGCGAGACCGTCGGCCTCATCACCTATATGCGCACCGACGGCGTCGCCATGTCGGCCGAAGCGATCGCGGCGGCGCGCCGGCTGATCGATCAGCGCTACGGCGAGGCCTACCGGCCGACCGAGCCGCGCATCTACAAGAACCAGGCGAAGAACGCGCAAGAGGCGCATGAGGCGATCCGGCCGACCGACATGTTCGGCCTGCCGGAGAAGGTCGGGCGCGACCTCGAGCCCGACCAGCTCGCGCTCTACGAGCTGATCTGGAAGCGGGCGATGGCGAGCCAGATGTCGCCGGCGGTGATCGACCAGGTCGCCGTCGACATCGCTTCGGCGGACCGGACGCTGCAATTCCGCGCCACCGGCTCGACCATCCTGTTCGACGGTTTCCTCACGCTCTATCGCGAGGACGAGGACGACGCCGAGGAGGATGAGGAGAACCGCCGCCTGCCGCCGCTCAACGAGCGCGACGCGCTCGCCCGCGGCAAGGTCGACCCGCAGCAGCATTTCACCCAGCCGCCGCCGCGCTACAGCGAGGCGAGCCTGGTCAAGAAGCTCGAGGAGCTCGGCATCGGCCGGCCCTCGACCTACGCCTCGATCCTGCAGGTGCTGCAGGACCGCCTCTATGTCCGGCTCGACAAGAAGCGCTTCATCCCCGAGGACCGCGGCCGCGTCGTCACCGCCTTCCTCGAGAGCTTCTTCGAGCGCTATGTCGAGTACAATTTCACCGCCGATCTCGAGAACAAGCTCGACGAGATCTCCGACGGCCGCATCTCGTGGCAGAAGGTGCTGGAGGATTTCTGGCGCGACTTCTCGCTGGCGGTGGCCGGCACCAAGGACCTCTCGATCACCCAGGTGATCGACGCGCTCGACGCGGATCTCGGCCCGCATTTCTTCCCGCCGCAAGCCGATGGCCGCGACCCGCGCCTGTGCCCCGGCTGCGGCGCCGGCAGGCTGAGCCTGAAGCTCGGCAAGTTCGGCGCCTTCGTCGGCTGCTCGAACTATCCGGAGTGCCGCTACACCCGGGCGCTCGCGGTCGAGAACGGCAATGGCGAGAATGGCGGCGAGCCGGTCGGCCCGCGCGAACTCGGCCTCGATCCCCAGAGCAATTTGCCGGCCAGCCTGCGCAAAGGGCCTTACGGCTTTTACGTCCAGCTCGGCCGCGGCGACGAAGGCGAGAAGCCCAAGCGCGTTTCCTTGCCCAAGGGCCTGCCGCCGGCCGACATCACGCTCGACCAGGCGCTCAAGCTGCTGTCGCTGCCGCGCGAGATCGGGACCCACCCCGACGGCAAGAAGATCATCGCCGGCATCGGCCGCTTCGGCCCCTATATCAAGCATGGCGACGAGTTCCGCTCGCTGCGCGGCGACGACGACGTGCTGACCATCGGCATCAATCGCGCCGTGGCGCTGCTGGCCGAGCCGAAGAAGGGCGGCGGGCGGCGCATGCCGACGCCGCTGCGCGTGCTCGGCAACCATCCCGGCGACGGCGCGCCGGTCAATCTCTTCAGCGGCCGCTACGGACCCTATGTCGCCCATGGCGGCGTCAACGCCACCCTGCCGCGCGACATCGAGCCCGAGACCGTGACGCTCGAGCAGGCGCTGGAGCTGCTCGGCGCGCGCAGCAAGGGCGGCGGCAAGGGCATCAGCAAGAGCAAAGCCAAGGCGAAACCCGCCGCGCCCGCGCAGAAGCGCAAGCCGGCGCCGGCGGCGACCAGCGCCAAGAAAGGATCATCGAGCCGTGCCAAGGCGGCCGCCCGGAAGAAAGGGCGCGCAAAAGAGACCCCCGAAGCCGCGGAGTGACGGCACCGCCCGCGCCGGCCGCCGCTCGCTCGGGCGGCTGCCGACGCGCGAGGAAATCCTCGATTTCATCGCCACCAGCCCGAGCCCGGTCGCCCGGCGCGACATCGTGCGCGCCTTCAAGGTGCCGCCGGCGCAGCGCGCCGCGCTCAAGGGGCTGATCAAGGAGGTCGAGCGCGGCGGCGCGGTCGAGCGCGGCCCGAAGCGGCGGCTTGCCGGGGTCGAGGGGCTGCCCGAGATCGGCATCATCGAGATCACCGGCGTCGACCTCGACGGCGAGATGCTGGGCCGGCCGCTGGCCTGGCGCGATAGCGAGAGCGCGCCCACCATCTACGTCGTCGCCGAGCGCGGCGCGCCGGCGCTGGGGGTGGGCGAGCGCGCCGCCGTGCGCTTCGCTCGGATCGACCACAACCATTACGAGGCGCGTATCATCCGTGCGCTGGGCGGCGCGCCCGACCGCGTGCTCGGTGTCTTCCGCCGGGACCGCGACGGCGGCCGTCTCGAGCCCACCGACCGCAAGCTCAGGACCGAATTCCGCATCGCCGAGGCCGACGCCGCCGGCGCCGCCGAGGGCGAGATCGTGCTCGCCGAGGTGCTGCCCACGCGCCGCCTCGGCCTGCCGCAGGCGCGGGTCATCGAACGCATCGGCGACAGCGGCGATCCCCGCTCCTTCAGCCTCATCGCCATCCATGCGCATGGCATTCCCACCGGCTTCCCGGCCGAGGCGGTGGCGCACGCCGAGAAGGCGCGGCCGGTGGCGCTGGGCGCGCGCACCGATCTCAGGGACGTGCCCCTGGTCACCATCGACGGCGCCGACGCGCGCGATTTCGACGACGCGGTCTGGGCGGCGCCCGACCCCGAGCATGAGGGTGGCTGGCACGTGCTGGTCGCCATCGCCGATGTCGCCTGGTATGCCCGCCCCGGCGATGCGCTCGACCGCGCCGCGCGCGAGCGCGGCAACTCCGTCTATTTCCCCGACCGGGTCGTGCCGATGCTGCCGGAGGCGCTCTCGAACGAGCTCTGCTCGCTGAAGCCGGGGGTCGAGCGCGCCTGCCTGGCGGTCCATCTCTGGCTCGACGGCGACGGCCGCGTCCGGCGTCATCGCTTCGTGCGCGGGCTGATGCGCTCGGCGGCGAGGCTCACCTATGAGGAGGTGCAGACGGCGATCGACGGGCAGCCCAACGAGGCGACGCGGCCGCTCATGGAGCGCGTGCTGCGGCCGCTTTACGGCGCCTGGCGCGCCTTCGACCGGGCGCGACGGCAGCGCGGCACGCTCGATCTCGACCTGCCGGAGCGACGCATCCTGCTCGATCCCCGCGGGCGGGTGGCGCGCATCGAGCCGCGCCAGCGCCTCGACAGCCATCGCCTGATCGAGGAGTTCATGATCGCCGCCAATGTCGCGGCGGCCGAGGAGCTGGAGCGCCTCAAGCAGCCCTGCATGTACCGGGTCCACGACCAGCCCGACCCGGCCAAGCTCGCGGCGCTGCGCGCCTTCCTCGACGGGCTGGGCATCCACGGGCTGACGCTGGCCAAGGGCCAGAGCGTGCGCCCGCACCATTTCAGCGAGATCCTGCGCCGCGCCGCCGGCACGCCCTATGCCCAGCTGGTCAACGAGCTGGTGCTGCGCAGCCAGGCCCAGGCGGTCTACAGCCCGATCAATCTCGGCCATTTCGGCCTGGGGCTCAGGCGCTACGCGCATTTCACCTCGCCGATCCGCCGCTACGCCGACCTGATCGTGCACCGTGCGCTGGTCAGCGCGTTCCGGCTTGGCGAGGGCGGCCTGTCAGATGCCGAGACGGGCAAGCTCGACCGCATTGCCGAAGCCATCTCTCAAAGCGAGCGAAAGGCAATGTCGGCGGAGCGCGAAACCGTTGAGCGCCTGATCGCCATGCATCTTGCGGAGCGCGTGGGCGAAGCTTTCACGGGCCGTGTCTCTGGAGTGACTCGCTTCGGGCTTTTCGTGAAACTGAACGATACAGGCGCGGACGGGTTCGTTCCCGCTGCAACTCTCGGCCGCGACTTCTACCGGCATATTGAGAATGCGCACGCCCTTGTCGGTGAGCGCACGGGGGTAAGCTACAGGCTGGGCGACAAGGTCGATGTGCGCCTCGTTGAAGCCAACCCCGCCGCTGGCGCTCTCCGGTTCGAAATGCTAAGCGATGGCCGCTTTTCCCAGGGACTGGGCAAAGGCGGCCGGAGGCGGAATGCCAGGTTGGAAGGCAAAGCCACGAAAACCACGGCGAAGCGC
>JBKQTR010000068.1:0-8877 GCA_052143095.1 Allostellaceae bacterium
GCGGCAACCGGATTCGCGCGGTCGAGACCCAGGAGAGCGACGGCGATCACTCCGATATGAGCATCGTTGAAGATACTCGATGACCGTCGGACGCTACACCCCGATCGCCATCTGGGTTCTCGCGATCGCGGCCTGCATCCTGGTGATCGCCCGCACCGAGCTCCGCACCGACATGACGGCGTTTCTGCCACGCTCTCCTTCGGCCGGACAGCAGGCGCTGGTCGATCAGCTGCGCAACGGCGTCGTCTCGCGGCTCATTCTGCTGGGCATCGAGGGCGCGCCGCCCGATAGCTTGGCGGCACTGAGCCGGACGCTCGCCCAGCGCCTGCGCGGCCGACCGGCGTTCGTCGCCGTCAACAACGGCGAGGAGGTCGCGTCCGCCGCGGAGCGCGACTGGGTGTGGCGCAACCGCTATCTGCTCAGCCCCGGCGTGCGTCCCGAGCGCTTCACCGTGGCGGGGTTGCATGAGGCGCTCACGGCCGATCTGCAACTTCTCGGCTCGGACCTTGCCGTCCTGGTGAAGCGCAGCTTGCCGAGCGATCCCACCGGCGAGATCCTCGCGCTTGTCGACCGGCTCGCGGGCGCGGCGCGGCCCTACGCGCGCGACGGTGTATGGTTCTCGAGCGACGAGCGTCGCGTCCTCCTGGTGCTGGAGACGCGCGCTGAGGGCTTCGATATCGACGCTCAGCAGCAGGCGCTGGCGCAGATCGACGATGCCTTCGCCGGCGCGCGGCGCGACCTCGCGGGCGCCGGGGAGGCGCGCCTTCTGGAAACCGGACCGGGCGTCTTCGCGGTGCGGACGCGAGCGACGATGGAGCGGGACGCGACGCGCTTCTCGCTGCTGGCGACGGGGATGGTGGCGGGCTTGCTGCTGTTCGCATACCGGTCGCTTCGCCTGCTGCTCCTCGGCCTCCTGCCGGTGATGAGCGGGGCCTTGGCCGGCATCGCCGCGGTGGCGCTGGGTTTCGGCTTCGTGCATGGGATCACGCTCGGCTTCGGCGTGACATTGATCGGCGAGTCCGTCGACTACGCGGTCTATCTCTTTACCCAGACGGCGCCGGGCAGCTCGGCCGACAGCACCCTCTCGCGCATCTGGCCGACGCTGCGCCTCGGCGTTCTCACCTCGGTCGCGGGCTTCGGCGCGATGCTGTTCTCGAGTTTCGTCGGGTTTGCGCAGCTCGGGCTGTTCTCGATCACCGGCCTGGTCGCCGCGGTCTCGGTGACGCGCTGGATCCTGCCCGCGGCGTTGCCGCGGCAGTTTGCCACGGTCAAGCCCGGCCTGTTCGCGCCGCCGCTGCTGGCCGTCATCCGCCGCGCGGGGCGGTTGCGCCTGCCGGTCGCGCTGCTGACCCTCGCGGCCGCCGCTCTGCTGTGTTTCCATCGCGGCGGCTTCTGGCAGGAGGATTTGTCGAGCCTGAGCCCGATCCCGCCGGCGGAGCAGAGGCTCGATCAGGAGCTACGGCGCAGCGTCGGCGCGCCGGATGTCCGCTACCTCGTCGTCCTCACAGCGTCGGACGAGCAGCAGGCGCTGATGGCGAGCGAGCAGGTCTCGCGCGGGCTTGACGGCCTCGTGGCGCAAAGCGCGCTCGCGGGCTTCGATGCGCCCGATCGATACTTGCCGAGCGACGGCGCCCAGCGTGCGCGGCAGGACGCGTTGCCGGACGCCGACACCCTGCGCGCGCGGCTCGAGCGCGCGTCGGCCGGCCTGCCGTTTCGTCCCGACCTCTTTGCCCCGTTCGTCGCGGATGTCGCTGCCGCGCGGCAGGCGCCGCTGCTCACGCGCGCCCAGATTCCCGCCGGCTTGTCGCTCAAGCTTGACTCGCTGATTTTCCCTCAGGAGGGCGGATGGATGGCGATGCTGCCGTTGCGTGGCGTGAGCGATCCGCGGGTCGTCGCTGACGGCGTCGCCGCGCTGGGCGACACGCAGGCCGCCTTCGTTGATCTCAAGGGCGAATCCGATCTGCTGCTGCAGACCTATCAGCGCGAAGCGGTCATGCTGGCCTTGGTCGGCAGCGTCGTCGTCCTCGCCCTGCTGGCGGCGAGCCTGCGGTCATTGCCTCGCGTGCTCGCGGTTGCGGCGCCGCTCGCCGCTGCGGTGACCATCACGGCGGCGCTGTTGACGGCCGGCGGCCAAAAGCTGTCGATCTTCAATCTGGTTGGCCTGCTGCTGATCGTCGCGGTCGGGTCGAATTATTGCCTGTTCTTCGAGCGGTTGAGCGGCGACGATGCGCATGGCGAGCGGTCCGTCGCCTCGCTCGTCCTCGCCAATCTCTGCACCGTCATCGGCTTCGGCCTGCTGTCCTTCTCGGGCATACCGATCCTGCACGACATCGGCATGACGGTGGCGGCTGGAACGCTGGCCTGCCTCTTCCTCTCGGCCATCCTCAGCACCCGGCGTTTCGCCAGGCGATCTCCGGGCGCGCGCGGGATGAGCCGGGATCCAACCGCGTGATGTCGGCGGGTCCCATGCGCGTCGTCCATCACAAGGCGCCCGATCAGCGACCGGAACGCATCCTCCTGGTCATGCTGCCTGGCATCGGCATCGAGCCCGAGGATTTCGCCGCGCGCGGCTTCGTTCATGCGCTGCATGCGCGCGGCCTGCCCGTCGACATCGTGGCCGCCTGCCCCGATCTCGATCTTTATCTCGACAAGACCATTGCCGCCGACATCGACACGGCGATCGTCGCTCCCGCGCGGGCCGCAGGATATAAGCGCATCTGGCTGTTCGGCGTTTCCCTGGGCGGCATGGGCGCGCTTCTTTATGCCCGCGCTCATCTCGCGAGCGTGGAAGGGATCATCCTGCTCGCGCCGTTCCTGGGAACGCCGGGCATGGTGGCGGAAGTTGTCCGGGCCGGCGGCCTGGTATCCTGGCAGCCCGGCGAGATCGCGGCCAATGACGGCGAGCGCGCGCTGCTCGGCTGGCTCAAGAACCATGTGGCCGCGTTGCCGCCGCGACCGCTTCTCTATCTCGGCTATGCCCGCGGCGACCGCTTCGTCGAGGGCCATGCTATGCTCGCCGATCGCTTGCCGGCGGAACAGGTGCTGGTGACCGAGGGCGGGCACGATTGGGAGAGCTGGGGGAGGCTGTGGCAGCAGGTGCTGGACAAGAATCCGTTCGCCGTGCCTGCGCCCTAGCACCACCTGGACCTCTCGCAGCAAGAGCGCATATGCTGAGCGTGCAACGGAGCGAGCAAACAGAAATGCCTGTCTTTCGTCGCGCCGTCGCGATCGGCGCTCTGCTTGGGCTTGCGGCGTGCAGCACGGCCCATCTTGATACCGGTGCGACGGCAGACGCCGAGCGGCTCTATGCCTCGCTCTATCCCTATTATGCGGAAATCTGCGCCGTGTCCGAGCTCAAGAAGAAGCCGGGGTTCGGTGCCGAGATCAGCAGCGGTGTCGGGGGGCACTCGGTCATCTACCTCAACGGCGTCTGTCGCGACGCCAGCGTCTCCTATCCCACGATCCGGCTCTGCGATGCCGGGACGCCGGCCGCGAGCCAGGGGGTCGGGCTCAGCGTCAACGCCCATTACAAGAACGCCAATTGGACCGCGACGGAAGGCAGAGATTTCTTCTTTCATGGGACGCTGAAGCCCGGCGAGCGGCTGACGCGCGCGGCCTATGAGCAGACCCAGGCCAGGGCCAAACAGATGGGCATCCTCGACGGCGTCGAGTTTCACGCCGCGGTGTTCGACGGCCGGCCGGCGACGATGTCGGCGCGCGACTACAAGTATGATGTGTCGGCGGCCACCGATTACGCGGTCGGCTTCGGCCGCGACCGCTACTGCGCGCGCGTGCCGATGGATCGCGGGCGCATGTCACGGATGGTCGAGTATCTCAACCGCCTTAACGCCGCCTACCGCGACGGCAGCAAGGAATTCGAGTGGAACGTCTTCACCAACAACTGCTCCCACGTCAGCCATAACGCGCTTGCCGCCGCCGGACTGTGGGACGAGTGGCCGATGGGGCGGCCCCTGTTGCTGTCCGTCCTCGATTTCCCCGTGCCCAAGAACGAGTTCGTCAACCTCATGCGACGCGCCAACGACCTGCCCATCGCGAGCCTCGATGCGGTCTACGAGGACGCCGCTTCCCGGCAGGCGCTGCTGCAGATGGCGTCGCTTCCGACCGCGCCCGGCGCGCTCGCCGAGGCGGAGCCGGCGGTTCAGGACAACGACGTGTATGCGACCGACCTCAGCCTGATCTTCTATGACGACCCGATTTTCGGCTCCTATCAGAAGCGCTTCGAGCAGATCTTCGCCGAGCCGCGCTATGTCGATCTCCGTGCAAATCTGCGGTACTTCGCCGCTCTCTACCGCAAGATCGAGCAGCAGCGTCGGCCGCTGGGGTCGTTCCTCGACGGCCTCGAAGACAGCGCCCCGGCCGGGCGGGAGGCGCTGGCGCGCTTTTATGCAAGCTACTTCCGGTATATCGCGGCGGAAGACGCCAGGGTGAGCGCCGAGCTCGCCTCGCTGCCGCGTTCCCCGGCGACGGTGGCGAAAGCGCCGCGTTGAGACGCCGCCGGCGATCGCGCCGGCGGGGGTTCCCCGGCCCTGGCGCGGCTGTTACGATAAGCTTGGTTCTGAAGCCTTCAACCTTGTCTGCGCGTGGAACTTCACGGGAAAATGCAGCCTGTTGCCCTGAGCTGCTTCTGCCTTGCGACCAGCCTCGGCGCCGGCCGCGAGGCGACGCTCGCCGCCTTGCGGGGCGGCATCAGCGGGCTGCGGCCCTGCACGCTCGAGCATGTGCCGCTACCCACCTATGTCGGCGAGGTTCCCGGGCTCGACGCCGCCGGATTGACCGGCGATGTCGCCGCCTTCGATTGCCGCAATCACCGGGTGGCGGCAATCGCGCTCGGCCAGGACGGCTTCGCCGATGCCGTTGCCGCGGCGCGTGACAGATATGGCGCGGAGCGCATCGGCGTGTTTCTCGGGACAAGCACCTCGGGCCTGCTCCAGACCGAAGCGGCCTATCGCCGCCGCGATCGCGCGACCGGGTCGCTGCCGGCGGATTTCGATTATGCGCGGACCCACAACACTTACGCTATTGCCGATTTCGTGCGGACCTGCCTGGCGCTCGCCGGTCCCGCCTTCGTCGTCTCCTCCGCCTGCGCGACGACGGGCAAGGTTTTCGCCAATGCCGCGCGGATGATCGCCGCTGGGCTTTGCGACGCGGCCGTCGTCGGCGGTGCCGATACGCTGTGCGCCACCACCCTCTACGGCTTCCAGTCGCTCAACGT
The DNA here is from genome assembly GCA_052143095.1 of Allostellaceae bacterium. Classification (GTDB taxonomy): domain Bacteria; phylum Pseudomonadota; class Alphaproteobacteria; order ATCC43930; family CGMCC-115725; genus DAHUYF01. The sequence goes on from JBKQTR010000068.1 coordinate 5,234, forward strand.
CATGTCGGAGGAGCCCTGCCGGCCGTTCGATGCGGAGCGCAGCGGCATATCGATCGGCGAGGCGGCTGGGTTCGCTCTGCTCGAGCGGCCGATCGCGGGCAATGACGACAGCGGCGTGCTTCTGCTCGGCGTCGGCGAGAGCAGCGATGCCTACCACATGTCTTCGCCGCATCCCGAGGGGGTGGGCGCCCGCCTTGCGATGGAACGGGCGCTGGTCGCCGCCGGGCTCGTGCCGCGCGACATCGACTACGTGAACCTGCACGGCACCGCGACGCCGATCGGCGACGCGGCCGAGGATCGCGCGGTTTCGGAGCTGTTCGGATCGGCGACGCCGTGCAGCTCGACCAAGGGGTACACGGGCCACACGCTCGGCGCATCGGGGATTGTCGAAGCGGTGTTCTCCGCCTTGGCCATCCTGCACGAAATGCTGCCCGGCAGCCCGCATACGCGCACCGTCGATCCCAGCTTCAGGAGCCGGTACGTGGTCGCGAGCGAAAACGCTCGCATCGACCGGGTCATGAGCAACTCCTTCGGCTTCGGCGGCGCCAATTGCAGCGTGCTTCTGGGAAGAGCCGGATAGTGCGGGTCTATGTCGAAGGCGTTGGGCTGTGCGGTCCCGGGCTGAGCGGCTGGGCGGCGAGCCGATCGGTGCTGACGGGCGCCGCTGCCTACGTGCCGGCGCCGTCCGTCGTGCCGCCGACAACGCTGCTGCCGTCGAACGAGCGTCGCCGCGCCGTGGAGACCGTGCGGCTTGCGCTCGCGGTCGGCCAGGAGGCTTTCGACATGGCGGGGCGCGATGCCGCCGACACCGCCACTGTCTTTACTTCGTCCGGCGGCGACGGCGCGACGATCCACCAGATTCTCGAAGTTTTGGCCACGCCGGAGAGCGAGGTGTCGCCGACGCGTTTTCACAATTCGGTGCACAATGCGCCCGCCGGCTACTGGAGCATCGCTACCCGCTCGCGGGCGCCCTCGACCAGCCTCTGCTGCCATGACGCGAGCTTTGCCGCGGGGCTGGTCGAGGCGGCGGTTCAGGCGACGGTCGACGATCGCGCCGTGGCGCTGGTCGCTTACGACGTGCGCTACCCGGAGCCGCTGAACCGGGTGCGCCCCATCGGCGCGGTGTTCGGGATGGCGCTCGTGCTGACGCCCGGCCCGACCAGGGCGTCGCTGGCGCGCCTTGAGGTCGAGCTGCGGCGCAACGCGGCCGGCGCCTCCGTCATGGCCGCCGCCGCGCTCGAGGTGCTACGCCGGGGCACGCCGGCGGCACGCGGCCTGCCGCTGCTGGCGGGTTTGGCGCGCGGGGGGCCGCAGTCCGTCATCCTGGACTATCTGCCGAGCCTCGAGATTGGTCTTTCGCTCGAGGCCGTGGCGCTGGCGCCGGTGGCCGGTCCGGCGCGCGCCGTGATGGCGAGGGTGCGATGACAATCGGCAGAGACGAGATCGCGGCGCTCATTCCTCATGCCGGCGCCATGTGCTTGCTCGACAGCGTGCTGTACTGGGACGACGTCTCGATCCGCTGCCTCTCGCTGCGCCACCGGGCAGAGGACAATCCGCTGCGGCGCGCCGGCCGTCTCGCCGCCATCTGCGGCATCGAGTTCGCGGCCCAGGCCATGGCTGTGCACGGTCGGCTGGCAGGCGGCATCGAGCGCGCGCCGCGGGCCGGATATCTCGCCAGCCTGCGCGACGTGACCTGCCGCCAGGAGCGCCTGGATCTGCTCGCGGGCGAGCTCGTCATCGATGTCCGCCGCTTGATGGGGGATGAGCAGCGGGCGATCTATCACTTCGCTCTCGCCTGCGACGGCCTCGAATTGCTCAGCGCGCGCGCGGCGGTCGTGCTCGATCTCCTGCCGCAATGAGGCGCGCGCTGGTCACCGGCGGCAGCGGCGCGATCGGCGCGGCCATCGCGCGGAAGCTCGCGGCTGCGGGCCATCACGTCTATGTGCATGGGCATGGGGGCGCGGCGCGCGCCGAGCGGATCGCCGCCGAGATCGCCGCCGCTGGCGGCTCGGCCCGGGCCGTCGTCTTCGACGTCACCGACCTCGAGGCCACCCGGACGGCGCTCGAGACGCTGCTCGAGGCCGGCGCGCTACAGATCGTCGTCAACAACGCCGGTGTCCACGACGATGCCGTGATGCCGGGCATGCGTCCTGAGCAGTGGTCGCGCGTCATCGATGTCTCGCTCAACGGTTTTTTCAATGTTACCCAGCCGCTGCTCCTGCCGATGATCCGGACGCGCTGGGGACGGATCATCAATATCTCGTCGGTCGCGGCGGTTGCCGGCAATCCCGGGCAGACCAACTACGCGGCGGCCAAGGCGGGTCTGCACGGCGCCGGGCGCTCGCTGGCGCTGGAGTTGGCGAGCCGCGGCGTCACCGTCAACACCGTGGCGCCGGGCATCATCAGCTCGCCGATGACCGACGGCGTCTTCACCAAGGAGGCGATCGAGCGGTTGGTGCCGATGAAGCGCGCGGGGCGGCCGGAAGAGGTTGCCGATCTCGTGCATTTCCTCGCTTCCGACGGCGCTGCCTACATCTCCGGCCAGATCATCTCGATTAACGGCGCCATGATCTGAGCCGCCGCATGGCGAGCAGCGGCAGGCGAGGCACGAAGCCCGTCATCAGCCGCAGGTGCATCCAGGTGAGAAGCACGTTGTCGCGAAAATAGTGGAAATGCGACACGCCGCCCTCCTCGCGCCGGAAATACCGCACCGGCGCCGGTCGGGGGATGGCGGGGACGCCGCGCCAGCTCAGCCTCACGGCCACTTCCGGGTCGAAATCGAAGCGCCGCATCGACCGGCCGGCTTCCATGACCGCTCGCAACGCGGCGACGGGATAGACGCGAAAGCCGAACAGCGAGTCCTTGATGCCGGTCCATAGCGTCTCCAAATGGACCAGCCCGTTGGACAGCCGCCTGCCGGCGACGCGCAGCCACGGCGCGCTGCGATCGAACACCGGGACGCCGAGGATCATCGCTTCCGGGTGCGCGCGAGAGAGCGCCATGAATTCCCGGATCAGCGTCGCCGGGTGTTGACGGTCGGCGTCCATGGTCAGCACATGGGTGAAGCCCTGCGCCTGCGCCTCGCGCAGGCCGTCGAGCACTGCCGCGCCCTTGCCGCCGTTGCGCGCGCGGATGAGAACGCGCAGGCCCGGATCACCCGCCGCCAGACGCGCGAGCGCCTCGCCGGTGCCGTCGGTGCTGCCGTCGATGACGACCCAGACCGGATTCCAGAACCGCCGCGCCTCGGCGACTGTCGCCAGCACGGCCGCGCCGGTGTTGTAGCTGGGGATGAGGACGAGATGAGTGGTCACACCTTGGCTCACGAGACTGCGTCGTCAAAGATCGGCCTGTCGCAGGATTTGGGGTCTAGCCTGCGGCCTCGGCCCAGGCGTTTCGCCGCCGCAGTCGCCACGATCTGATGCCGGATCTCAGGTGGAACAGGCTCGCGGCGTAGTAGAGGAGCTTGAAGCAGGCGAGCCGCAGGCCGATCGGCCGGCTTCCGGAGATATCTCCGGCGAGCAGCGACAGGACGGCCTCTTCGATCCGAAAATAGTTCCGCGGTGACATGAAGAGATTGCGGAACGCCGGCTGGCGGATGCGGTAGATATACCAGGTGAAGGCCGAGAGGCCGCGGCGCGCGGCGG
>JBKQTR010000069.1:0-16629 GCA_052143095.1 Allostellaceae bacterium
CAGCGCGCCTGTCGAAGGACGCACGGGCGCCCATGCAGCGGAAACTTGCTCTACGCCGTCAGCCCGACATGGGCGCGCAGCGCGTCGAGCGGCGCCACGGCAAAGCGCGCGGCGATGGCGAAGCTGATGTCGCCGGCAAGGCCCGAGGCGGTGGTGGCGTTGCGGAAGACCTCGGCGATCTCGCGCCGCATCTCGGCGGCGATGGCGCCATGGCTGCGCAGCACGAGATCGAAGCGCTGCGGGCGCACAAGGCCGTCGAGCTGCAGCGCGCCGAGGCGGCTGGTGTCGACCTCGAGGACGAAGCGGGTGCCCTGCTCCGGCGGCGCGGAAGCGCCGGAACGGCGGCGCAGATAAAGCCGCACCGGGCGGATCAGCCCGCCGGTGAGCAGCGGCAGGACGAAGGTGCGCCAGTCGCCGGCGGCAGGCTCGGCGAGCTGGTGCAGCTCCTCGAGATCGTTGTCGAGCCGCTGGCGGAGATCGCGCCGCCCGGCGGTGTCGAGCGCGGTCGCGACCCTGACGCCGGGCCAGGCGCCGGTGTTGAGCGCGCTCATCAGGAAGAGCAGCGTGCCGGCGAGCTGCTGGCCCGAGGCCGGCGAGAGATCGCTGCGCAGCCGTGCCGCGAGATCGGGCAGCGCGCGGTCGAGGACGGAGAGCGTCTGCGCCAGCGCCGGCCAGGTCGCGCTCTGCGTCACCGGCGCGTCGTCGGGCGGCGTCGGCGGTGTCGCCGCCAGCCGTTGCAGGCCGAGCAGCGTGCCGGGCGGCAGCGCCAAGCGCTGCTCCAGCGCGAGCATGCCGAGCGGCGTGTCGACCACGGTCTCGCCAGCGGCGCCCGCCACCACCCTGCCGATGAAATCCGCCGGTGTTGCTGCGGCCGGAGCCGTCGGCGCCGTCGCCGTCGCGGGTGCCGCGCTCGACGCGGCGCCGGCCGGCGGCGCGGCTGCCGGCGTTGCCGGCAACACGGCGAGGCGCAGCGTCAACTGCGTGCCGCTGGGCAGCGCCGTCGCTGCGTCGCCCGGCGGCGGCGGCAGCACGCGCGCCTGCACCACGGTGCCCATGGCAATGTCGCCCGACGCCGGCGGCGTCGTCGCCAGCGGCGTCAGGGTCAAGGCGGTCCCCGGCGGCAGCGCCAGGTGCTGATCGAGCAGCAGCGTGCCCCACGGCGTCTGCAGCGCGGTGCGGGCGTTGCCGTCGGCGGCCGCGGGCATCACCGTGCCGATGATGCCCACCGGCGTGGGGCCTGAGGGCGGCGGCGGCGGCGCGTCAGGCGCCGGCACCGCGATGCGCAGCACGAGGCGCGTGCCCTCCATCAGCGCCGGGAGATTCTGCTCGCCGGGGAGCGGCGACACCAGGGTCGCCTCGACCTCGCTGCCGAGATCGAGCTGTGCCGGCGGCTCCTCGGTCTCGCCCGCTTCCGGCGCGACTGGCGGCGTCGCGGTGCCGTTGGCGGCGGCGGGCGCAGCCGGTGCCGGCGCGCCGGCCGATGCGGCGGCGGGCAGGGCGGCCAATGACGGCGTTTCCGGCTGCTCGATGTCGAGCAGGAGCACGGTGGCGGGCGGGCCCGGCAGCAGCTTGAGCTCGACGCGGCTGCCCGCCGCCAGCGCCAGCGCCGTCTTGAGCGCGAGGGTGCCGTAATCCGTGCGCAGCAGCAGCGCGCCATTGCCGCCGCGGCCGACGACCACGGCGGAGAGCGTCGCCGCCAGCAGCAGGGCCGCAGGCGGCTGCTGCGCGAGCTCGATGGCCGGCGGCAGCGACGGGATCGCGGAGGCGAGAAAGGAGGTGCTGATCGAGGGGACGGGGCCGACCGTGTCCGCCATCGTCGCCTCCCGCCGCCCTAAAGGCCCTGGTCGAGGCGATGCAGGATCGCCTCGACATCGTTCGCCGCCTCGCTGCCGGGGTGGCGCGTCAGCAGCGAAACCTGGCGGCGGATGCTGTCCTTGACGTGGTCGTCGCGGCGGATGATGCCGGCGAGCGGCGGCTCGAGCTTGAGGAACTCGCGGCAGGCGCGCAGCAGCGTGCCGTAGACGCGCTCGCCCTCGCGCTGGCTCGCCACCATGTTGACGACGATCTGGATGCCGTCGGCGAGCCGCTCCATCGCCGTGACCTTGATATAGGCGTAGGCGTCGGTGATCGAGGTCGGCTCGTCGGTAGTGATGACCAGGCAGGCGCGCGACTGCCCGGTGAGCAGCCGCACGGTGCGCTCGATGCCGGCGCCGAGATCGAGCACGACCCAGTCGTAGTCCTGCGACAGCAGCTGCAGCTCCGTGCGCAGCGCCATGAGGCGGCTGGCCGGCAGCGTCGCGAGGCTGCCGGTGCCGGAGCGGCCGGCGATGATGTCGAAGCCGCCCTCGTAGCGCGTCGCCGCCTGCGCCAGGGTCGCCTCGCCGGCGATGACGCTGGCGAGATCGCGCTCGGGGGTGACGCCGAGCTGAACGTCGACATTGGCGAGGCCGAGATCGCCATCGAACAGCAGCGCCTTCTTGCCCGCCTTGGCCATGGCATGGGCGAGCGTGATCGAGAACCAGGTCTTGCCGACGCCGCCCTTGCCGGAGGCGACGGCGATGATGTTGCGCTTCTGCGCCGCTGCGGCGGCCATCGGCGTCGGGTGCGCCTGCACGAGGGAGGCTGGCTTCATGATATTCCTCTCATGGCATTGGCTTGCCGCTGCGGCTGCGGTGATTTCGGCAGGACGAGGCGGGCCAGGACGACGGGGTTGAAGGCGGCGAGGCCCTTGGCGATGTCGGATGAGGTGCCGGCCTCGGCATATCCCAGGCGCAGCGTGTCGGCGCAGGCGATGACGCTGCCCAGCCGCTGCACCATGTCGAGGCGCGTGACGATCATGCGGCTGGCGCCGAGGTCGCGGAAGATGCGCGCCAGCTCGACCGTGTCGACGGCGTCGCCGCCGGCGGGCAGCACCAGAACCGGCTCGGCGCCGCTGGCGGCGATGAGCTGCGAGAGCTCGCGCCGGTCGCCGGCGCTGTAGGGGTTGATGCCGGGCGAGTCGATGAGCAGCAGCTCGCCAGGCTCGGCCGCGGCGGCGAGCGGCGCCAGGCGCTGCGCGCTCTCGGCGCGCTGCAGCGGCAGTTGCAGCGCGCGCGCGAAGGCCTCGAGCTGCTCGATGCCGCCGGCGCGCACCGTGTCGGCTGTGACCAGGCGGACGGGCCTGCCGGCCATCACCGCGCGGGTCGCGAGCTTGGCGACCGAGACCGTCTTGCCCGCGCCCGGCGGCCCCGCCAGCAGCAGCGGCCGGCGCGGCTCGCCATCGAGCGGCGCGAAGGTGAAGACGGTGGTGAACGCGCTTGCCAGCGCCAGCAGCGGATCGTCGGTCTCGAAGGGCAGCGCGGCGCAGAGGATCTTCTCCACCACCAGCGGCGAGAGGCCATGGGCGGAGAGCGCCTCGTTGAGGATGTCGATGACGTCGGGCTCGATCCCCGGCGCCAGGCGCTCGGGCTGATCGACCGCGGCGGTGACGCGGGTGGCGCCGTCGTCGCCCTCCTCGGTCGCGACGATGATGGCCTCGGCGCCGAGGCGGGCGCGCACCAGCGCCATCGCCTCGCTCATGGTTGCCGCGGTGAAGGTCCGGAGGCGCATCGCCTAGAACGTCCCGACCGTTTTGATCTTGGCCTTGGGATGGACTTCGCTCTGCGACATCACCACGGTGATCGGCCGGAAGCGCTCGATGATCGAGCGCACATAGGGCCGGATCGCCGGACTCACCAGCAGCACCGGCGTCTCGCCGCCCATGGCGTGGCGCTCGAAATTGCTGCGCACGGCGGCGATGAATTCCTGCAGCCGGCTCGGCGGCATGCTGAGATGGCGCTCGTCGCCCTGGCCGGTGAGCGCCTCGGCGAAGGACTGCTCCCAGGCGGGCGACAGGCTGACCAGCGGGATGATGCCGTTCTCGTTGGTGTTCTGCTCGCTGATCTGGCGAGCGAGGCGGGCGCGCACATGCTCGGTGATGACGCTGACGTTGCGGCTATAGCCGCAGGCCTCGGAGATGCCCTCGAGGATGGTCGGCAGGTCGCGGATCGAGACGCGCTCGGCGAGCAGGTTCTGCAGCACGCGCTGGATGCCGCCGACCGAGATCTGGCTCGGCACCATGTCGGCGATCAGCTTCTGGTGGCTCTTGTCGAGCTCGTCGAGCAGCTTCTGCGTCTCGGCGTAGGACAGCAGCTCCGCCATGTTGTCCTTGATCACCTCGGTCAGATGGGTGGTGATCACGGTCTGCGGCTCGACCGCGGTATAGCCGCGGAAGGTCGCCTCCTCGCGGCTCGCCTCCGCCACCCATTGCGCCGGCAGGCCGAAGGTCGGCTCGACCGTCGGCTCGCCCGGGATGGTGATGGCGCCGCCGCGCGGGTCCATCACCAGCAGCATGTTGGGCCTGAGGTCGCCGCGTCCGGCCTCGATCTCCTTGACGCGCAGGATGTAGGTGTTGGCCGGAAGCTGCAAATTGTCCTGGATACGCACCGAGGGCATGACGAAGCCGATCTCGGCGGCGAGCTGGCGGCGGAGCGCGCGCACCTGGTCGGTGAGCCGCGTGCCGTGGTCGCTGTTGATGAGGCTGAGCAGCCCGTAGCCGAGCTCGAGACGAAGCTGATCGATCTGCAGCGCGGTGTTGATCGGCTCCTCTTTCGCCGGCACCGCCCCCGCCTTGGCCTGCTGCACCGCGGCCTCCGCGGCGGCGACCTTCTCGCGCCCGTCGGTGAGCTTCCACGCCGCGCCGCCGGTGAGCAGCGACAGCGCCAGGAAGGGCAGCGTCGGGATGCCGGGCAGGATCGAGAGCGACAGCATCAGGAAGGACGCGACGCCGAGTGCCGCGGGATAGGCTGAAAGCTGGCCGAACAGCGCCTTGTCGGTCGAGCCGCTGACGCCGGCCTTGGCGACGAGCATGCCGGCGGCGGTGGAGACGATGAGCGCCGGTATCTGCGTCACCAGCCCGTCGCCGACGGTCAGCAACGTGTAGCTCTGCGTCGCCTCGCTGAAGGAAATGCCCTTCTGCACGATGCCGATGATGATGCCCGCACCGACATTGATGGCGGTGATCACCAGACCGGCCACGGCGTCGCCGCGCACGAATTTCGAGGCGCCGTCCATGGCGCCGTAGATATTGCTCTCGTCCTCGAGCTCGCTGCGCCGCTTCCTCGCCGTGTCCTCGTTGATGAGGCCGGCGGAGAGATCGGCGTCGATCGCCATCTGCTTGCCGGGCATGCTGTCGAGGCTGAAGCGCGCCGCGACCTCGGCGATGCGGCCCGAGCCCTTGGTGATGACGACGAAGTTCACCACCACCAGGATGGTGAAGACGATCACGCCGATGAGGAAATTGCCGGCCATGACGAAGGCGCCGAAGGCCTGGATGACATGACCGGCGGCCGACGCTCCCTCGTGGCCGTGGCTCAGGATGAGCCGCGTCGAGGCGAGATTGAGAGAGAGCCGCAGCATCGTGGCGATGAGCAGCACCGTCGGGAAGGACGAGAACTCCAGCGGCCGCTGAATGAACAGCGCGACCATCAGGATCAGCACGGAGAAGGTGATCGACAGCGCCAGGCACATGTCGAGCAGCCAGGTCGGCATCGGCAGGATGAGCACGACCAGGATGGCGACGACGCCCAGCGCCAGCGCGATCTCGCCACGCCGCAGCGTCGTCGAGATCTTGCCGAGCAGCGCCATCGGGCTCGGCGCCCGGGAGGGCGCCGCGGCTATGGTGGGGGCTTGGGCCATCGGGCGTTGGAGCTACCGCCGCCTCATACCGCGGCCCGCTCCGGCTCGCCCGCCGGCGGCACGCTGACGCCGTCCAGGCGGTACTGCTGGAGCTTGTTGCGCAAGGTGCGGATCGAGATGCCGAGGATGGTGGCGGCGTGCGTGCGGTTGCCGAGGCAATGCTGCAGGGTCTCGAGAATGAGGTCGCGCTCGACATCGGCGACGGTGCGGCCGACCAGGCCGGGCTTGCCGCCGAGAATGCTCGCCGGCGCGGCGACGGCCTCGGCGCCCTGCCTCGGCGCGGTGAGCAGGATGGCCTCGGGACCGAGCTCGTCACCGCGCGCCAGCAGCACGGCGCGGTGGATCGTGTTCTCGAGCTCGCGGACGTTGCCGCGCCAGGTGTGCCGCTGCAGCATCTCGCGCGCCTCGGAGGTCAGCGGCCGGATCGCGACCGCGTTAATCTCGGCGAACTTCTTGGCGAAGTGATCGGCGAGCAGCTCGATGTCCCGGGGCCGCTCGCGCAGCGCCGGAATACGCATGTTGACGACGTTGAGGCGGAAATAGAGGTCCTCGCGGAAGTTGCCGTTGCGCGCCTCTTCCTCGAGATCGCGGTTGGAGGTGGCGATGAGACGGATGTCGACCTTGATCGGCTGATGGCCGCCGACGCGGTCGATCTCGCGCTCCTGGATGGCGCGCAGCAGCTTCGCCTGGAGGCGCTGATGCATCTCGCTGATCTCGTCGAGCAGCAGGGTGCCGCCGTTCGCCTCCTCGAATTTGCCGATGCGCCGCGCCACGGCGCCGGTGAAGGCGCCCTTCTCGTGGCCGAACAGCTCGGATTCCAGCAGATTCTCCGGGATGGCGGCGCAGTTGACGGAGATGAAATTGTGCTTGGCGCGCCGGCTGCGGCGATGGATGTAGCGCGCCATCACCTCCTTGCCGGTGCCGCTCTCGCCGGTGATCAGCACGCTCGCTTCCGACGGCGACACCTGGTCGGCCAGCCGCACCACCTCCGCCATGACGGGATCGCGGAAGAGGAAAGCGTGGCTCTCCTGCGCCACCGCCTCGAGCACGGCGGCGATAAGCTCGGCGTCGGGCGGAAGCGGGATGTACTCCTTGGCGCCCGCCTTGATCGCGCGCACCGCCGCATCGGCGTCGGCGCCGATGCCGCAGGCGACGACGGGGACGTAGATCCGCTCCTGCTTCAGGCTTTCGATCATCCGGCCGATGTCGAGCTTGACATCCATCATCAGGAGATCGGCGCCCTGGCCGGAACGCAGCGTGGCGAGCCCGTGCTCGATGTCGTCGGCATGGGAAACGGTGGCGCCGCGCGCCATCGCGATCTTGCCGGCAGCGCTGATATAGCCCTCGAGCGGGCCGAGAATGAGCAGACGCATCGCGGTTGACCTCTTCCTTAGGAGCGATCGGCCTTGACGATTTCCGTCATGGTGACGCCGAGCCGCTCGTCGACGACGACGACCTCGCCGCGCGCCACCAGGCGGTTGTTGACGTAGATGTCGATGGCCTCGCCGACCTTGCGGTCGAGCTCGACGACGGCGCCGCGGCCGAGCTTCAGCAGCTGGCTCACCTGCATGGTGGCGCGGCCGAGCACGGCCGAGATCTGCACCGGGATGTCGTAGACCGCCTCGAGATCCTTGGCGTTCTGTGGCCGAGCCTCGCTGCCGCCGGTCTGATCGCCGTCGAGCTCGTCGAGCTGCAGGTTGTGGGGATCACTCATGTACCGTTCTCCTCAGGGGGGCTCGTACCCGGAACAGGGATGGAGTCGAGAGCGCGAGCCAGCGCCCCGTCGATATCGTGCATCAGGCGCCGCGCGTCGCGCTCGGCGCCGCCCTCGGCCCATTCGACGCGCGCGTCGCCCGGACCGAGCGTCTCGTCCGCCAACAGAACGATCTTGCCGGGAAAGCCGCTGGCGGCGGTAACCGCTTCGAGGCGCTGCCGCATCGTCTCGAACAAGCCGTCGGCGACCCGCAGCACGATGCGCGGCTCGTCGAACGCCTCGCGCAGGCAATCGGCGACCATCGTCTCGATCTCGACCAGCGGCGCCTTGCGGCAGAGCGCCGGCACCACCTTGGCGATGACGGCGCGGAGCGTGTCCAAGGCGCTGCGCCGCGCGTCCTCGGCATAGCGCTGGCGCGCCACCAGGATGACCTTCAAGCCGAGGGCGAGGCTCGACAGCGAGCCGGCCGCTCTCGCCTCGATCGATTGCGCCGCCTCGGCGAGCGCGGCGGCGTGGCCGGCCGCGACGCCGGCCTCGCGCGCCGCCTCGAGCTCCGCCCTGGAGAAGGTGGGCTCCGGCGGCGGCGGCGGCGGCTTGCGCTGCACGCCGCGCGCCGCGTCCGGCAGATCGAAGGACTGGTCGAAGAGGAATTTGTGCGGTGCGCTCATTTCCCGCCTCAATACACCAGCTCGTCTTCGCTGCTGCCGTCGACGATGACGATCTCGCCGCGCGCCGCGAGATCCTTGGCGAGCGCCACGAGATAGGCTTGAGCCTCCTCGACGTCCTTGAGCCGGACCGGCCCCATGGAGGCGATCTCCTCGCGCAGCAGCTTGCCGGCGCGCTCGGATATGTTGCTGAAGAACAGGTCGCGCAGCGTCTCGGATGCGCCTTTGAGCGCGATGGGGATCTTCTCCTTCTCGGCGTTGCGCAGGATGCCCTGGATCGCCATGCCGTCGAGCTTGCCGAGATCCTCGAAGGTGAACATGAGCGCCTTGATGCGCTCGGCGCTGTCGCGGTTGCGCTCCTCCAGCGCGGTGAGGAAGCGCGTCTCGGTGTTGCGGTCGAGGCTGTTGAAGATCTCGGCGATGAGCTCATGCGAGTCGCGCCGGTTGGTGCGCGCCAGGCTCGAGAAGAATTCGTTGCGTAGGGTTCGCTCGACGTCGTCGAGCACCTCCTTCTGCACCGCCTCCATGCGCAGCATGCGCATGATGACTTCCATGGCGAAGCTCTCGGGGAGCTGCGTCAGCACGCGGCCGGCGTGCTCGGACTTGATCTTGGAGAGCACGACGGCAACGGTCTGCGGATACTCGTTCTTCAGATAGTTGGCGAGCACCGTCTCGTTGACGTTGCCGAGCTTGTCCCACATGGTGCGGCCGGCGGGGCCGCGGATCTCCTCCATGATGGTGTTGACGCGGTCCGTGCCCAACACCTTGGCCAGCAGCCGTTCGGTGCTCTCATAGGTGCCGACCAGCGAGCCGGTGGCGGAGATCTGCTCGGCGAACTCGACGAACAGCCGCTCGACGATGTTCGCGCTGACCGTGCCGAGATTGGCCATGGTCTGTGAGATCTCCTTGATCTCCTCGTCGTCCATCAGCGCGAAGAGCCGCGCGGTATGCTCGTCGCCCAGCGCCAGCATGAGGATTGCCGACTTCTCCGGTCCGGTGAGGGTGCGGACGTCTTCGCGAACGCGCATTACGGCCATTGCCGGATCTCCCGCCTAAGCGCCCTGGTACATCCAGGAGCGGATGATGGCGACCGCTTCCTCCGGATGCTTCTCGACGATCTCGCCGACCTTGCGGATGCTCGATGCGGCGACGCGTCCCTCGACCTGGCCGATATCGATCATCTTGTCGGGCGGCCCCTCGCCGTCGCCCGGTACCATCGCGCCGCCGGCAGCGGCGGCGAGCGCCGGGGAGAGGCCGGCCGGCGGCGGTAACGCCGGCGCTCCGTGGCCCGCCACCTGTCCCGGCAACAGATTGTTGGCGTCGGCGGCCGCGGCGGCCGCGCTGTTCTCGAGCACGCGCATCAGCAGCGGGCGCACGACGAGCAGGATGAAGAGCACGGCGACCACGGCGATGACCAGCATCTCGCCCATCTTGACGATGTCGGAGCGCTCAAACCCCAGCACGGTTTCGGGCGCCGCCGGCATGGTCTCGTCGACGCCGGTGAAGCGCATATTGGCGAGTTCGACGGTGTCGCCGCGCTTCTCGTCGTAGCCGACGGCCGAGCGCACCAGCGCGCTGAGCTGCTTCAGCTCGTCAGGCGAGCGCGCCTGATAGGTGCGGGCACCGGTCGCGGCGACAGTATAAGTTCCGTCGACCAGCACGGCGACGGAAAGCTTGCGCACCACGCCGGTCTCGCGCACCTGGCTGCGCGTCGTCTCGCCGATCTCGTAGTTGGTCGTCTCCTCGTTGCGCGCGGTCTTGCTCCGGCCGCCATTGCCGCCGGCGGTGGTCTGGGCGTTGGGCAGGTTGGTCTGCACCGTGACCGGCTGGTCGCCGCTGTCGCTGCTGTCGCTGGACTCGCTCGTCGACTGGGTCGAGCGCGCCACCTGCGCGTCGGGATCGAAGGTCTTGGAGTTGGTGGTGATGCGGTCGAAATCCATGTCCGCATGGACGTCGACGCGCGCCTTGCCCGGACCGACCGTGCGCTCGAGCAGCTCCTCGACGTTGTGCGACAGCCGGCTTTCGTAATTGACGCGCTGCTCCTCGGCGGTGCTGGCGACGGCGGCCGCGCCGGTATCGCCGTCGCCGCGGGCCAGCAGGTTGCCGTCGCCGTCGATGATCGACACGCGGGTCGGCTTCAGCCCCGGCACAGCCGAGGCGACGAGGTACTGGATCGCCGCCACCTGCGGCTTGGCGAGCCGGTCGGCGCCGCGAATCTTGACGACGATCGACGCGCTGGCCTCCTGCTCCTCGCGCGAGAACAGCTCGCGGCGCGGCAGCACGATATGGACGCGCACCGACTGCACCGCGTTGAGCGACGAGATGGTGCGCGACAGCTCGCCCTCGAGCGCGCGCACATGGTTGATGTTCTGCACCAGGCTCGACGTGCCGAGCGCGTCGGTCTTGTCGAAGAGCTCGTAGCCGATCGAGCCGCCATGCGGCAGGCCGGCCTCGGCCATGGTCATGCGCAGCTTCGCCACCTGATCGGCCGGCACCATGATCTGGGCGCCGTCGCCCTTGATCTGATACGGCACGCTCATGGCGTCGAGCTTCTGCGTGATCTGGCCGCTGTCGCGCAGCTCGAGATCGCTGTAGAGCAGCGTCATGCTGGGCTGGGAGATGCGGGTGGTGAGAAAGGCGAAGAACGCGATCATCGCCAGGGTCACGCCGCCGATCATGGCGAGCCGCACCGGACCAAGGCCACGGAGTGTCTGGAGCAGGCCGTTCACTGTCGCTCGCCCTCGAGTTTCCATCACGGGCTCGTCGCCCGGAGGAGACCCTAGCGGCGATTGGGTGAATAACCCGTAAATGACCGGCAGCTTTTACCCAGCAAGCGGCAGAATTTGCCGCTAGGCGAACGCGCTATGCGCGTTCGCCTAGCGCTCCCGCTCGATGTCGCGGTAGTCTTGCAGGCGGGTGACGCGCAGGCCGGGCAGCCCGTGGCTGTCTACCAGCCGCTGCCAGGACAGGAACTCCTCGATCGACAGCGTGTAGCGGCGGCAAGCTTCCTCGAGGCTGATGATGCCGGCGCGGACGGCGGCCACCACCTCCGCCTTGCGCCGGATGACCCAGCGCTTGGTGTCGGGCGGCGGCAGGCTGTCCAGCGACGCGATCGGGCCGACAACGTCGAGCCAATCCATCGGTGAGGCGGCGAGCGAGGAAGGTGCGTCTGTCTTCACGGTTATCGCGGCGTCCGTTCGTGTAACCGCAAATGTAGGGGCGCCCACTTAACAAAGCCCTAAAAGCCATGGTTAACGCGCTCGCCGGTTTGCCTAAAATCCAAGCCATTCCGCCGCGCCGGAACGCGGCTGCGTCACGGCGGCGGCGGCTCGGAACTACTGCGTGGCCTGCAGCAGGTCGGTGATCATCTGATTTGCGGTGGTGATGACCTTGGAGTTCGCGGCATAGGCCTGCTGCGTGATGATCAGGTTGCTGAACTCCTGGGCGATGTCGACGTTCGAGCTCTCCAGCTCCGAGGGCGCGATCTGGCCCGCGGCGCCGGTGCCCGCCTGCTGCAGCAGGAAGCTGCCGGAGGTGTTGGTCTGGAGATAGCTGTTGCCGCTCTCCGCCGCGAGGCCGTCGGGGTTGTTGAAGGTGGCGACCGGGATCAGATAGATCGGCTGCTTCAGGCCGTTGTCGAAATTGGCGGTGACGATGCCGTTCTGATCGATGGAGATGCCGGTGAAGGTGCCGAAGTGCAAGCCGTTCTGATTGACTTCGCTGGCGTTGAACTGGTTGCCGACCTGGGTCAGACCGTTGTAATCGCCCTGTGTGCCGAGATTGAAGGTGAGGGTCTGCGGCGAGGTGGGCACCGCCGGGCCGGCGGTCGACCAGTCGATGGTCATGCCGCCGAAGCCGGTGTCGAACGAGCCATTGCCGTTGAAGGTAATCTGATTGCCGCCGGTGAAGGCGACCGTTCCGCCGACGATGCTGGCGGTGACGTTCCAGGTATTCGCCGCGGTCGTGACCGGCGCGTTGGTGTTGAAAACCTCGCCGCCGGCGCCGCCGGTCGCGGTCAAGGCGTTGGCGGCATTGACCTCGGTGCTTCCGCTGGACGTATCGGTGATCTGGATGGTGGTGCCGTTGGTCGATGATGCCGTGACGTCGGTGATGCCGGCTGCGGCCAGCGCCGTGTTGATGTCGTCGGAAAGGTTGGTCATGGTCGGCGCCGCTTGCGTCAGCGCCGGGATCGTGACGGTCTGGGCGCCGCCGTCCAGGGTCAGGCTGAAGGTGTCGCCGGTGGTCAGCGCGCCGGCGGTCAGATTGAAGGTCTGGATCGGCGAGACGCTGAGGCTGAGGGTCAGGTCGTGCTCCGTCCCCTGGGCGTCATAGATCGGCACGGTGATGGTGTGCGGCGTCGAGGTCACGGTGTCGGTCGCCGGCAGCTCGGCGGCAAGCGTCACCGTGCTCGTCGGCACGGCCGAGCCGCTGAGGCCGTTGATGTTGACGGTGGCCAGCGAGCTCAGCGAGGTCGCGGTGAGCTGGTTGAGGTTGCCGGCCGTGATCTGCGCCGCCTCGGTCGAGGTCAGCTTCTGCCCTTGGAGGAAGAAGCCGTCGCCGTTCACGAGATTGCCATTGGCATCGACGGAGAACGAGCCGTCCCGGGTGAAGGAGAAGGCGCTGCTGTTGCCAGCGGTGGCAGCGTTGCTGACGACGAAGAAGCCGCCGCCGGAGATGGCGAGGTCGGTATTGGAGGCCGCCGCCTGCAGCAGCCCCTGCTGGCCGACGGTGGCGGTGGGGTAGGCCACCACGCCGCCTGCCGTATTGGATCCCGCTTGGGCGCTTTGCGTAACCAGCGTCGAGAAGCTCGCCTCGGTCGCCTTGTAGGCGGTCGTGTTCGAGTTGGCGATGTTGTCGGAAATCATGCTCAACGCCTGGCTTTCGGCAGTGAGGCCGGAAACGCCGGAGAGCAGTGCACCGAAGATGCTCATAGGAGACCTCTTAGTTCGACGAGGAGGAGGAGGATGTGCTGACGATGTTGACGAGCTGGCTCATCGGCACCTCGACGCCCGAGACGTTGAAGGTGGCGACGTTGTTCTGGACGTTGACGCCGGTCACCGTGCCGACGGCGGTGGTGGTCGCAGTGATCGGCTGGTTGTTCGCATCCACCGCCTGGACCTTGAGCGTGTAGATGCCACCGGACGTCTGCGCCACGCCGCTGCTGTTCTGGCCGTTCCAGTTGAAGGCGTAAGTGCCGGCGGCGGTTTGGCCGGTGGTGGAGTAGACGGTGTTGCCGCTGGCATCCTGGACGATGAGGCTGGTCGAGGCGGCGGCGCTGGGCAGCGTGTAGGAGAAAGTCGCGTTGTTGTTCTCCAGCGCGGCCTGGTTGCCGGTGTATTGGATGGTGTCTCCGACCATGGTCTGCGCCGAGATGGCCTCGCTCGCCGTCTGGTTCGAGATCATCGTCGTCAGCTGGCTGTTCGTCTTGATCTGCTGCTCGACCTCGCTGAACTCCACCAGCTGGTTGGTGAACTGGCTGCTGTCCATCGGGTTGAGCGGATCCTGGTTCTTCAGCTGCGTCGTCAGCAGCGTCAGGAAGGTGCTGAAATTCTGCGTGAAGCTGAGCGCGCCGTTGGCGGTAGCTCCATTGCCGGTCCCGCTGCTGCTGCTCGAGCCCGTGCTCGAGCTGGTCGGCGTGGTGGCGGTCGAACTCGTGATCGGGGTGGTCATGGGATCGCCTTCCTCACACTTGAATATCGAGCGAGCCGGAATGAGCGCGCAGCGCCCGCGTCGCCGGTGCCGCAACCGCGACGTCGTCGCCGCCGCCGGCGGCGGCAGTGTTGCCGGCAGACGCGTAGCCGCCGCCCGATGGCTGCTGATTGAACTGGGAACCGCCGCGCAGGTTGAAGGTCAGGCTGCTGCTGTCGGTCTGCAAGCCGGCGTCGCGCAGCGCCTGCGTCAGGCCGCCGGCATCCTGCTTCAGCAAATTGAGCGTGTCGCTGCGGTCGGCGGAGACGACCACCGTCACCCGGCCGTCGTGGTTGATGTTGAGCTTGACCTGAACGGCGCCGAGATCGGCGGGCTGGAGCTGGATCCGGATCTGGTCGTCGCCGTCCTTCACCGCCTGACGCAGCGTGACAGCAACCTGCTCGCTCGCGGCGAGCGGTGCGGCCGGCACGGTCGACGTCGCATCGGCAGGAGCCGGCGCGGCGGCGGCCGGTGCGGCGGCAGCCGGTGCGGCGAGAGCGGTTGACGCCGCCAGCGGCGGCGCGGCGGCGCCGCTCGAAGATGCGGGATCGCCCGGCGACGCCGTTGCCGTGCCCGATGTCGGGTCGCCAGCGGCATGCAGCAGCGGCAGTGCGGCGACGTCGGCCTTGGCCGCGCCATCCGGGCTCTGACCGGGGTCGCTCGCTTGCGTCGCGGCCGCCTTGATGGCGTCGGGGGTGGTGCCGACGGTGGACGGCGCGGCTGCGGATGCCGTCGTCGTCGCCGCCGCCTCGCCGCCTTTGCCCTGCAGCGCCGTGTCGGCCACCGGCGTGAAGCTCGCCAACGCGCTGCGGGGCTGCGAGACGAAGGGGGTCGCCGGGTCGGCGCCCAAGCGCAGGCCCATGGCCGCGGCGATCGGCGGCAGAGTCTGAGCCGTTGCCGCCGCAGGCTGGGATGCGGTGCCGGCGCTGCTGGCGGCGGCACTGGCGCCCGAAGGCGGCGTCGGCGAGGAGCCGGCGGCGGCTTTGCTCGCGGCGCCGCTGAGCGCGGCAGCGGCTTGCGCCGCGGCGGCCTGGGCGGTCGCCGATGTGGCGGCGGCTGGGGCCGTGGCCGGAGAAGACGGCAGCGGTGGCGCGCTGGCGCCGGTGTCGAGGGCGGCGCCGGGCAGCGCCGGCGCGATGGCGGCATCGCCCGCCGTCGATGCGGCCGCGTCCGCCGCGGTCGGTGCGGCGGCGGTGCCGTCCGATTGCGGCGCGGGGGTCTTGGCGCCGGCCAGCGTCCTCGCCAGCGCCGGCTGCGTCGGCAGCACCGGCAGCGGGATGACGACCGCCGCGGCGGCAATGGCGGCATTGGCGGCATCCGTGCTGGCCGAGCCGGCGTCGCTCTGATCGCCGGCGTCGCCCGGCGTGCCGTCGCCGTTGCTCGCCGTGCTCTTGGCGTTGCCGTTGCTCGGTTTTGCGCGCGTCTGCGCCTGTGTTTGCGCTGGCGTCTGTGCCTGTGTCTGCGTCTGCGCCTGTGCCTGTGCCTGTGCCTGTGTCGGTGTCTGCGTCTGCGTCGGTGTCTGCGTCTGGGTCGGTGTCTGCGTCTGCGTCGGTGTCTGTGTCGGCGTTTGCGGCGTCGCACCGCCGGCGTTGCTCGAGGTGGTCGACGGAGGCACGCTCGTATCCTGGGCCGGCGGCGGCGCCTGGGTCTGCGCCTGCTGCATCATGCTCTGGAAAATCGATCCGCTGGCGCTGTCGGCCGCGAAAGGTGTCGGCGGCGGCGGCGGCGCGGGATCGAAGGGCAGGCTGGGGACGGCAAGCGCGGTCATGATGATCCTTTCCTCGGAAGCCGGGTCAGCAAGCCGCGTGCCACTCGAAAATCACACGTAATGCTTTGATATAAATTGATAATTTATGCTAGGCCGTTTTTGCCGATAGGTCGCGACAGTCGCTGCGGGCAAGGCATGCCGGGCAAATGCCGGCAATATTTGCCGGGAGAGGGGACGGGTTGGCATGGTGTTTGCCAGTTAAGTATTGCTCGTGCAGCGAGCGGCGGCACCGGTTCCGGGAGCTCCCTTCGACGGCATCCCGGATCGCGGCACCTCCCGCCCGCAGACCTTGGAGAGTTAACGTGGCGGTGACGGATACACCTTCAGCAGTGCCGGTCGCGCCGACGCCCGCCAGCGGACGCCAGCCGCGCGAGGCGGCCGCCCAGCCGGACCGCCAGGCGCCGACGAGCGCCGCGACTGCGGCTGCGCCCGCCGCTGCTGCCGCTGCGGCGCCGTCGCCGCCGGTAGCGATCGGCTTCTCTCTCTCCTACGACCAGGCGACCCAGCGGCTGGTCCTCGAGGCGCGCGAGCCCGGCTCCGGCTTCGTGATCTCGCAGCTGCCGCCGGGCTACGTGGTCAAGCAATTCTCGGCCAGCATCGGCGGCATCGCGCCGGTGCGCGGCGCCACAGTCGACAGCGCGGTCTAGGCAATTTTTGCCGCCTCGGCGGGAAAAATCTGCCGGGCCGGCAGTTATCGCCCAGCAAATTTTGCCGAGTCCGCCGCTCCGGAGGCTCCGGGGAAGGGCAGATTTTCGTGAAACCCGCGGATTCCCGCGCGGCGCCGACGCGCGCTTTCCGACCTCGGCGATGGCATGGGCATTGCGAATCCGGGCTGGGGTCGCGAAGCGGCCCTTTTTCCACCCAGAAAGGATGATCTCCCATGTCCAGTAACGTCGTTCTCGGCAACGCGACTCGCCAAAACCTGCTCGCGTTGCAGGGCATCAACTCCACGATCGGCACGGTGCAGAACCATCTCGCCACCGGCCTCAAGGTGGCAAGCGCCGTCGATAATGCGGTGTTGTTCTTCCAGGCGCAGTCGCTCAACAACCGCGCCAGCGACCTCACGGAGCGCAAGTCGA
>JBKQTR010000070.1:0-12901 GCA_052143095.1 Allostellaceae bacterium
GAGAAGATCGCCGAGCGGACGCTGAACGCGCGCCTTGGGGTGATCGGCGGCCTTTCGATCCTCGGCACCACTGGCATCGTCGTCCCCTATTCCTGCGCAGCCTGGATCGACACCATCCATCGCGGCATCGATGTCGCGCGCGCCGCCGGGCTGCGCCATCTCGCGGCGTCCACCGGCTCGACCTCGGAAAAGGCGGTGCAGCGCCTGTTCAACCTGCCGGAGACGGCGCTGATCGATATGGGCGATTTCGCCGGCGGCACGCTCAAATATCTCCGCCGCCATCCGGTGCCGCGGCTGACGCTCGCCGGCGGCTTCGCCAAGCTGACAAAGCTCGCTTCCGGCCATCTCGACCTCCATTCCGGGCAAAGCCGCATCGACGCCGCGGCGCTGGCGGCGATGCTGCAGGCGATGGGCTGCGGCGACGACGTCGTCGCCAAGGCGCGCGCCGCCGCCGGCGCCGGCGAGGTCCTGGCGCTGGCCGGCGAGCGACGCGGCGAGCTCGCCGGGCGCGTGGCGCGCGCGGCGCGCGAGGTGGCGCTGGCGACGCTGGCCGGCGGCACCGTCGTCGATGTCGTCGTCTTCGACCGGCATGGCGAGAGGCTGGCGCATGCCGGGCCCTGAGCGCGGCCCGCCGCTGCTGATCCTCGGCGGCACCGCCGAGGCGGCGGCATTGGCCGCGGCGGCGCTGGAGCGCTTCGGCGCGCGGCTTGCCGTCACCACCTCGCTCGCCGGGCGCACCGAGCATCCGGCGCCGATCCGCGGCAGCGTGCGCATCGGCGGCTTCGGCGGCAGCGATGGGCTCGCCCGCTACCTGGCATCCGAGCGCGTCGCCCTGGTGATCGACGCCACCCATCCCTTCGCCGCGCAGATCTCGGCGCAGGCGGCAGCGGCCTGCGCCGCCGCCGGCGTGCCGCGCCTGCTGCTGCTGCGCCCGCCCTGGAAGCGCCATCCGCTCGACCGCTGGATCGAGGTCGAGGACCTCGCCGGCGCGGCCCGCGCGCTGCGCCAGCTGGGGCGGCGCGTCTGGCTCACCGTCGGGCGGCGCGAGCTCGACGCCTTCGCCGGCTTGACGCAGCATCATTTCCTGGTGCGGCTGATCGAGCCGCCGGCGGCGCCGCTGCCGCTTGCCTCCTACGAGCTGCTGCTGGGGCGCGGCCCTTTCAACCGGGCGGGGGAAGGGCGTATCCTCGAGCGCCATGCGATCGAGGCGGTGGTCGCCAAGGCGAGCGGCGGCGGCGCCACCGAGGCCAAGCTCGTCGCGGCGCGCGAGCGCGACCTGCCGGTGGTGATGGTGCGCCGGCCGCCGCCGGCGCCGGGCGAGCGGGTCGACAGCATCGCGGCGGCGCTCGACTGGCTCGCGGCGCGGCTGGCCGGAGCGCCGGCGCAGGAGAATGAGGAGGCACGGTCATGAAGCCTGACATCACCCGCCGCGCCCTGCTGGGAGCGCTCGGCGCCGCGCTCGGCCTGACGCTGCTGCCCGGGCGGGGATGGGCGCAGATGCAAAAGCTCTTCACCGACTGGTACACGCTGGCGAACGCCGCCGCCGAGAACAAGACCGATGACGTCGCCAATTTCCTGCGCCAAGGCCAAAACCCGAACTTCCTCGATCATGAGGGACGCGCACCGCTCGACTATGCCGCGAATTTCGGCAATACCGAGATGATCAAGCTGATGCTCGACGCCGGTGCGCGCATCGACTACCGCGACAAGCTCGGCGCGACGGCGCTGCATTGGGCGGCGCAGGGCGGCTCTGCCGAGGCGATCACCCTGCTGGTCCAGGCCAAGGCGTCGGTCGACGCGATAAACCGCCAGGGAATCACCCCGCTCATGCTGGCCGCAGGCGCCAACAAGGGCGAGGCGGTGAAGGCGCTGCTCAAGGCCGGCGCGGATCCCAAGAAACAGGATTTCACCGGCCGCGACGCCATGGGCTATGCCGCCGGCCGCCCCAACGCCCTGCGCGCGCTGCAGACGGCGCAGTCGGGGTAAAGCGGAACCGCCGCCACCGCATGCGTGGGTATGTCGGCGCCGCGACACTATTTCATCATTCCGATTGCCGCGATTGCGCTGCGGGGGTGTCCACCGCCGGCAAAAGGTTTACCATTCCGTCGCGACGCTCAACGGCGGCAAAGGCCGATGATGGCGACAATTCTGGTGATCGATGACGATGCCGCGATGCGCCGCCTCATCCTGCGCGTGCTCGCCACCCGCGGACATGCGCTGCTCGAGGCGGAGAACGGCGAGCAGGGCTTGAAGCTGCTGGAGGATCAGACGCCCGATCTCATCATCACCGATATTCTCATGCCGGGGAAAGAAGGCATCGAGACCATCCGCGAGGTGCGCGAGCGCTCGCCCGACACCAAGATCATCGCCATCTCCGGCGGCGGCGGCTCGCACGACATGATGTTCCTCGACATCGCCAAGACCTTCGGCGCGCAGGCTTCGCTGGCGAAGCCGTTCCGGCCGGACGAGCTGATCGAGGTCGTCGACCGGGTTCTCGCCGGCGGGTAAGCGGCGAGTACGTCGCTTTCAAAGAAGCAATCCGTTGCGCCGTATTCGTTTCCACCACGGAGGCACGGAGGTCACGGAGAAGAGAAGATAGCTCAGAGCACGAAGCGGCGCAGCCCGTCTTTGAGCATGACGTTGTTGAAATTCATTAATAGGCCCACCTTGAGGCCGCTCAGGCGGAGATAGGTCAATATCTGAGCCTCATGGATCGGCATGAGCCGTTCGACCGCTTTGACCTCGATGAGCAGCTCCCGTTCGACCACGATGTCCATTCGGTACCCGCAATCCAGCCGGACGGTCTTGTAAACGATTGCGAGCGGCACTTGTCGTGCATAGGCGATTCCGCCCTCCTCCAGCTCGTAGCACAGGCATCCCTCGTAAGCTGATTCAAGCAACCCCGGCCCGAGTTCCCGATGCACGTCGATCGCCATCTTGATGATGCGCTCGCTCAGGATGCCGCCATGAGAAAGGCTCACTTTTTCTTCTCCGTGTCCTCCGTGTCTCCGTGGTGACCACTATCATCGATCCTGCATGTTATGAGTGGTTTCGTGGAAACACCATACTAGCGCTCGCGGCGCCGCCGGAGCACATGGTGATGGTCGGCGGCGTAGAGGCGGCTTTCGGCGGCGGCGGGCGATGCCAGCACGCGGCCGACCAGGATAAGCGCGGTGCGGGTGAGGCCTGCCGCCTTCACTTGCGTGCGCAGCGTGGCGAGCGTGCCGCGCAGGATCACCTGGTCGGGCCAGCTCGCGCGCCACACCACCGCCGCCGGGCAATCCTCGCCGTAAAGCGGCGCGAGCGTGCGCACGATCTGGGCGAGATTGTTGATCGAGAGATGCAGCACCAGGGTGGCGCCGCTGGCGCCGAGCGTGGCGAGGTCCTCGCCCTTGGGCATCGGCGAGGCGCGCACCGCCGTGCGCGTCAGGATCACCGTCTGCGCCAGCTCGGGCAACGTGAGCTCGACGCCGAGCGCCGCGGCAGCGGCGGCGAAGGCCGGCACTCCCGGCGTCAGATCATAGGCGATGCCGAGCGCGTCGAGCCGGCGCATCTGCTCGGCGACGGCGCCGTAGAGCGAGATGTCGCCGGAATGGAGCCGCGCCACCTCGAGCCCGGCTTGATGCGCGGCCGACATCTCGGCGATGATCTCGTCGAGGGTCAGCGGCGCGGTGTCGACGATCCGCGCGCCCGCCGGCGCCGATGCCACCACCTCCGGCGGCACCAGCGAGCCCGCATAGAGGCAGACCGGGCAGCGCTCGATGAGGCGCAGGCCGCGCAACGTGATGAGATCGGCGGCGCCGGGCCCGGCGCCGATGAAATGCACGCTCACCGCGGCGTGCGCTTTGCCGCATAGCCGCGCGGCGTATAGAGCAGCGGCCTCGCGCCGGGGATGAGGCGCGTGGCGCTGCTGCCGACCAGCACAAGGGTCAGCATGTCGACCGGCTGCTCCGCGAGCGCGGCAAGCGTGGTGACGCGGATGCTCTCGCCGGGTCGGCCGAGATTGCGCGCCAGCGCCACCGGCGTGTCGGCGGCACGATGCGTCCGCAGGATCGCGCAGGCACGGTCGAGCTGGGTGCGGCGGCGCTCCGAGCGCGGATTATAGAGCGCGACGACGAAATCGCCGGCGGCCGCGGCGGCGAGGCGGCGCTCGATCACCTCCCAGGGCGTCAGCAAATCCGACAGCGACACGGCGCAGAAATCATGGCCGAGCGGCGCGCCGAGCCGCGCCGCCGCCGCCTGCAGCGCCGAGATACCCGGCACGACGCTGAGCCGCAGGCGTCGCCATTCCGGCCGCACCTCCCGGTCGAGAAGCTCGAAGACCAGCGCGGCGAGACCGTAGATCCCGGCATCGCCGGACGAGACCAGCGCCACGGCGCGGCCCTCGGCGGTGAGATCGAGCGCCGTCCTCGCCCGCGCTTCCTCGGCGCCGAGCGCGCTCTCGTGCCGCGCCTTGCCGGCGATCGCGGCGCCGAGCAGGTCGAGATAAAGCCCATAGCCGACGACATCGCTCGCCGCCGCCAGCGCCGCCTCGGCCTCGCGCGTGCGCCAGAGCGGATCGCCGGGACCGATGCCGATGATCGCGAGGCTGCCGCGGGCGCGGCCGATGCGGCCGGCATCGAGCGGCACGCCGGCCCGCGCGATGGCGCAGGTGGCGTGCGCGGATTTGCGCTTGGGCAACAGCAACGCGCCCGCGGCGCCCACCGCCGCCAGCGCCGCGCCCTCGGCAACGCCATAGCAGCCGGTCTCGCGATAGACCGCGTCCGACGGCGTGGCGAGGCGCGGCGTCTCGACGAGCAGTTCGGCCGCGGAAAAGAAGCGCGCGGGAACGCCGAGGCGCGCGGCAAGGGCGTTGACCGCCGGCTCGTCGGCCTTGAGGTCGATCGACACCACCGCGGCGACCGCGCCGGCGGCGAGGCCCGCCTCAGCCAGCGCCGCGTCGGCGAGCGCGGCAAGTTCCGCGGGCGCGCAGCCGCGCTCCGAGCCGACCCCCAGCGCCAGGACCGGCGGATGCAGCACCAGCGCGCGCTCGCCGGCGGCCGCGGCACGGTCGGTGACGCGGATGGCGAGCGGCGCCGCCGCGGCAAAAGCCTGGCCGCCGGCGGTGAGCCAGTCGGCGGTGCCGGCCTCGACGACGAGCGCCACCGGCGCGCCGGCCAGCAATGCCGCCGTGACGGGCTTCGCGCGCTCGGGATCGGCGACGCGCCAGCCGGGTGGCGGCTCGTCGAGCGCGAACCCCAAGCGCAGCTCGCCGGCGGTGGTGATCGACGCGGCGCCGCCGGTGAGCGCGGCGACGGCGCGGGCGAGCGCGTTGGCGCCGCGATGGCCGCCGAGCAGCGGCACCGCCGCCGAGCCGTCCTCCGCTACCGCTACCATCGGCGGCTCGCGACGCTTGTCGCCGAGCAGCGGCGCCACGGCGCGGATCAGGATGCCGGCGGCGCAGAGGCCGATGATCGGCGTGCCGGCCGCGAACAGCGCGGCGATATGCGGCGTCGCGCGCGCAAAGCCGATATCGGCGGCGATGCCGCTCGCCGCGGGCGCGTGCAGCAGCGCGTGCGGCAGGATCTCGCGCAGGCGGCGCGCCAGCGGCAGCGCGCTGGGGCCCAGCACGATCAGCGCGGCGCCGGGCGGCAGCGCCTCGCTCATCGCCAGGCCGCGCCGCGGCGATGCAGCAGGATCATCGAGAAATAGGGCACCTCGGCGGCATCGACCGCGGCGAGCGGCAGCACGCGCTCGCTGGCGAGGCTGGCGCGCTCGACATAGCGCGCCGCGTCGGCGAGGCCAAGCCGCTCCAGCACCGCGCGCACCTTGGCGAAATGGCGGCCGAGCTTGATGATGGCGGCGGCGTCCGCCTCAGCCAGGCGGCAGAGCAGTTGCTGCTCGGAGAGCGAGGCCGGCAGGACCAGCAGCGTGTCGTCGCGTGCGGCGAGCGGCGCGGCCGCGGCGGCGGCGCAGGCGGTGAGCGAGGAGACCCCGGGCACCACCTCGACCGGATGGCGCTCGGCGAGCCGGCCGAAGAGATACATGAAGGAGCCGTAGAAGAAGGGGTCGCCCTGGCACAGCACGGCGACGTCGTGGCCACCGGCGAGCGCGGCCGCGATCTCGGCCGCGGCGCGGTCATAGACCGCCTGCGCCGGAAAGCGCGCGCCGCTCTCCATCGGCACGGCGATGACGATCTCGCGCTGCGCCGGCGACAGCCAGCGCGCGACGATGCGGCGCGCGAAGCTGGCGCCGCCCTCGGGCGCGGGATAGGCCACCACCGGGGCGGCGCGCAGCAGGCGCAGCGCTTTCAGGGTGATGAGCTCGGGATCGCCGGGCCCGACGCCGAGGCCAAAGACTTTGCCGCTCATCCCGGCACTCCTGTGTAAAGGGTCAGCATCAGCGGCTTGCCGTTGGAATAATCGAGCCCGGCGGTGCGCTCCACCGCCCGCGCCTGCCAGCCGCGCCGCAGCAGCGCCTGGCGGAACGCATCCTCCTCGTCGCTGCTCACCAGCGCCGCGGCACCGCGCGCCGAGGTCAGGTATTGCGCGGCGTCCTCGGGCGACAGCAAGCGGGTTCGCGTGCCGAGCAGGAAGATCAGGCTCGGCTCGTCGTAGCCCACTGCCACCACCGGCGCATCGCGCGGCGGGCGATAGCGCTCGACCATCATCGCCGCCTGGCGGCTGAGCCAAAGCCCGTCGAGCCCCGGCGCCACCAGCGCGAAGCCCGCGGGCATCACCAGCAGCGCCAGCAGCGCCGCGCGCGCGACGAGGCCGGGGCCGGCGCGGCGCAGCGCCGCCACGGCGAGCCGCGTGGCGAAGAACAGGATGATGGCACCGGCGACGAGACCGGCGAGGTCGAGACCATGGCCGAAACGCTCCGGCACCAGCACCAGCGCCGCCGCCAGCAGCAGCGAGGCCAGGAGGAAAAGCGCGGCACCGCCGCGCTCGAGCCAGCGCCGGCGCGCCAGGCTGCCGTCGGCCAGCGCCAAAGAGGCGCGCGCCGCCAGCAGCGCCAGCGCGGGATAGGCCGGCAGCAGGTAATGCGGCAGCTTGGTCGGCGCCAGCTCCAGCACCAGCCAGAACGGCACCAGCCAGGCGATGAGGAAGCGCTCGGACGGCTCCCGGCGCTGCTGCCAGGCCCAGGCGGCGGCCGGCGCCAGCAGCAGCGAGCCCGGCCAGAAGGTGAGGAAGAGCAGCAGCAGATAGGCGCCGGGCCAGGCGCCATGCGCCTCCTGCGCGCCCGCCAGCTTGCCGAGGAAATCATGGCCGACGGACTCGCCGAGAAACGCGCCGCCGGTGGCGGCGGTGATGGCGACGAACCACGGCGCGGCGATGGCGAGCGCCAGCGGCACGCCCCAGAGCGGGTGGAGGCGGCGCAGCCAGCGCCCGTCGCGATCGGCGAGCGCCAGGCTGCCGGCGGTGAGCAGGCTCAGCAGCGGCACCACCGGCCCCTTGACCAGGAGGGCAGCGCCCTGCGCCGCCCAGAACAGCAGCGCCCAGCGCCGCGTCCCGGCAGCGCCGCGCCGAGCGTCGCGATAGATCACGCCGAGCGCGCCTTGCGCCGCAACCGCGGTGGCGAGCAGCACCGCGTCGGTCTTGGCGAGATGCGCCTCGGCGACGACACCGAGCGCGCTCGCCAGCAGCGCCGCGCCGAGCAGCGCCGCCGCGTTGCCGACCAGCGCCCGGCCGAGCGCGAAGGTGAGCAGCGCCGCCGCCAGCGCGCCCAGCAGCGAGGGCAGCCGGTAGGGCCAGAGGGCGGTGCTGTCGGCGGTGCTGAGCGCCGCCACCGCGGCGCTTTGCAGCCAGTAGATGCCGATCGGCTTTTTGTTGCGCGCCTCGTCCTGGAAGCGGATGCGCAGGAAATCGCCGCTCTCCAGCATTTGCCGGCTCGCCTGGGCGAAGCGCGCCTCGTCGCGGTCGAGCAGCGGCAGCGCCGCCATGCCCGGCAGATAGAGCCCGAGACAGAGCAGCGCCAGCAGCGCGTAAGGCCGCCAGCCGGTGCTCCAGCGGTCGATCATGGCGTGGCGTCGGGCGGCTTCACCAGCGCCAGCTGCGTCACCGTCCGCAGCGGGCGCCAGCCGCGGCGGCTGCCCACGGGCTCGGCGCGCGCGACGGCAAGCCGCACCAGCGCGCCGCCCTGCTGTGCCTGCCAGCGCAGCAGCTGCGCCTCGCCCTCCAGCGTCACCGCGTTGGCGACGAGGCGGCCGCCGGGCTTGAGCGCGGTCCACAGCACCGCCCAGAGATGCCCCTCGTTGACGCCGCCGCCGAGGAAGATCGCATCGGGCGCCGGCAGATCGGCGAGTGCCGCGGGCGCGGCGCCGTGGACGATGCGCAGCTCCGGCACGCCGAGCGCAGCGGCGTTGCGGGCGATGGTGGCGCAGCGCATGGCGTCGCGCTCGACGGCGACGGCGCTGAGGCCGCCGCCCGCGCGCAGCCATTCGATGGCGATCGAGCCGCAGCCGGCGCCGACATCCCAGAGAAATTCGCCCGGCAGCGGCGCCAGCGCCGCCAGCGTCGCGGCGCGGGTCTCGCGCTTGGTGATCTGGCCGTCATGCTCGAAGACGTCGTCGGGCAGGCCGGCAAGACGCGACAGCGGACGCGCCGCGGGGCCGGGCCGGCATTCGATGGCAAGGGTGTTGAGCGCGGCGATGCGGCCCAAGGGCCAGGTCTCGGCGGTGGCGTCGATGCGCCGCTCGCGCTCGCCGCCCATATGGGCGAAGACGGTGAGCAGGCTCGGCCCCCAACCGGCATCGCTCAGCAGCTTCGCCAGCAGCACCGGCGTGTCGCCGTCGGTGGTGAGTGCGATGATGCGCCGGCCGGGCGCGAGATAGCGGTGCAGCGCCTCGAGCGGACGGGCGTGCAGGCTGATGGCGACGCAGCTCTCGAGCGGCCAGAGCAGGCGCGCGGCGGCGAGGCTGAAGGCGCTGGGCTGGGGCAGCACGATCATCTCGGCGGCGAAGTGCCGCGCCAGCGTGGCGGCGACGCCGTGGCAGAGCGGATCGCCGCTCGCCAGCACGACGACCGGCGTGCCGCGCCGCGCAGCGATGTGGCTGATCGTGTCGGCGAGCGGCTGGCGCCAGGCGAGACGCTCGGCCTTGGCATCGGGGACCAGCGCCAGATGGCGCTCGCCGCCGACCAGCAGGACGGCGGCGTCGATCAGCGCGCGCGAAGCGGGGGAAAGCCCGGCCAGCCCGTCCTCGCCGATGCCGATGATCGACAGCCAGGCGGTCATGAGGTGCCTCCCGCGAGCGCGTTCACCGCCGCCGCCGCCAGCGCGCTGCCGCCGCGCCGGCCGGCAAGCGCGATGAAATCGAGGCCGAGGCGGTTCTCCGCCAGCGCCGCCTTGGCCTCGGCGGCGCCGACGAAGCCCACCGGAAAGCCCAGCACCAGCGCCGGCAGCGGCGCGCCGGCGGCGATGAGCTCGAGCAAATGAAAGAGCGCGGTGGGGGCATTGCCGATGGCGACGATAGCGCCGGCGAGATGCGGGCGCCACAGCTCGACCGCGGCGGCCGAACGGGTGGTGCCGAGGCGGCGCGCCAGCGCCGGCAGGCGGCGGTCGCCGAGGAAGCACAGGACCGGGTTCCGCCTCAGGCGATCGGCGATGATGCCGGCCTTGACCATCGCCGCATCGACCAGGATCGGCGCGCCGGCGGCGAGCGCGGCGCGCCCCGCCGCCACCGCGCGGGGGGACCAGCGCAGCTGACGCGCGAGTTCGGGCTCGCCCGCGGCATGGACGAGGCGCAGCGCCACCGCATGGAGCGCGCGCGGCAGCGCCGCGAGATCGGCCTCGCGGCGGATGAGGGCGAAAGAGCGGCGATAGATCGCGCGCGGCTCGCGCAGATAGGC
The DNA here is from genome assembly GCA_052143095.1 of Allostellaceae bacterium. Taxonomy (GTDB): domain Bacteria; phylum Pseudomonadota; class Alphaproteobacteria; order ATCC43930; family CGMCC-115725; genus DAHUYF01. The sequence goes on from JBKQTR010000070.1 coordinate 9,828, forward strand.
GTAGCGGCGCGGCGCGCCGGTGAAGCCCAGCGTCCAGCCTTCCTCGCGCTCGACCGTCACGCGCTCCGCGGGCGTGAGCGTGGGATCGCCTGCGAACAGCGGCGCAAGCCGGCAGGCGCCGTCGAGTGCCGCGAAATGCCGGGCGATGGCGCGGACCTGCGCGCTGTCCCTCACCTCGCCGCGTCGCTGCGGCGCCGGCACCTGCGAGGGATAGATCTCGCAGAAGACGATGCGCCCGCCCTTGCCGCGCGGCGGCGGCGGCGCCAACCCGGTCTCGAACGGCCAGAGGCGCGTGGCGCGCGCCAGCGCCGGATGATCCCGGAGCCAGCGCAACACTGGAATGCCGGTGAGCGCCTGGCTTCCGGCCGAGCCGGCGCCGGCGAGCTTCCACACCGGCTGCGGCCCCGTCAGGCGCCGGTCGGCAAGGCGATGCTCGGCAAGACCGATCGCGTCATGCCGGCGGTGATGGGTCATCGCCAGGAACGGCCCGGCCGCGGCGCGCGGGCAGCCCCAGAAGGGTGCGGCACCCGCGCCGAGGCGCTGATTGAGCCGCGCCGCGACGGCGAAGCGGTTGTTGCGGTTGCCCGCCTGCTCCTCGATCTCGGCGGCGAGCAGATCCCAGAGCGCGCGCCAGGGCGCGCCGGCGAGGCCGAGCCGCGCGGCGAGACCCTGGGGATATCCAAAGGGAAAATCGAATCCCGCGAGCATCGAGCGTCCGGCGGCGAGGCCTTCGCTCAGCAGCGCCAGCAAGCGGGCGCGCGCCTCGAGCCGGGTCGGCAGGTTCTCGCGCGCGGTCTCGCGGAGCCTGCCGCCGCTGCGCTCGAGCCGGCAGAGCCAGATGCTGTCCCTGCCCCGCCGCGGCGAAGCGGCGGCGCTCCAATCGACCATGAGATAGGCGTCGAAGAGCGGTTGGGCGGGCAAGGCTCAATCGCCGTCATGGTGGTGATGATGGCCGTTGCCGTGGTGGTGACCGGCGGCGTGATCGACGTCGGTGCCGATGCCGCGGACATGGTGATGATGCCCGGCCTGCGGCGCCAGGTGATCGCCCTCATAGCCGATCACCTGGGCGCGGTATTTGCAGAGCCGGCAATTCATCGCGGGCTCGCCGTCCAGCACCTCGCCGGCGCGGTCGGCAAAGCAGTCCAGCACCAGCGGATGATCGCCGAGATAGGAGGCCTTGAGCAGCTCGATTTCGGGATGCGCCGCGGCGACGCGGTCGGCGGCGGCGTAGATGCGCTTCACCAGCACGCCGGTGAAGAGGAAATAGGGAAACACGATGACGCGCGCAAAGCCCAGGCGCAGCACCCGCTTCAGCCCCGGCTCGACCAGCGGATAGGCGACGCCGCTGAACGCCGTCTCGGCCCAGCCGAAGCCCATCCCCTCCCACAGCATGCGCGCGAGCTTGGCGATGTTGGAATTGGCGTCGGGATCGTTGGTGCCGCGCCCGACCACCAGCAGCAGCGTGTCGCGCCGCGCCACCGCAGCGCCCGCGGGCTCGGCGGCGGCGATGCGTTCGGCGGCGGCGCGCAGCAGCTTGGGCTCGATCGCGAGCTCGCGCCCGAAGCGCAGCTCGATATCCGGGTTCGCTTGGGCGAAGCTGTTGATTTCCCACGGGAGATCGTTTTTCACGTGGCTTGCGGCAAAGAGCATGCCGGGGATCGCCAGGATGCGTTTTGCGCCGCGCGATTTGAGCGTCTCGAGACCGTCGCGGATGGTCGGGCGGGCGAATTCGAGATAGCCCGTGGCAATGTCGGCCGATGGCAGCTTCCAGCGCAGCCCGGCCGCCACCCGCTCGAACTCGACGAGCGCGTCGTTGTCGCGGCTGCCATGGCCGCAAATCATTATCGCTGTGTCCATTTGTGCTCCTGCGCCTGCCGGCGGTTGACGTCGTTACCCCGGCCGGCCAATGCTCGCCGCCGATGCTGCTCTTTGCCTCGTCCGGGCTCGACCCGCTGCTGCTGCTGCTGGCGGCGCTCGCCCTCGATATGGTCGTCGGCGACCTGCCCGGCGCCTTCCGCTTCATTCCGCATCCGGTGGTGCTGGTCGGCCGCGCCATCACCTGGCTCGACGGGCGCCTCAACCGCGAGCACCGCGACGCGCGCACGCGCCGGGTGCGCGGCGTGCTCACCGTGGCGGCGCTGGTGCTGGCCGCCGCGGCCGTCGGGCTCATCCTCGCGCTGGCGCTGCGCCGGCTGCGCTATGGCGCCGGGATCGAGGTGCTGCTGGTGGCGATCCTGCTGGCGCAGCGCAGCCTCTTCGACCATGTCGCCGCGGTGGGCAAGGCGCTCGGCCAGGGCGGCATCGTCGGCGGGCGCGAGGCGGTGCGGCATATCGTCGGCCGCGATCCGCAAAGCCTCGACGAGTACGGCGTGGCGCGCGCCGCGATCGAGTCGCTGGTGGAGAATTTCAGCGACGGGGTGGTGGCGCCGGCGCTCAGCTACGCGCTGTTCGGCCTGCCCGGGATCTTCATCTACAAGACGGTCAACACGCTCGACAGCATGATCGGCCACAGGACGCCGCGCTATCTGCACTTCGGCTGGGCGGCGGCGCGGCTCGACGATGCCATCAATCTGGTGCCGGCGCGGCTCAGCGGCATGCTGCTCGCGGCCGCGGCGCTGGCGGTGCCCGAGGCGCATGTCGCGCCCGCCTTCCGCGTCATGCTGCGCGACGCCGGCAAGCACCGCTCGCCCAATGCCGGCTGGCCGGAGGCGGCGACCGCCGGTGCGCTCGATCTGGCGCTGGCGGGGCCGCGGCGTTATCACGGCCAGATCGTCAACGATCCCTGGCTCGGCGACGGCCGTGCCCGCGCCACCGTCGCAGACATTGCGCGCGCGCTGAAGCTCTACATGATCGCCTGCCTGTTGCAGGCGCTGGCAGTGCTCGTCGCCTATCTCGCCCTGCGCGGCGCGGCGTTCTGAGCTGCACAGCCGCCGGTGCGTCCTTCGAGACGCCCGCTGCGCGGGCTCCTCAGGATGAGGCGAGATAGAATCGGGCATCATTCTTTGATGCCATTCCCAATACTTCCTCATCCTGAGGAGCGGTCCGCAGGACCGGACAACCCGGCCGACCGCTTG
>JBKQTR010000071.1:0-5628 GCA_052143095.1 Allostellaceae bacterium
ATTCCTTGCTCATGGCCCAGCAAGGAATCAGACTCGCCCCCACTTGACCAGCCATTTCTCAGACAGGCTCCTAGTCCTTCCCGCCGCCGCATGAAACCGCCCGCCGCATGAAACCGCCTGCCGGATGAGCGCCCCGCCCCTGTGGATCGTCGCCGCTCTGGTGGCGCCGATCATCGGCAGCTTTCTGTCGGTGCTGGCGACGCGGCTGCCGGAGGGGCGCGGCGTCGTGCTCGGGCGCTCGCGCTGCCCCCGCTGCGGCCATGCGCTGGGCGCGGCCGAGCTGGTGCCGCTGGCGAGCTTTCTCTGGCAACGCGGCGCCTGCCGCCATTGCGGCGGCCGGATCGACGCGCTCTATCCGCTGCTGGAGGGGGGCGCGCTCGCCGTCGCGCTTTGGGCGGCGACGCTCGCCGAGGGCGGCGATCTCTGGGCGAGCTGCGTGCTGGGCTGGCTGCTCCTGGCGCTCGCCGCGGCGGATTGGCGAACCTATCTATTGCCGGATCCGCTGGTCGCGGCGCTGGCGCTTGCCGGGGTTGCCGCGAGCGCGCTGCTGATGCCGGCGGCGCTCATCGACCACGTCATCGGCGCCGGCGCCGGCTTCCTCGTCTTCTGGGCGGTGGCCGCGCTCTACCGACGCTGGCGCGGCCGCGACGGGCTCGGGCTCGGCGACGCCAAGCTGCTGGGCGCGCTCGGCGCCTGGGTGTCGTGGGAGGGGCTCCCCAGCATCGTGCTGATTGCCGCCGTGGCAGCGCTCTCGGCGGCGCTGCTGCGCCGAAGGCTCAGCGCCGGAGACCGCCTGCCCTTCGGGCCGTTCCTGGCGCTGGGCGGCTGGATCGTCTGGCTCTACGGGCCGCTGAGCCTCGGCTAGCCGCGCGGCCGCCCGAGGCACCCGTTCAGGAACAGCGCAACGGTGTCGCGCGCCCAGGCCTCGAGCTCGGGCGCGGTCATCGGCGTGCCCAGCCCGAGGGCGCGCCGCTGCGGCAGCGCCACCACCATCTGCAGGAATTGCGCCGCGGCGAAGGGCGCGTTCTCCAACGTCAAATCACCGGCGCGAGCCTCGCGCTCGAGCAGTGCGGCGATGCGGCTGACCGCCTCGCGGCTGCCGCCCTGGTCGGTCACCACCTGTGCCAGCTCGGGGAAGCGCGTGGCTTCCGCCTGGATCACGCGGTGGAGCGCCAGCGCCTGCGGCGTGAGCGCGGCGCGCAGGATGATCCGCGCCAGCCGCGTCAGGATCTCCTCGAGCGTGCCGCCCTCGAACAGGCCGGCATCGCCGCTCGGGCGCAGGCGCTCGACGACGCGATGAACCACCGCGCCGAAGAGCTCGGCCTTGTCGTGGAAGCGGCTGTAGAAGGTGCGCTTTGAGATGCGCGCGCGCCGCGCGACCGCCTCGATGCTTGTGACGCCGTAGCCGTCGGTCAGGAACAGCTCGGTCGCGGCGTCGAGGATCGTCTCGCCGAGCTGCTCGGCCGCCGCGCGCGACGGGCGGCCGCCGCGCCGCGGCGCTGCCGGCCGCCGCGGCGGTCGCGTCCCGACCGACGCGGGTTTAGCGGTAGTAGCCCGGCGGATATCCCGGCGCATAGTTATAAGCTGGCGGCGGCGGCGCGTAGTAGCCCGGAGGCGGGGCGTAGTAACCCGGAGGCGGCGCGTAATAAGCCGGCGCCGGCGCTGGCGGCGGGTAATAGGGCGGCGCCGCGTAATAGGCCGGCGCGCGCAGCGGCGCGGTGGCGATGACGAAGGGCGCGGTCAGCAACGCGGCGGCACCGACGACAACAGCGGCGCCGGCGGCCGCCAAGCCGAAGCCCGGGCCATGATGACGATCATGCGCCGAGGCCGATGACAGGGGTGAGGCGACGAGCGCAACTGCGACGGCGGCGCTCAGTACGGCGGACGGGACCTTCAACATGGTGCCCTCCTGGGGCTGGCGGGTGCAGCGGCTCCTGCGCACCACCATCAATATATAATCCAAAATTACAGAAAACGCAACGGTAGCGTTGCGTTATTTTTGTGCCGCGTCTATGGCATTGATTCCACTGGAGAAACGCCTTTTACCGGCGGCGCAGCCATGTTCAAAGCGATTGCACCAGTGGTCCGGCGTGCCCTCGGCGTCACGGCATGGCGCTGCCGCCGTTGATGCTGACCTCCTGGCCGGTGATGAAGGCTGAGTCCGCGCGCGCGAGAAAGCAGACGAGCGAGGCTATCTCATCGATCTCGGCCGCGCGGCCCTTCGGCACCACGCCTTCGAAATGCGCCGCCAGGCGGGGATTGCTTTGCTTGAGCGCGCGAAATCTCGGCGTGTTCACGACGCAGGGCGCCACGGTGTTGACGGTGATATCGTAGGCGGCGAATTCGCGCGCCAGCGCCGTCATCAGGCCGTTGACGCCGCCCTTGGCCGCGTTGTAGCCGGCGTGATCGGCGATGCCGGTCCGCAGACTGTCCGCGCCGATGTTGATGATGCGGCCGAAATTCCGCGTCACCATGTGCGGCAGCACCTTGTGGCAGCACCAGACGGCCGACCACAGATTGCGCGCCAGCGTCTCCCGCAGGCTGTCGCCGTCATGCTCGAGGAACGGGCGGATGATGCCGCCGCCGGCATTGTTGACGAGAATGTCGACCCGACCCCAGCGCCGCATCGTGTCGTCGACCATCGCGCCGACCGTGCGCTCGTCGGCCAGCGAGCCGATATGGCTCGCCGCTTCCGCGCCGCCGGCGCGGAGATCGTCGGCGGTTTCGCTGACCTTGGGATCGATGTCGGCGAGCATGATCTTGGCGCCGCCCTCGGCGAGGCGCGCGGCAATTGCCCGGCCGATGCCGCCGGTGCCCTTTCCGGCCCCGGTGACGATCGCGACCCGCTGATCGAAGCACCGCGGCGTCATCGCGCCGCCGTCGCTAGCTGGGCCGCGCGCTCGATCGCGCCGATCGCGGATTTCCTGGGATCGATCGGACAGTCCCAATAGTCGAAGGAGGGTTGGATCGGCTCCATCAAGCGCGGCTTGCGCGGGTTCTCCGCCGGAAAGGTCTCCATGCCGAAGCTGTACTCGACGGTCAGACCGTCGGGATCGAGGAAATAGAGGAAGATGCTGCCCGACGGCGGGTGCCGGCCGGGCCCGTGGACGATCGGCACCTGGTTCCGGTTCAAGCGGCTGACCGCCTTGCCGATGTCGTCGATCTCGCTGACCATGAAATTGACGTGGTGCAGGCCGGGCTCGCGCGCCGCGCCGATGCCGAGCGAGTGGTGGAACGGGTTGGGATAGCAGCGCAGGAAGCAGACCCGGCCGTCGATCTCGTCCGAAATGCGAAAGTTCAGCTCCGAGGTCAGGAACCGGCGGGCCTCGTCCAAACGCGCGGTCTTGAGCACGACGTGCCCGAGCCGCTGGATCTTGGTGTGCGACGGAAGGTAGGGCTGGCCGCTGAATTCGCGCATCGTGGCGTAGAACTCGAAGACGGCGCCGGTGGTCGGCTCGGTCAATCTGAAACTGGCGCCCTGGTGGAGCGCGGCGCATTCCTCGGGCGCGACCTCCCACACCTGGTGGCCGCCGCGCAGCAGCCGCTCGTAGAGGCGATCGCGCTCCGCGTCGCTCTCGAGCTCCCAGCCGATGCGCTTCAGGCCCGCCGCCTTGGCGGGATAGAGCAGGAGGTTGTGATGGTCGTAGCTGCAGCGCAGCGACAGGGTTCCTTCCGGCCCGGTGGCGGCGACCTGAAGCCCCAGGAGATCCTCATAAAACGGCCGGGCACGGGCGAGGTCGGTGACGTTCAGAGCGACATAACCGAGCTTGGTGTAGCGTGTCATGATGCCCTCTCAGAGGATGATGCTGAGCTTGCCCTGCGGTCGCAGCGCGTCAAGGTCGAGCACGGCCCGCTTCAAGCGGATGCGCAACCCGCTTGCGCCAGTCACGAGCTCGTACTCGCTGCGCCCGGGATAGATATCCATCACCTCGCGCTTCGAGCGATAGACCACGAAAGCGCAGGCGACCTTCACGATCTCGCCCTCCTGCTTCAGCACGCGGACGTTCGAGACGAGGTGCCGCGTGCGCGAATGCGGGAATTCGGCATGGGCGGATTTTTGCAGCAGGCGTCGCGCGCGCTCGCCGAGCCGATGCCGGTCGTCATAGATAAGATAGAGCGTCTCGTCGGGTGCGCCATCGGGCCGGTCGGTCGACGGCACCAGATACTGCGCGTCGTCGGTGAAGAGTTCCGCCCATTGCTGCAGCTGCCAGCCGTCGAGCAGCGCCGCCTCGTGATAGAGGAAGTCCTCCACCGCCGACCGCGTGATCTCGGTCATGTCAGGCTGCCTCCGCCATCAGCTGGTACCAGCGCCGCCAGAAGGTGCGCATCTGAAGCTCGTCCTGCTTCGCCGGGGCGGGCCCGTCCTCGGTGAGGACCCCGCGCGACAGATCGTTCCACTCGACCGCGTCGCAGGTCGCATAGCCCTGCTGGCAGAGCTCGAGCATCTCCACGTCGTCGGGCGTGGCAAAGCCGGCCGGCCCGAGGAACTCGAGGAAGCTGCGCAAGCGCATGTCGCGCATGAACGGCGATTCGTCCTTGGGCGCCAGCGCCCAGGCCTCGACCTCGAAACGGTCCGGCGCCACGGGGAAGTAGGTCCGGACGGTCACCGCCATGATGTCGTTGACCACGAGATTGGGGAAGATGAGCAGGTTCCGGTCGCCGCGGCAGATGATCTCGGCGCGTTCGGCGCCGAGCCGCGCTGCGATGCGCCGGTGGAGGGCGTCGCATTCCGCCTTGCCCTGCTCGCCCCAGGGCGGGATCCAGCGCGCGACCGGCCGTCCCCACGGCGTCTCGCCCACGGACTCCGACACCGCGTGGCCGTTGCCGAGATCGCGCACGCGACCAAAGCCGCCCTTGCCGTAATTGTTCAGGACGAAGCCGTCGCGCGCCTTGATGTAGTTGAAATATGTGGCGTGCGTGGTGAGCGCGTGATAGCCGTCGGCGCTGTTCTCCTGCAGCAGCTTCCAGTTTGCCCTGGCGCCGTAGGATTGGCCGCCGCCGAGGATCTGCATGCCGGCGTCGCTGTGCTGGGAGACGATCTCGAGATACTCGCAGGCGCCGGCGAGATAATCCTCGAGCCCGTCCGCGCCAGGATCGAAGTTGACGAAGACGAAGCCGCGGAACTCGGCGAGCTTGGGCACTTCCTTCAGATTGACGCCGGGGTCCTCGGCGAAACCCGGCGCGTAGCTGTCCGGCAGCGGCGCGCCGATGAGGCGGCCATCGGCGCCGAAGCTCCAGCCGTGATAGGGACAAGTGAAGGCGTTGGCGCGCCCCTCCTTCTCGCGGCAGATCATCGCCCCGCGATGGGCACAGGAATTGAAGAAGGCGTGGAGCCTACCTTTCCGGTCGCGGTTGAAGATGAGCGGGCGGCCGCCGACGCGCCGCGACACGAACCGCCCGGGCTCTTCGACTTCCGAGACGTGACCGAGATAGAGCCAGCAGCGATCGAAGATGCGCCGGCGCTCGAGATCGAGAATGTCGGGATCGACGAAGGTGCGGCGATGGACGCGGAAGATGCCGCCGGCCTTGTCGTCGCGCACCGAGCCGCGCAGCCAATCGAGACGCTTCTCCTCGCTCATCCCGGCCTCCCGTGACGGTTCAGCATCCTGATGGGCCTGGCCAAGCGCG
>JBKQTR010000072.1:0-5494 GCA_052143095.1 Allostellaceae bacterium
CGCCCCGGATCAAGTCCGGGGCGCTGTCGCCCGCCAGCGACGGACAACCCGGCCGACTGCTTCGCGGTCGGCCGGGTTGTCCGCGCTGCGCTACTCCGTGGCATCGACGTCGATCGGCACGCCCGGCTCGTTTTTCGAGGCGCGGATGGCGAGCGCCGAGCGCACATGCGCGACATTGGGCGCCGCCGTCAGCCGGGTGGTGAGGAAGCGCTGGTAGCTGTCCCAGTCGGTGGCGACGATCTTCAGGAGGAAATCGGTCTCGCCGGCGAGCATATGCGCCTCGCGCACCTCGGGCCAGGTGAGCGCCAACGCCTCGAACGCCTTGAGATCCGGCTCGGCCTGGCTGGAAAGGCCGACCTGGGCGAAGACGGTGACGCCATAGCCCAGCGCCTCGGGATTGACGTCGGCGTGATACCCCCGGATGAACCCCGCCTCTTCCAGCGCGCGCACCCGGCGCAGGCAAGGCGGCGCCGAGATGCCGGCACGCTTGGCCAGCTCGACATTGGTCATGCGGCCATTGGCCTGCAGGTCGCGCAGAATGCGTCGATCGATCTTGTCGAGCTTGATGCGGCGCATCCAACAATCTCTGAAACAGGGCAGCCCCGCCAAGCGGCGCCCGATCTGGGGCGGCCTGCCAGGAAGGGCGGCGCGACGAGCGGCGGCCATCGTATTACAAGGTAATATTATTGCAAGCCACGCCGGGCATGCGGCGCCGGCGCGGCTTGCAAGCCCGGCAGGGCGGAGCTAACACCCGGCCGCAGCGTGAGATCGGACGAGGCAGCAATGACGGCGCCCCACGTCTGGGTGGTTCATGACGGCAAGATCGGCATGGCCAACCAGGTGATCGGGCTGGCCGAGGCGCTGGGCTTGCCGTTCAGCGAGAAGCGCCTGGTCATCCGTGCGCCCTGGCGGCACCTGGCGCCGCCGCTCTGGCTGCAGCCGCTGATGGCGCTGGACCCGGCCGGCGACCGCCTCGCGCCCCCCTGGCCCGAATTGCTCATCGCCTGCGGCCGGCTCGCCACCGCCCCGGCGCTTGCCGCCAAGCGGGCCAGCGCCGGCCGCGTCTTTTGGGTGCAGGTCCAGGATCCGCGCTTTGCCCGCCGCGAGGTCGACCTCATGGTCGTGCCGGCGCACGACCCCGCCCGCGGCGAGAATGTGTTCCGCACGCTGGGCGCCGTCCACCGCGTGACGCCGGCCTTGCTCGCCGACGGGGCGCGCCGCTTCGCGCCGCTGCTCGGCACGCTGCCGCGACCGCTGGTGGCGGTGCTGCTGGGCGGCGATAACCGCGTCTACCGCCTCACCCGCGCGCGCTTTGCCGCCTTCGCCGACCAGCTCGCCGCGCTCGCCCGCGCCGGCTACGGCATCGCCGTGACGCCGTCGCGCCGCACCGGCACGGAGAACGAGCAGCTGTTGCGCCAGCGCCTCGCCGGCCTGCCCGCCTTCATCTGGGACGGCAGCGGCGACAATCCCTATTTCGGCCTGCTCGGCCTCGCCGATGCGGTGCTGGCCACCGCCGATTCCGTATCGATGGTGAGCGAGGCGGCGGCCACCGGCAAGCCGGTGCATATCATCGATCTCGACGGCGGCTCGGAGAAATTCGCGCGCTTCCATGAGGCGATGCGCGCGGCCGGCATCACCCGGCCGTTCACCGGCGCGATCGAGAGCTGGCGCTATGCGCCGCCCGACGATACCGCGCGCGCCGCCGCCGAGATCCGCCGCCGCCTGGCGCTGCGTCTGGCCGAGGTCGCCTGAGATGCGTCGTGCCGTCGCCGCCTATGTCGCGGCGCTGGTGCTGGCGGCAGCCGTTTTCCTGCTTTTTCCCGGCATCGATCTCTGGGCGAGCGGCCTGTTCTATCGCGCCGGCGACGGCTTCTTCCTCGCGCAATGGGCGCCGGTGCGCGCCCTCTACGCCGGCGTGCCCTACCTCACCGACGTCATCGTCGTCGGCGTCATCGCGCTTTATCTCTGGTCGCTGCGGCGCGGCCGGGCCGTCTGGCGCGTCGACGGCCGCGTTGCGGCCTTTCTACTGCTCGCGTTGGCGCTCGGGCCCGGCCTCCTCGTCAACACCGTGCTCAAGGATCACTGGGGCCGCGCCCGGCCGAGCCAGGTGACGCAATTCGGCGGCACGCAAGCGTTCACGCCGGCGCCGCTGCCCGCCGCGAACTGCCAGCGCAACTGCTCCTTCCCGGCGGGGCATCCCGCCATCGGATTCTATCTCGTCTCCTTCGCCTTTCTCGTTCGCGACCGGCGGCGCCGGCGCGCGGCGACCGGCGCGGCGATCGCCGCCGGCGCGGTCTTCGGTCTGGCCCGCCTGGCGCAGGGCGGGCATTTCCTGTCCGACGTCGTCTTCTCCGGCCTCCTCGTCTACGGCGTGAGCGCGCTGCTCTACCGCGCGATCATCCTCGACGACCGGCTTGCGCGCTGGCTCGGCGCCTTCGCGCCGCCGCGTGCGCTGGCGTTGCCGGCGCTGCTGCTGTTGCTGGCGCTGCTGCTGTCGATCGCGTTCGTCGATCGGCCCGTCGCCCGGTTCTTCCACGACAGCGACCCGTCGCTGCGCCAAGTCTTCCAGTTCATCACCCAATTCGGCCTGAGCAAGGGCTATCTCGTCGTCACCGCCCTGCTCTTCGTGACCTTCCGCCTTGCCGCTTTCGGCGCGCGCGACCGGCAGCTCGCGGCGACGCTCGCGCTCCAGGCGCGCCGCGCGCTCTTCGTTTGCATCGCCGTGGCGGGCGCCGGCATCGTCGCCGACATCGTCAAGCTGGTCTTCGGCCGGGCGCGGCCGAAGCTGCTCTTCGCCGATGGCTTCTACGGCTTCACCTGGGGCGCGGCGCAGGCGGATTACTGGTCGTTTCCGTCGGGGCACGCGACGACCGTGGCGGCACTGACGGTGGCGCTCTACCTGCTCTGGCCGCGCGGCCTGGCGGTCTATCTCGTCGTCGCGCTACTGGTCGCCGCGAGCCGCATCATCATCACCGCGCATTATGTGAGCGACGCGCTCATGGGCGCGGCGATCGGCGGCGGCGTCGCCTGGGTGGTCTGGCGCGGCTTTGCCCGCACCGGCCCCGACCTCGCCGGCCCGGTCGCTCAGCCGCCGTCGGGAGCGCCGGGCTCGCCCAAGCGATAGCCTTCGAAGCCGTGCAGCCAGTAGATCCGGTAGGTGCGGAAGGTCTTGCGGTCGATGCGGATGAGGATCTGTTGCTCGATCGGCTCGACGCTCTTGAAGCGCAAGAGGATGCGCTCGACATTGTCCGGCGATTTCGCCACCAGCATGAAATCGTCGCCGATGTAGCGCTGGGGCTGCGCCGTCAGGTCGAACCCGTCATGGACGCCGCCCTCGCCGTTCCATTTGAGCGCGTCGAAGGGATGCGGTGTGACGTAGTAGATGAGCGCCGCCAGCGTCTCGCGGTCATCCGCCATGAGGAGGGTGCGGGGATGGCGCGCCAGCATCTCGGTCACCGTGCGGCCCAGCGTCTTCCAGCCGTTGAGCCGATGCAGCGGGTCATATCGCGCCGGCAGCTCCCTGCCGAACGCCAGCGCGATGTCATGCGCGCCGAAGGCGATGATCGCGATCAGCACGTCGAGGGCGACGCCGGCCGCGACCAGACGCACGCGGCCGCGTTCCAGCAGCCAGGCCACGACCAGCACCACCGCGGAGACGAAAGTCGGCGCCGACCAGTTCGCCTGGGCGCGCGAGAGCAGGCTCACCACGAGCATCATGGCGAGCGTCGGCAAGGCGAAGCAGGCGAGCAGCGCCGCGCGGCGGTCGCGCAAGCTGCGCGCCGCCAGCGCCACGACAGCGATCAGCGCGGCGAAGAAGATCGGTCCGAACACGCCGAACTGCGACGCGAAGAACTCGAGGAATTGCGCCGGATGGAACAGCGGGCCGTCGAGATCGGCGTTGTCGCGGGTGTGCAGGTAGCTGACGAAGCCGTTGGCGGCGTTCCAATAGAAATTGGGCGCATAGATGACGAGGGCGAGTGCGACGGCACCGAGAAAGCGCCTGAGATGTCGCCGCTCGTCGCGGAACAGCAGCAGGAAGAGCAGCGCCGAGAGCAGCCAATACGCCATCGCGTATTTGCTGAGCAGTCCCAGCCCGGCGGCGCTGCCCGCCATGATCCACCAGCGCTCGCCGCCGGGCTCGCGCGCGCGCACGAAGGCATAGAGCGCCACCGTCCAGCAGAAGAGCAGCGGCGCATCGGTCGACATGATCGCCGCCGAGGCCGAGACGCCGGGCAGCGTGGCATAGGCGATCGCCGACCAGAGTGCCACGCGCGCATCGTAGAGCCGCCGCGCCAGGCGATAGAGGACCAGCGCCGTGGCAAAGTGAAGCAGCGGCGCCGCGAGCCTGATCGCGGCTTCCTGCTCGCCGAAGACCGCGGTGGTCAGCGCGATGAGCCAGGCGACCATCGGCGGCTTGGAGTAGTAGCCAAGCGCCGGGTGGAGCGACCACAGCCAGTATTGCGCCTCGTCGGGGTAGAGATCGGCGCGGCCGAGCGCCAGCCAGACGAGGCGCGCCAGGGTGACCGCGAACACCGCCCACAGCGCGATGCGCCAGGAGCGCTCCTCGACCTCCGCCACCCTCCCGCTGGCCCGGTTGCTGCTCACCGCCATGGCCACGGAACCTAGCGAGGCAAGCCGCCGCCTGCCAGCCTTTTGCGCCGCCCGGGCGGGGGGATCAGGTCTAGCATTCGCCGGGTTCGCTTGCTAAGTCATGCGGGGGCCCGGGAGCGGTCAAGCGCTGGCATGCAACTCAGGATCGAGACCTTCAGCAACAGCCGGGGCGGCAACGCCTTCTTCAAGGCGGTGACGCATCCGCTCGCGGCGCGCGCCATGCCCGGGCTGCTGGCGCGACTCGGAAGCGGCCGGGTCGCGGTCTATGACCCCGAGGGCTGCGTCGACGGGCTTTCCGACCTCTATGATCTCTCGGCGCTCGATATCGCCGGCTGCTACGTCCAGGACGTGACGGCAGTCGGCCGGCCGGTACTCGGACGCGCGGCGCAGCCGGTGACCGAGATCGGCGAGTCCGGGGCGCGCACCGTCTTCGTCGCCGGTTTCGACGCCGAGCGCGCCATCGACCATATCCGCCACTTGCTGCCGGCCGGCACCGAGACGGCGAGCCTCGATGCCATCCGCCTGCCGGACGCGCTGCTGTCCAATCCGCGGCGCTATCTCGATCCGCTCAACTTCGCCACCAACTTCGCCTTCTTCCGCGACGCGGGCGGCCTCTCGACCCGGCTCGTCACCGCCAATTACTGGGCGGGCTACGGCGCCGGCGAAGTGACGCTGTGGCTGCTGCTGTTCGGCGCGGGCGGCGAGGTGCTGGCGGAGTGGCGCGAGAGGGTGGCGCCCGGGACGGCCTCGATCATCCTCGACAGCCGCGACATCAGGCGGCGCTTCGCGCTGCCGGAGTTCACCGGCCAGCTCTTTCTCCACGTCGTCGGCGCGGTCGGCCATGACGTGGTGAAATACGCGCTCGACACTTTCGCCAGCGATG
>JBKQTR010000073.1:0-14453 GCA_052143095.1 Allostellaceae bacterium
CTGGTTCACCGAAGGCTTCGACACGCTTGACTTGAAGGAAGCGAAGGCGCTGCTGGATGGGTTGAGCTGAAGGGCGAGCATCTGATGCACTGCCGGTGGCTCGGGAAGTGCCACGGCAAGTGGGAGGGGTTGGTGGCGGCGCGGCGGGTCGCCGAGACGTTGGTGACGTGAGACTTGGAGGGCAAGCGGCCTGCAAGAGGACGCCTACGAAGCCGCTACACAAAGCTCACGCAGCCAACAATGAGGAGTGACCCTAAAGCAATCGTTGACCGGGTTCACCTCGGCCTGGTAGCGGACGCTACGACATCCCGTGCTGTTTCATCCAAGCCTCCACGTAAGCCTTGATGCCCGTGGTGATGATTGTTTCACCGGCTTTGCCGACGATACCAGTCACGCGGCCAAGCAACTGGCGGACACGGCCCTGCTCAAGTTGCTTGCCACTGCCTTCCGATTTCAATTCGCTCAGCGCAGTGTCGAGTTCCTGCGTCTCTTCAGCACCGAGTGACAGGACTGGCACATGTTTCTCGATCTCGGCGACCAGTACGCGAACATCTTCCAGGTCGATCCCGCCAGCGCGAGAGTGCGGCCCAGCCGCAATGACGGCGTGTTCGCCGACTTCGCCAAGAACACCGATGGTTACCGTACTGCCGCTGTCAGCATTGATCGTTATGCCGTGCGCCTGCTCCTTCTCGGCGCGCGTGAACGAGGTGCCGTCGCCATGGATACCGGCTTTGCCAAGTTCCATGCTCCACAGGAAGACCTTGTTGCGCGCCTCCTCTACGACGCCGACCATGCTCGCGCGGGTAATGTGGCAGCTAACAGGAAACGGCAAACCGATTGCCTTGCGAAGGTGCGTTTCTACGTCGGCAGGATAGGTTGCTTGGAGGTTACCCGTCGTGCTCTCCAGTAGAGCTTCCACCTTCGCAATGGGGTCCACCACCGGTCGCTGTGCGTACCGCGTGGTTTCTTCTTCGCTCTCGAACATGACAGGTTGCCAACCTCGCACCGGGTTTTGCGCCATCACGCGCCCGGTCACGATGCGATATGGCGGAAGTTCCTGCTCCCAGTCCTTTACCGCGTAGCCCGACAACTCTTTCTCAATCCAGCTCGGGACGTTCGGTATCTCCAACCTCGATGCTACGAGCAGCGCCTTGCGAAGAAGGTCGGAGACCCGCACCTGACGGTCTGCCGCATCCTCTTGAAGCTGCTCGATGAGCGATACAGCCATGATTGCCCTACAGCTATGGCCATTTCCCCCACACGCAGTTCACAGATAGGGGTAAGCCACCGAAAGGGTATCTGTTCAGGTCACCAATCATGCACCATGGTCATCTGCAGCGCTACGGCCTTTGTTGCTCGGCATCGCAACCATCTGCCGCGCCGCCAGTGTTTCGTGAAGTGGCACGGCGAGTGGGGCGCGGTGGCGGATCAGCTCGCGCGCGGTGTCGATGCGGTCGGGTGCATGTACGACAAGTCGAGCCCCTTATAACTCACCTTCGCGATAGCCTCCGCAAGCACTTCCAGCGGCACGCCATCTCCGTACGTGCGGCCCACACTGGCGCCCGTGTGTCCGGTCAGCGCATCGTGCAGCTCTTCCTCGATGCGAGCGGTACGGCAGGCGCGCTTGAACGTGTGGCGGAAGCTGTGGAACACTTTGCGGGGATCGGTGATGCCGAGGCCATCGGTATAGCGACCCCACCACTTCGACCAGTTTCCCGTGACCTGACCCGAGACCGATGGCCGGAGTTCGGGGAACAAGCGCATGTCGCCCTCGCGGCGACGTGCCTCGACATATGCGAGGAGCCCGCAACGCAGCAGTTCAGGATGCAGTGGCAGTTTGCGCCGGGAACTTTTGTTCTTGACACGCTTCCCTGCCTGTTTGTCGAGAGTGTTGATGTCCAGGTAGTGGATGCCATCATGCTCCTTCACATCCGTGACGAGCGCCTGCCCGATCTCCTCCACGCGAGCGCCCGAGAACAGGGCAACCAGCGGAAGCCACTTTGCGGCTTCACCGCCGCCGCCAATTGGACGTTCACCACTGCGGAAGAGCGGCGAGTTGAAGATCAGCTCGATGTCTTCGGCATCGTAGGGCAGACGACCGTCCTCCTCGTCGGCAGGGTTGTGCATCTTCATGTCGGCTGCTGGATTGGACCAGCTTGGGAAACCGTCCAGGTACCCCTGGTTGCTGATCCAGCGGAATACCGTCTGGAGCGCGCCAATCGCTTTGTTGATCGAGCCCGCCCTGAGCGTGGTGCCTTCGGGTGCCGGGCTCTTATCGAGACGCTCAAGAAGCTGCGGCATCGTCATCCCGCGCATGTCGCCAGCCAGAGATCGAGGAAGCCGCAGGAGCGCGCTCTTGTAGGCGCGAACATGGGGCTTCGTGATCTCGTACACGGGGAGGTTCCCGTGCTGCTCCGTGAACCGGCGAACGGCGGTGCTGAAATCGAGTACCGTCTTTCGCGGAGGCTTCCGCTCTTCGAGCCACTTGCCGAACATGGTCTGAAGGTCCAAGCCGTCCTGAGCATGCACCGTGGCACCGCCGATAACTGGCGCGGCTGGCGCAGGGGGCGTCTCCACCGGCTCGCCGTTGTTGCGCTTCACCATCGCCTCGGTAGCCTTCACCGAAACCCGAAGGAACGCAAAGGACAGCTTCCGGTAGGCGGCTGAAGCGTGGTCCAGGTTGATCCCGTGGATTTCGAGGAAAGCGTCTACGTCATCGGCTACGATGCTCGTGTCACCGCGCGCCAGCTTCTCCCTGAGCCCCGGCAGCACGATCTCGAAGGTCTCGGTCATTTTCGCGTAGGCGCGGTTGCTGAGCCCAACGTCGCTAGTGGCGTCTACGTCGGACCACCGCGCTGTGCCGCCCGCCGCCACCACCTGCGCCTTGACCGCCTTATACAGGTCATCGTCCTGTTTGCTGCCGTGGATGCGCGCCACGTCATCTTCTTCGAGGCGCCGATGCAGGTACATCGCAGCCAAACGGTCAATCTCGGCGTCGCTCAACTCAGAGCGGAAAGGGGCACCGAGCAGCTTCCGTGCCTTCTCGAACTCGGCCTCCACCCCAGTAGCGACCGAATGGGCACGGCGCTTCGCCTCGCTCACGTCCTTCGTGCCGAGCGACTTCTTGATCGCCGTCTTGCCGATGATGGTCCGCAGGTCTTCGGGAACAGCTCGGCGGAAGGAGTAGACTCCGGTTTTCGGGTGCCTCAGAAGATACGTCATTGCCGCCACGTTCTGTACTCCGGCTTTGTACCACCAGAGCGACGTGAAACCCAATAGTTCTGCGGACTTGAGGCGTTCTGCCGCGTTCAGGGCAACTTGGCGTCCCCTGGGGGATTCGAACCCCCGTTACCGCCGTGAGAGGGCGATGCAGCCCGTTCAGATTGAGACTGATGGGAAGGTCAACTGTCGGTGGTTGCGCTCCCCCGATTTGAACCTACCTCAAAAGCACCGGGCGTCATGCGCAAGATCGGAGGCAATAGCGTAGATTCGTGCGGTGTGGGGAAAGGCGGTAGCGCTCCCCCGCTACCAAATATATCAAAGACTTAGGGTAAAAATCCGGCGCCGCAGGGCGTCGTATTTGTATCGGGCTAACTGTTCCGTGAACTGCATCAATTCGGCATAGCGACCCAAAATCTCCGACGGAAGGCGGGCGTCGGTCGACTCACTCGCGCAGCGCGCGCTCGGCGGCCTGCGCGAGAAAGCCCGATCGATTCTTTGTGCGCTCGTCGATGCGGCGAAGAAGGTCCTCGGGCAGCGTGACGTTGACCCGCACCGCCTTGCTTGAAGGGATCTCCGCACGCACCAGGATGCGGGCGGCCTCGGCCACGTCGGGATCGCGCTTGATGGCGTCGAGCTCGCGCGGCGTCGGGATCTCGAGGCCTTCCTCGACCATCAGCTCGAGATGGCCGCGCAGCCCTTCCTCGGCATTGCGCGCGGCTTCCTGGAGCGTGCGTCCAGCGCTGGCGAGGCCGGGCAGGTCGGGAAAGAAGACGCTGTAGCCGGGGCGCTTGCCCCGCTCGATGATGGCCGGAAAATAAATCTGGGCCATGGGATGCTCCTTGGTGGTCGTGCTCATCGCAGCTTCACCCCCGCCTGCCGTTCGATGCTCTTGAGCGTGCCGATCTTGATGTCCTTGACCGGGTGCGGGACGGTGACGAGCCCGGCCTTGATCGGGTTGGGTGAAATGATGGTGGTCGCCGGTCACCCGCTTGAGCCGCCACCCGTCGGCCTCGATCTTACGGATAATGTCCCTGCTGTTCACGTGTGTACTAATACACACTGCCGCTCCGGGCGTAAAGCCGGAAATGCGTAGCGGTGTGTATATCGCCCGATGCACGCTACCGGGATCGGCGACAGCCCGCCCGGCCGGAAGCGGCGGAGTCGGTCCCCCGCTACCACCTTTACCGAACGACGGAACGGGGTGCTTTGGGCGCTCTGGGCAACGGCAGGCAGGGCCAGCATGTTGGCCAACGCGCCGACGAACTCAATCTCGAATGCTGACTCGCGAGCCCGGACCGCGACTTTCTCGATGAGCTCACGCAGAATCCCAAGCGCCTCATCGTCCACGCTCACCTGGATGACGTGGCGGTCGCCGCATCGAGCCGACCATGGTCCCGCGGTTGGTTAGGCCCGCCCGCGGCTGAACGCAGCACGAATAGACCGCTCACCGCGCTCATGCCAACGCGGTGACGTCCGTGTCGCGTTTCAAACAAAGGCCCGGACGCGCGCGATCTCCTGTCGGTATCGCGACAGCGTGTTCACGCCGCAAAGCCCCGTTTCCCCAACGCTCCCATAGACTTACGTCGCTGGCATGCTAGTTGCTTGATGGCTTCCCAGAGGGCGTTGCGTCCCAGGGCGGCACACTGAGACATGGGCAAGGCCTTGCCCGTCCTGCGGACGTCGCGCGGCAGAGCGATCGACGAGGAGCGAACATGCACGGAGTGGCACTTCCGGAGGTCCTGGGTGAAATCGGGGTAAAGCCCATCGATGCGTTGCTGCAAAAGGTCGCCGAGCACAAAGGCTGCGGCACCCATGGCGGCAGCGGCAAGGCGAGTTGCGGATCGGGAGCGGGTCAGGGCGACCTTGCGCCGGAGATCTGGGAGAAGGTGAAGAACCACCCTTGCTACAGCGAAGAAGCGCATCATCACTATGCGCGCATGCATGTGGCGGTGGCACCGGCATGCAACATCCAATGCAATTACTGCAACCGCAAATACGATTGCGCCAATGAATCGCGCCCGGGCGTGGTCAGCGAGAAGCTGACGCCGGAGCAAGCGGCCAAGAAGGTGCTGGCGGTCGCCTCCACCATTCCGCAGATGACGGTGCTCGGGATCGCCGGGCCCGGCGATCCGCTGGCCAACCCCGAGAAGACGTTTAGGACCTTCGAGCTGATTTCCACGACCGCGCCCGACATCAAGCTCTGCCTGTCGACCAACGGCCTGGCGCTGCCGGATCACGTCGATACCATCGCAAGGTTCAATGTCGATCACGTCACGATCACCATCAACATGGTCGACGCGGAGATCGGCGCGAAGATCTATCCCTGGGTTTTCTACAAGCACAAGCGCTACACCGGCAAGGAGGCGGCTCAGATTCTGACCGACCGGCAGATGCAGGGGCTCGAAATGCTCACCGAGCGCGGCATCTTGTGCAAGGTCAACTCGGTGATGATCCCCGGCATCAACGACAAGCACCTGGTCGAGGTCAACCGGGCGGTCAAGTCGCGCGGCGCCTTTCTGCACAACATCATGCCGCTCATCTCGGCGCCCGAGCACGGCACCGTGTTCGGCCTCAATGGCCAGCGCGGCCCCACCGCCCAAGAGCTCAAGGCGCTGCAGGACAGCTGCGAAGGCGAGATGAACATGATGCGCCATTGCCGGCAGTGCCGCGCCGACGCCGTCGGACTTCTGGGCGAGGACCGCAGCGCGGAGTTCACCACCGACAAGATCATGGCGATGGAGGTCAGTTACGACATCGACACGCGCAAGGCCTATCAGGAGAAGGTCGAGGTCGAGCGCCAGGCCAAGGTGGCGGCGAAAGCCGCCGAGCTCGAAACCCTTGCCGGCGAAATGAGCGACATCAAGATCCTCATCGCGGTGGCGACCAAAGGCAGCGGCCGCATCAACGAGCATTTCGGCCATGCCAAGGAGTTCCAGGTCTACGAGCTCAGCACGGCGGGAGCGAAATTCGTCGGTCACCGGCGCGTCGACCTCTATTGCCAAGGCGGCTATGGCGACGAGGACAGCCTTGCGACCGTCATTCGCGCCATCAACGATTGCGCCGCGGTGTTCGTGGCGAAGATCGGCGGGTGTCCGAAAGACGACTTGATCAAGGCCGGCATCGATCCCGTCGACCAATACGCCCATGAATTCATCGAGCAATCGGCGATCGCCTACTTCAAGGACTATTTGGCGAAGATCAAAAGCGGCGACGTTAAGCACGTCATGCGCGGCGACGCCGATATCCGCCAGGGCGCTTTCATCGCGGCGTGAACCAGCGGGCGCGACGAGCAGGAGAACGACATGGCCTTAAAAATCATCAGCTCCCAGTGCACGTCCTGCACCGCTTGCGAAGCGGAGTGCCCGAACGTTGCGATCTCGGAAAAGGGCGGGACCTTTGTCATCAACCCGAAGAAATGCACCGAATGCATCGGTTACTTCGACGCGCCGCAATGTGTGGCGGTGTGTCCGGTCGACAACACCTGCGTCATCGATACCGACTATCCGCGCTACAAGGCGCCGGCGTGAGGGCGGCAATGACCTTTGAACTCACTTCAGCGGCCGGCAATTTCGTTCGCCGCATGCTGCGGCTCAATGCCGGGAACGGCTTCCGCCTCGCGGTGAGCGCGGGCGGCTGCTCGGGGCTTGCCGCCGATTTCAGCGTCGAAGCGGCGCCCCGGCCGGGCGATGCCGTCATCGAGCATGGCGGCATCCGCTTCTATCTGCCGGAGGAAAGCCGGAGGCTGCTCGACGGCGTCACGGTCGATTTCGCCGACACGCCGACGCAGACCGGCTTGGTGTTTCACGACCCGAAAGGCTGCGCTTGCGGGACCGCCGGCGCCGCGGCAGAGCAGGCGGCCGCGCCCGCCCTGAAATGATAGAGCGAGCAGGCACATGACGGAGGTGCGCGAGCGCGGCGATTGGGGCTCGGACCCGGCGGGGCAGGCGCTGCTTGCCGAAGCGATCCTGGGCGCTGGATTGCCGGAGGCGGCGGAGCTTCATTTGCGCCAGGCGGCGCTCGCCTATCACCGCGACGCGTTGGCCGAGCGGCATTTGCGCGAGGCGCAGCTCGTCGCGCCCGACCATGCGGCCGTCGTGATCGGGCGGTATCGCTACTATTTTTACAAGGGCCGGTTGCGCGAGGCTCTCGCGGTCGCGCGCACATGCCTCGACAAGGCGGCGCGCGACAACGATCTGCCGCGTGACTGGCGATGCGCGCGACAGGGCGACGCCGCCTTCAGCAGCTACGACGCGGTGCTGCCGCGTTTTTATCTCTTCACGCTCAAGGCTTACGCCTATTTGCAGATGCGGCTCGGCAATCTCGACGACGGACGCGCTGCGGTCATGAAGCTGCTCGAGCTCGATCCCACCGACAAGCTTGGCGCGGGGGTTCTGCTCGGCGTGCTCGACCGAATAGGGCAGGACGATGACGGTTGATATCGATGAAGCGCGCGACTGGCGTGGCCTCGAAATCCGCTGCAGGAGCTGCGACCACACCGCGCTGCTGGCGGCGAGACGCTGCCGCCTCAAGCACGCCTGCGTTCATGACCGCTACGCGCGGCGCATCGACCGATTCTTCGACTGGAATCCGGAGCTTGCCAATCGATATCTCGCCCATCCCCATTTCGAGGTGCGGGCCATCGCGGCGAAATCCGCCGACCTCTTCCTTTTGCCGCGGCTCCTCGATGATCCCGACGAGACCGTGCGCTGGAACGCGGCACGGCGCTTGCCCGACCGCTATCTCTTGCGGCTGCGTGAGGATCCGCATCGCGAAGTGCGCATCCGCGTCGCCGCGAAGCTCGACCCGGCAAGACTCGTTCCGATGATCAAGGACGCCGATTATTACGTCCGTATCGTGGTCGCGCGCCGCATCGCGCCGACGCCGCTCGTGACGATGATCGATGACCCCGAGCCCGAAGTGCGCTGCGTCGTCGCGGGGCGCCTCCACCCGGAATGGCTGATGCGCATGGCGGCGGATCGGGACGCAAGCGTGCGGCTCGTGGTCGCGCAGCGCCTGCCGCCGGGTCGGCTGCACTGCTTGCGGCGCGATCCCGATTGGCGGGTGCGGTACCAGGTGGCAAGCCGCGCCGGGATCGCCGAGCTGGCGGAGATGCTTGATGACGCCGACCCGCTCGTGCGGGAATTGGCGCGAATTCGCTCGTCCGTGCGCCCGGTCGAAGACTCCGAATGGGATGATGCGATGCCCGGTTTGGCGCATCCGCACGAGGAGCAACGACGATGACCAATATCAGCCGCGACAGCGACGTCGTCGAACTCAACGACCCACCGGTCTTCGACTATGGCGAGAAGGTGCGCGCGCGCCGCACGGTGCGCAACGACGGCACCTATGCCGGTAGGGATATTGGCGAGATCCTCGTAAAAAAAGGCGAGGAGGGCTATGTCGTGAGCATCGGCACCTTCTTGCAGCAATTCTATATCTACGGCGTCGAGTTCGTCGCCAGCGGCAACCGCGTCGGCATGAAGCGCAAGGAGCTCGACGCGGTGCAGGCGCCGGCCGACCTGCCCGCCGGGAGCGCCGCATGATCGAGCCGCCCGCACCGAAGTTTCAGTGGGGTCAACGGGTGCGCGCCGCTCTCGATCTCTACAATGACGGTTCCTACCCCGAGCGGGCCGCGGACGCTCTGCTGGTGCGCACCGGCGATGCCGGCGAGATCGTGCAAGTTGGCACGCATGTGGAGAGCAACCTGCCGGTCTATCTGGTCGAGTTCGGCGGGGATCACGTCGTCGGATGCTTCGAGGAGGAGATCGCTCCGCTTTAGCGGCGAGGCGAGCGGAGCATGAAGGAAAGGAATATTTGATGTTGATGAAAGTAGCGAGCGAGCCATGAAAGTCATGATCCGCAAGAGTGCCGAAGGCGGGATGTCGGCCTATGTCGCGAAGAAAGATCTGGAAGAGCCGATCGTGGCGATGGAGAAGCCGGGCATGTGGGGCGGGCACGTGACGCTTGCCAATGGCTGGCGGCTGATATTGCCGGCGCTCAGTCCCGACACGCGGCTGCCGATCACGGTCGAAGCACGCAAGATGGCCGAATAGCCATGGGCTTGAGCACAAGCGATCTGGCGCAGATCGAGGCGCTGCTGGGGGCGCCGGGAGCGGATGCGCGGGCGCTCGCCGAATTGCGGCGGCACTTTCCTCGACTGTCGCTGACGCGCTGCGATCCCAGGGATCTCGGCGCCGAGCCGCCGTTTCGCGAGCTCGGGCGGTTCGACCTCTACCTGGTGGACGGGAACGATCACTGCTGGCGGCTTACTTCCGATCCCGAGCGTGCGACCGGCGTCGTCGTCACGACGCACAAGGATGACGCATGAGCCAATCCTGGATCCCGCTCTGCGATCCTCACATCACGGTTGCCGAGCTCGACGCCGTGAGCGGCATTTTGCAGTCGCCATGCCTTTCGGGCGGGCCGGCGGTAGAGGCGTTCGAAGCAGCCTTCGCAACCTATATCGGGCGCAAACATGCGGTCGCCGTGGCAAGCGGCACCCTCGGCATGCTGTTGGCGCTGAAGGCTTGCGGTATCGGTCCCGGGAGCGAGGTGATTGCCTCGCCCTATTCATGGCGCGAGACCGCGCATGCCGTCTCTCTTACGGGTGCGACGCCGGTCTTCGCCGACATCGACTATTGGGCCGGCACGCTGGTTCCGGAAAAGGCCGCTTCGCGCATCAACGAGAGGACGCGCGCCGTCCTTGCTGGAAATACCAATGGGCATCCGGCGCCGTGGGCGGGATTGCGGGCATTGGCCCAGGAGCACGGTCTCTCGTTGATCGAGGATTCGACCGAGGCGATCGGCTCGATTTATCAAGGCGCGCGCGTCGGCAGCTTTGGCGATTGCGCGGTCTTCGATTTCTCCCAGCCGGGACCGCTGATTTGCGGCGAGGGCGGCATGGTGGTGACCGACGATCCCGACCTCGCCGCGTCGCTGCGCCGCCACCGCGGACGTCGTCCGGAGGAGCGCTCCTCCGTCGTGATTGGCACCGTTGCGCCCTATCAGGCGGGGATGAGCAGTCTTGCCGCGTCGCTCGGGCTCGTCCAGCTCGAGCGCATCGACGAGATACTCGCGCGGCGCAAGCAGGCCGAGCGGTGGTATTTCAAGCACATCCAATCCTTCGAAGGGATCAAGGACCCCTATGTTGCGCCGGACGTCGACGAGGTGCATTGGTTTCTCTATCTCGTGCATCTCGGCGCGCGCTTCACGCGCTCGAGCCGCGATGCGATCGTCGAGGATCTGCGCACCGAGCAGATCGAGGCTGCAGCCTATTGCCAGCCGCTGCATGTGCAGCGCCATTACTTCGATCTCGGCTGCCGCCGCGGCGATTTCTTCGTGACCGAGAAAGTCGCCGACCGCGCGGTGGCGTTGCCGTTCCATGCGCATCTCACGGAAGATCAGATCGCCTTCATCGTCGCAACGATGAAGGACGCCTCGATCAATGTGGGTGCCGGTTCCGCCATCTATCTCTAGGCCGAGAAGATCCGAATGACGAAATCCTGCCAACCAGCCGAGGGAGTGTGGCAATGCCGTTGTTGACGATCATGCCTCTCGCCCGGACCGTGACCGTGGCCGAAGGGTCGAGCGTGCTTGACGCGCTGGTCGCAGCCGGCGCCATGGCCAAGCCCAAATGCAACGGCACGGCCGAGTGCGGCTCCTGCCATATCTTCGTCCATGAGGGGCGCAAGGGCCTGTCGAAGATGCAGCGGGCCGAAAATGACCGGCTCGACAGCATCGTCGGGGTTGGCTCGAAGTCGCGCCTGGCCTGCCAGGCCATCGTCGGAACCGAGAACGCGACGGTGGAATTATTGGGTTTCAACTCGGGGCTTTAGGATCGAGGGATGAGCAACCATGACCGACGGACAAGTGATGATCCACGTTCGCTTCTCGCCGGATGGCTCCGTGGTGGAGATCGGCGAGAGGCCGCCCCGGATGGGCCCCCAGGCCTGGTTCGACCGCCTCAGCGACCGGGCCGGCAATCTCTATCAGCCCTTGTCCGGGGGCCGCGGCGTGTTCCGCATCGCCCGCGATCAGGTGGACACGCTCAAGGCGGCGGACGCGACATAGCAAAGGTTGGGTGTCATGGAAACGCAGGCGATCAGGGCGATTAGCGCGGGCTTGGCGGATGGCGACATCGTTCCCTATCTTGGGCCCGGAACCCTCGCTCTTGCAGGCGAGACCTGCGCCCTGCCGATGTCTCCCGCAGCGCTGGTCGGCCGCCTCACCGCCAAGGCGAGCGTCCCGCACAAGATCCGCAACAACCTGACCGCAACCGCCCAGTTCATCGAGAATTTCAAGCATCGCAAGACCGTGACCACCGCGATGACCGAGGCGTTCAGCGCCGCGGTACCGCCCACCGCGCTGCATCGCTATCTCGCGGCCCTGCCGGCGCTGCCGCTGCTGGTTCACGCCTGGTACGACAACCTGCCCCAGCAAGCGCTCGCCGGCCGCCATGGCTGGGGCATGGCTCAAGGCGTGAGCCAGGCCGAGCATTTCGGGCACTGGGTCAATTATTTCCGCGCCGACGGCGCGGTCGCGGGCGGCGGCGTCGCGGCGGCGCCCGACGAGGCCGCGTCGTGGACCACGCTGCTGTACCAGCCGCTTGGATCCGTATCGCCGTCTGCGAATTTCCTCGTCTCGGATTCCGATTTCGTCGAAGTGCTGACCGAGATCGATATTCAGACGCCGATCCCCGAGAGGGTCAAAAACCTGCGCGCCGGGCGGAATTTTCTGTTCCTGGGGTGCCGTTTTGCCACCCAGCTCGAGCGCATTTTCGCGCACCAGATCATGAAGCGCTCCTCGGCGCCGCATTGGGCGGTGCTGCCGGATGATCTCACGCGCAACGAGGCGCGCTTTCTCGAGCAGCACAACATCGAGCGCATTGCGCTGCCATTAGCGGATTTTGTCACGGCGCTGACGGCGCCTCGCCACGACGCCGAGGCGCGGCACCTGGTCGCGGCCCTTTAGGCTTCGGTACGCATCGCGCTATCGTCACGACTACGCCAAGGCCTGCCGAAAGCCGACCATCGCGAGACCGGGTCCACCTCACGCCGGGCGAAGCCCGTCCGTTCGATGCGCGTCATGGGGGCTTCCTTGGTCGTTGCGGACCCAGTCCGCCAGTTTGAAGAACTTCTCCAGCAGGATGTCGCGCAACTTTTCGCTCTCCACGACTTCCTCGACCGCGCCGCGCATGCACAGCATCCAGGCATCGCGGTCGGCCGGCCCGATCGCGACGTGCATGTGACGCATGCGCAGGCGGGGATGTCCGCGTTCGCGCGAATAGAGATCCGGCCCGCCAAGCCATTCGCCGAGATAGAGCTTCAGCACCGATTTTGTCGAGGTCAGATCCGCTCGATGAAGGGCGCGGATCCCGCGCGCCTCCGGCAGGGCGTCCATGCGCCGGTAGAAGGTCTCGACAAGCCGGTCCACGCCGGCCTCGCCGCCGATGAGGGAGAAAGGAGTGTCGGTGTGTCGGGTCTTCGCGGTCATGGGCAATGATGAGCAGTCATTATACCAACGGTCGCCCGGATGTGTGACGCAGCCTCGATTCCGCCCGAGGCAGCGGAGGAGCGCCGCCTCACCTGGTCACCGGGCGCTCGTCGTCATCACCTGCAGCTGGATGACCGGAACCTTCAGGCGCCCGAGCAGTACGTCCGCCTTGCGGCGTACGGATTCGACCGTCAGGGGCTTGGTCAGGACGCCATGGGCGCCCGATTTGAGGTAGCTCTGCGCCAGCGCATCCTGGCCGGCATCCGCCACCAGCAGGATCTTCGTCCGCGGCAGGCGCGTTGCGATCTCGCCAAGCACGCCCGCGCCTTCGGCCACCACGATCGCCAGCCCGAGCAGGAGCAAATCCGGCTCGCGTTCAGCACCCTTGGCAAGGGCGTCGGCCAGGCTTGCGAGCTCGTGCGTCTCGTTCTCGTCATGCAGCATGAATTGCAGCGCTGCGCGCGTAACCTCATCGCTGTCCACGACGAAGACCCGCTTGTTCTCCACCGCCCGCGATGTCTCGACCCCGATTTGCATGATGCCCTCGCCGACAATGCCTTGGCCCGGATCCAAGCAAGTTCCGTACCGTCCTGGGGAGGTTCCGCCAACCGTCAGCCTTGCCCGCTTCGCGCGCGTCGGGGCCCGCGACGAGGCCAAGGCGCGCGTGCGCGGCGTGTTTGGTTTCGGACAAGCCCGCCGGCGATGTCGGGTTTGAAACAGGCGGTCGGCGCCGGGGCGCGTCTGAATATCTTAGGAAAAACCGAGACTTCCGCGCCCTGACCGATGTGGCACGGCGATTGCTTTTAGGAGTTGGCAGGCGAGTGGTCGCGGAAACGCCGCCCGGACAAGGACGCGCAACATTACGCACCCCGCGGCCCGCGATGGTGATTTCACAACGGACGATAAGGTGGCGCGTTCGGCGCGCATCGGTCAAACGGCAAACGGGACAAAGGAGACGAAGATGTCATTGCGGCAAATCGCGTTTTACGGCAAAGGGGGGATCGGCAAGTCCACCACCTCGCAGAATACCCTCGCGGCGCTCGCCGAGTTGGGGCACCGGATTCTCATCGTCGGCTGCGATCCCAAGGCCGACTCCACGCGGCTCATTCTGCATGCCAAGGCGCAGGACACCATCCTCAGCCTTGCCGCGGCGCAAGGCAGCGTCGAGGATCTCGAACTCGAAGACGTCATGAAGATCGGCTACCGCGACATCAAATGCGTCGAGTCCGGCGGCCCGGAGCCCGGCGTCGGCTGCGCCGGCCGCGGCGTCATCACCGCCATCAACTTCCTCGAAGAAAACGGCGCCTACGACGATGTCGACTACGTCTCCTACGACGTGCTCGGCGACGTGGTGTGCGGCGGCTTCGCCATGCCGATCCGCGAGAACAAGGCGCAGGAAATCTACATCGTCATGTCCGGCGAGATGATGGCCCTCTACGCCGCAAACAACATTTCCAAGGGCATTCTCAAATACGCCCATTCCGGCGGCGTGCGCCTGGGCGGGCTCATCTGCAACGAGCGCCAGACCGACAAGGAGCTTGAGCTAGCCGAGGCGCTCGCCAAGCGTCTCAATTCCAAGCTGGTCCACTTCGTTCCGCGCGACAACATCGTGCAGCACGCCGAGCTGCGCCGCAAGACGGTGATCGAATATGCGCCCGACAGCGCCCAGGCGAACGAATACCGCCAGCTCGCCAACAAGATTCACAACAACTCCGGCAAGGGCACGATCCCGACCCCGA
>JBKQTR010000074.1:0-2856 GCA_052143095.1 Allostellaceae bacterium
ACAGCTCATGGGTCCACATGTCGAATCCGCCGAGGCTGACGCCGAGCGCAAGGCCGAACCGCGACCAGAGCGCTTTCACGTTGCGCACTTTGTAGAGGTCGCGGCCGATGTCGGAGGCGCGCCACGCGTTATCGTAAGCCATGAGTTCGTCGTTGGCGCGGCCGCTGGCGAGCGCGTCCTCGACCGCCTCGGCAGCGAGCATTCCGGACAGGATGGCGTTATGCGCGCCCTTGATGCGGGCGAAATTCACGAACCCCGCCGCGCAGCCGATCAGCGCCCCGCCGGGAAAAACCAATTTCGGAACGGAATGCCAGCCGCCCGAGGTGAGCGCGCGCGCGCCGTAGGCGAGCCGCTCGCCGCCGGTCAGGACATCGCGAATAAGCGGATGGGTCTTGAACCGCTGGAACTCGTCGAACGGCGAGAGATAGGGATTGTGGTAGCTGAGATGGACGACGAATCCGACCGAAACCAGCCGGTCGTCGTAATGATAGAGGAAGGATCCGCCGGTCGCCCCGCTTGTAAGCGGCCAGCCGAAGGTGTGCTGGACGCGGCCGGGCGAGAATTTCTCGGCCGGAATCTGCCAAAGCTCCTTGAGGCCGATGCCGTATTTCTGCGCCGAGCTCCCCTCCTCGAGATTGAAGCGGGCGATCGCCGCCTTCGCCAGCGAGCCGCGCGCGCCCTCCGCAAGCAGGACGTATTTCCCCTTCAGCTCCATGCCGCGGGTGAAGCTCGGCTTCGGCTTGCCGTCCCGGCCGATCCCCATGTCGCCGGTCGCGACGCCGACGACCTCGTCCTTCTCGCCGTGCAGGAGCTCGGTCGCCGCAACGCCGGGATAGATTTCGACGCCGAGAGCTTCCGCCCGGGCGGCGAGCCAGCGGGTGAGCGCCCCGAGCGAGCCGACGAAATTGCCGTGGTTGTCCATGAGGCGCGGCATCGGCCAGTTCGGCAGGCGGAGGGACCGCGTCTCGGAGAGATAGTAGAAGCGATCCTCGCTCACTTGCGTCTTGAGCGGGCATTCCGGATCGGCGCGCCAATCGGGAACGAGACGGTCGAGGCCGATCGGGTCGATGACGGCGCCCGAAAGGACATGCGCCCCGACGGCCGAGCCCTTTTCGACGACGACGACCGACCGGTTCGCCTCCCGCTGCTTGAGGCGCATCGCCGCCGCCAGTCCCGCGGGGCCGGCGCCGACGATGACGACGTCATATTCCATCGACTCGCGAGGGGGCAGTTCATCCGCCTCGGGCATTGGACTCGTTTTCCCAGCCGCCGCGCCCGTCAGAACGCCCCGTCGTTGAAGCTCATCATCGCGTCCTTGCCGGACTTGATCGCGAACCACAGCGACCCCGCCTGCGGCAGGATGCGCTCGAAGTAGAACCGCGCGGTCTGCAGCTTGGCCTGATAGAACCCGGCGTCGCTCCCAGCAGTCGCCGTCTTCTCCAGCGCGAGCTTGGCCGAGCGCGCCCAGACGTAGCCCAGCGCCACCAGCCCGAACAGGCGCAGGTATTCGCTCGCGGCCGCACCCGCCTCCTCGGGATCGCTCAACCCCTTCGTCGCGATGTGCGCGGTCGCGAGCTGCAAGGCGCCGTACGCCTTCTCGTACCCCTCCACCATCTTCCCGAGCACTGGATGGTTCCGGTTCTCCTCGATGAATGCGGCGACGGGGTGGAAGAAGCGGCGCAGCGAACGCCCGGCATGGGCGGGCATCTTGCGCCCCACAAGATCGAGCGCCTGGATGCCGTTGGTGCCCTCGTAGATCAGCGCGATGGTGCTGTCGCGTACCAGCTGCTCCATCCCATGATCGCGGACGTAGCCGTGACCGCCATAGACCTGTACGGCCATGTTCGCGGACTCCAGTCCGAGAGCGGTGAACAGCGCCTTGACGACCGGCGTCATCAGCTCGACGAAGTCCTCGGCCTCCTCCCGCCGCTCGGGATCGGGCGAGAGGTGCGCGATGTCGAGCATCCGCGACACCCAGGCGCCCAGCGCGCGGCAGCCTTCGTTATAGGCGCGCATGGTCAGCAGCATGCGCCGCACGTCGGGATGCACGATGATCGGGTCGGCCGGTTTGCTCGGGTCCTTGGCGCCCGAGAGCGCACGTCCCTGGATGCGGTCCTTCGCATAGGCGACGGCGCTCTGATAGGCGACCTCGCCGATGCCGACGCCCTGCATGCCAACGCCGAGGCGCGCCGCGTTCATCATCGTGAACATGGCGGACAGGCCTTTGTGCGGGCGGCCGACGATCCATCCTTTGGCGTCTTCGAACACCAGTTGCGCGGTAGCGTTCGCCTTGATGCCCATCTTGTGCTCGATGGAGGCGCAGACCACACCATTGCGCGGACCCACGCCGCCGTCAGCCGTTGGCAGGAACTTCGGCACGACGAACATGCTGATGCCCTTCACGCCTGCCGGCGCATCGGGCAGGCGCGCCAGCACCAGGTGGACGATATTCTCCGCCAGGTCGTGCTCGCCGGCGGAGATGAAGAGCTTGGTTCCGCTAATGCGATACGCGCCGTCGTCCTGCGGCGCCGCCTTGGTGCGCAGGAGGCCGAGGTCGCTGCCGGAATTCGGCTCGGTCAGGCACATCGTGCCGGTCCAGGTGCCCTCGCTCAGCTTGGGCAGATAGAGGTTCTTCTGCTCATCGCTCCCGTGGACGGCGATTGCCTCGTAGGCGCCGTTGTTGAGGAGCGGATATATGCTGAACGCCATATTCGCGGAGTTGAACATTTCGAAGACCAGCATGGCGACGCTCTGCGCCAGTCCCTGGCCGCCGTACTGCGGATCGCAGGCGATCCCGGTCCAGCCGCCCTCGCGGAACGTGCGGTAGGCGTCCCTGAGTCCCTTCGGCGTGCGCAC
>JBKQTR010000075.1:0-23819 GCA_052143095.1 Allostellaceae bacterium
GAAAGTGAAGGCCGAATGGGCGCTGATCTGCACCGCACACAACCTCACCAAACTCGCAACCGCCACATGACAGGGCTATCCTCCACAAAACAGCTCATTGCCAGAGCTATCTGGACAGACTCCTAGCATGGCGCAACGGCCGGAGAAACGCCCCATGTCGCAAGCGGTGATCGAGTTCTTTTTCGATTGTTCGAGCCCCTGGACCTATCTCGCCTTCACCCGCATCGAGCCGCTCGCCGCCGAGTTCGGCGCGCGGCTCGTCTGGCGGCCCTTTCTGGTCGGCGGCGTCTTCAACACCGTCAATCCCAGCGTCTACGCCTCGCGCGAGCAACCGGTGCCGGCGAAACAGGCCTATATGCGCAAGGATTTGCAGGATTGGGCGCGCTTGGCCGGCATCCGCATCCGCTTCCCGCCCAGCGTCTTTCCCGTCAACAGCGTCAAGGCGATGCGCGGCTGCCTGCTGCTCGAAGAGGAGGAGAGGCTGGTGCCCTTCGCGCGCGCCGCGTTTGCGGCCTATTGGGGCGAGGACAAGGACATCGCGCAGGATGCGGTGCTGGCGGAGATCTGCGCCGGGCTCGGCATCGATCCCGCCCGTTTCTTCGCCGGCATCGCCGCGCCTGGGATCAAGGACCGGCTGCGCGCCAACACCGAGGAGCTGGTGCGCCGCGGCGGCTTCGGCACGCCAACCCTGTTCCTCGACGGCGACGACATGTATTTCGGCAATGACCGCCTGCCGTTGGTACGTGAGTCACTGCGCCAACGGGCCTGACCACAGCAGCAAGCAGCCGCCGTCACCGAATTAAGGAGGCTCCATGCGGCCGGTCCCTGTCGGCGCCAAGGGCAGCTTCACCCTCGTGGTGACGCCGGCGCATCTCGCCAGCAACTTCAAGGACGCGATGCTGCCGCCGGTGCTGTCGACGCCGGTGATGATCATGATCATGGAGAACGCCGCGCTCAACGCCCTCAAGCCCTATCTCGGGCTCGGCGAAAGCGCGGTCGGCACGCGCATCGACGTGCGCCACATCGCGGCGACGCCGGTCGGCAAGCGCGTCACCGGCGAGGCCGCAGTGACCAAGGTCGAGGGCAGACGGATCGAGTTCACCGTCCGTGCCGCCGACGAGCAAGAGGAGATCGGCCACGGCACGCATGAGCGGGCGCTGGTCTCGCTCGCGAAGATCGCCGAGCGGCTCAAGGCCAAGCAGGGCTGACGCCCCGGCGAATTCCCTATGGGAGTTCGCCGGGTGCGGTGTCCCGCGGGTTGATCTGGTCCGGCGCTACGAGGCGGGGCTCAGCGTCATGGGGCAGTGCTTGACGCTGGCGAGCCTGATGAGCGTGTCGTGGCGCTGGTAGAGCTGGGTGATCTGATCCTTTTCCGCGTAATTCCCTTCGGTAGCGAGATAGGGAACCAGGAACAGGGCGCCCAGATAGCCCGCGACCTGATTCTGGGTGCGATTGCCCTCGATGCGGTCGTTTGCCGCCTTCATCGCGGCGGCATTCGTCCGTCGCTCCGCGGCGACGTCGTCGCAGCTCATCGCGGCATCGCTGGCCGAGAAATCGCCGAGCGTCAGTTCCTGCATCCGGTTGACCGAGGTCGTATCGGGCGGCAGTGGCGGCGCCGGCGCCGCGCAGCCGGCCAGAACGAGCAGCCCAAGCGCAAGGACGGCGCCGCGACCGTCATTTTTTGAAGACAACGGCACGGCCCTGTCCATCCATCTCGCCCCAGGTGAGAAGGCCGATGCCGACCGTCCCATAGCGCGCCAGCACGACCGCGTCGGCACCCATCTCCGCCGCCTTTGTCTGCAGCGCTGCGGCGACCTTCTCGCGCGTCGGGTCGGCGTCGAAGATCGTCCATTTGCTCACCGTCACCGAGATGTCGCCCAGCGAGGTATAAGGCCGGTCGGTGATGTCGTTTTCGGTGACGATGACCTCTGTCGCTATCTTGGCTGGCGGCTTGATTTGGACCGCTGCCGGATCGGCGCCCGTCGTCGGCTGGACCGACGAGCTCGTGCGCGTCCCGCAATCGGCGAGCAGGAGTGCCGCCGCAATGAGTAGCCAGTATCGTGGTGCCATCGTCGCTCCCCCAATTTTCCCAAAAGATAAAAGGAGCGATAGCGCAATGCAACCTGCAGGTGACGCATTTTGCGACGAGCGGCAGCCGGCTCAAGCCACCGCCGGCTTCGCCACCGTGGCGATCAGCCAGTCGCGGAACAGCGCGATCTTGGGCGTGTCGGCGGTCTCTTCCGGCGCCACGACATAGAACCCGGCCTCCGCCGGCAGCTTGACGTCGAACGGCACCACCAGGCGGCCGGCGGCGATGTCGGCCTCGACGAAGGGCGTGCGGCCGAGCGCCACGCCGAGCCCGTCGATCGCCGCCTGCAGCGCCATCAGGCTGAGATCGAAACTGAGCCCCGGCCGCGCCGCCAGCGCCGTCGGCAGCCCCGCCGCGGTGAGCCAGAGCTGCCAATCCTCGCGCGAGATGCTGGCATGGATGAGCGTGTGGTGGGCGAGGTCCTGCGGGCGCTTCAGCGGCTTGTCGCCGGCGAGCAGCGCCGGGCTGCAGACCGGGAAGATGTCCTCCGCCATCAGCCATCGCGCCTCGAGCCCGGGCCAGCGGCCACGGCCATAGCGGATGGCGACATCGACCTCCTCGCGGCGGAAATCGACCAGATGCGAGGAGGTGCTGATGCGCACCTCGATGCCGGGATGCGCCTCCTGGAATCCCGCGAGCCGCGGCAGCAGCCATTTGGCGGCGAGCGAGGCCATGGTGCTGACGGTCAGCGCCTGCGCCTTCTCCGGCCGCTGCAGCCGCTCGGTCGCGAGCCTGAGATCCTCGAAGGCGGTGCGCACCGCCGGCAGGTATTCCTGCGCCTCGCGGGTCAGCAGCAGTGCCCGGCTCTGGCGCAGGAAGAGCCGCACCCCCAGCTGCTCCTCGAGCCGGCGGATCTGGTGGCTGATCGCGGTCTGCGTCACGTTGAGCTCGGCCGCCGCGCGGGTGAAGCTCAGATGCCGCGCCGCCGCCTCGAAGGCGCGCAGCCCGTTGAGCGAGGGGAGCGCGCTCACGGCGTCGCCATATCATGACAATATATCATGTATAGCCTGACAAACCATCCTTTGTGTGGGGCCGAATTCGAGCCTAATTCTATGACATCTTCACATGGATTGGCGAGTGATGCCATGGCCAACATAACCTACGACCCCCTGATAATATCTCACCGGTCAGAGCGGCTGGCGCGGCTCCGTCATATGGTTGCCGCATGGTGGCGGCGCAACCGTGAGCGAGGCGAGCTCGCGCGCTTCGACTGTCGCAGCCTGCGCGATATCGGCTTGACGCCGGCCGAGGCAACTTATGAGATCAACAAGCCCTTCTGGCGGGAATGAGCCGGACGAGAGCGAAGACAGCCGAGGAAAGAGCTATGGAAGGGACCACCCCCCTCATCGACACCATCGAGGCGCCGCTCACCTATGTCGTGCCGACCGGCGAGCCGCTCTTCGCTTATAATTACGAGCCGCCGCCGGGCATGCCGCTGCGCACCGGGCGCTATGAGCCGCAGCGCGTCACCATCCGCAACGGAAGGGCGCTGGCCGATGCGCTGACGCTCGACCGCGAAGGCTTCGCGCTGCGTCCCGAGCCGAGCGCGGTCAGCGATTTCTACGACGAGGCCGAGGTCAAGCGCGTCTACTATCCCGAGATCGAGCGGCTGCTGAAAGCGGCGACCGGCGCCGTCAAGGTGGTGATCTTCGACCACACCGTGCGCAACACGGCGCCGGAGAAGCAGATCGGCCGCTAGGTGCGCGGCGCCGCCGCCCGCGTCCATAACGACTACACCGAGAAATCCGCGCCGCAGCGCGTGCGCGACCTGTTGCCGCCGGAAGAGGCCGAGGCGCGCCTGCAGCGGCGCTATGCCGAGGTCAATGTCTGGCGGCCGATCACGGGTCCGGTGAAGAGCAACCCGCTGGCGCTCTGCGATGCCCAGAGCCTCGATCCCGCCGAACTCGTGCCCTCGGAGCTGCGCTATCCCGGCCGCACTGGCGAGACCTATGCGGTGAGCTACAATCCGCGCCACCGCTGGTTCTATTTCCCGGAGATGCGCGCCGACGAGACCTTGCTCATCAAGTGCTTCGACAGCGCCCGCGACGGCCGCGCCCGTCTCTCCGTCCACACCGCTTTCGAGGACCCGACGACGCCTGCCAATGCGCCGCCGCGCGAAAGCATCGAGGTGCGCGCCTTCCTGTTCTTCTGAGGGTATGCGCGAAATACCCCGAGCCTTGGCGGCTGAGGGGTGCACGCGTAGCATGAGTCCGAAGCCTTTCTTCGGCGCCGCCTACGCCATCGACGCACGCTGATTTTGTGTCGCCGGTGTACACCGGCGACGTAGGGCCGGCGCTGGTTCCTGCTGCATCGCTTGCGCCTGCAACTAAATCGCGCGATACTCCCCTCTCGCAGCGCGGGAGGGGCGCCATGGAATTCGGCTATTTCACGCTGTCGGACAACCGCTATCCCGACAACCCCCGGTCGCCCGAGCAATTCGTCCGCGAGATTTATCGCCAGGCGCTCTACGCCGAGGAGATCGGTCTCAATTCCGCGTGGATCGGCGAGCATCATTTCAACCTGCTCGGCGTCAATCCCTGCCCCAACATCCTGCTGTCGCAGCTCGCCGGCGCTACCAGGCGCATCCGCCTCGCCCCCGCCGTGGTGTTGCTGCCGGTGCATCATCCGCTGCATGTCGCCGAGGAATGGGCGACGCTCGACCTGCTCTCCGGCGGCCGCGTCGATTTCGCGGCCGGACGCGGCTACGACCGGCTCGAATACGCGCCGTTCGGCGCCCCCTTCCAGGACTCGGCCGAGATCTTCGCCGAAGGGCTCGACATCCTCTGGCGCGCCTGGACCGAGAGCGGACGATGGTCGCACAAGGGCAAGTACTACGCCTTCGACGACATCGAGGTGCGCCCGCGACCCCTGCAGCAGCCGCTCAGGCCCTATGTCGCCTGCTTCTCGCGGCTGTCGATGGAGCTCGCCGCGCGCAACGACTGGAACATCATCTTCGCGCCGTTTGCCGCCGCCATGGTTTATGGCAGCCTGGCGCACGGCGTCGCCGCCTTTCGCGAGGAATGCGCCCGCCACGGCCGCGCGCCGCGCCGCGCCAAGTGCAGCTATTTCATTCACATCGCCGACACCAAGGCGGATGAGGATTACGGCCGCGCCGCGCTGCTGCGCTATTTCAAGGACGCGCTGATCGCGGCCTTTCCCTCGGACGCCCGCACGGTGCCGCCGACGCTCAAATACTTCCTGGAGATCGTCGACATCCTCAAGGGCATGAAGGCGGAGAATCTGACGTCGAAATCGATCCTGACCGGCAGCCCGCAACGCATCATCGACGACCTCAAATCGGTCGAGGCGTCGGGCATCGCCGAGGTCATCCTCTATTTCAACTACGGCCTCAAGCCCTACGCCATGGTGACGGAGCAGATGGACCGCTTCGCGCGCGAGATCATGCCGGCCTTTGCCGCGCCGCGCGCGCCGGCGCGATAAGCGCCCCGATGTTCGATCTCGGCGATTACCTCCCCTATCTCATCAACCGCGCCGGCGTGCGGCTGGCGAGCGAGTTCGGCCGCGACATCGCCGGGACCGGTGTCGGCGTCCAGGAATGGCGCGTGCTGGCGGCGCTCGCCGCCGCCGGCGAGCAGCGGCTCTCGGGCCTCGCCGGCCTCACCTCGATCGACCTCTCGACGCTGTCGCGCCTGGTCGGCCGCATGGCGCGCGACGGGCTGGTGGCGCGCGGCCGTGCCGATGGCGACAAGCGCGAGCTGCGCGTCGCGCTCACCGCCAAGGGCAAGCGCAAGACCCGCGCCGTCCTGCCCATCGCGCGGCGCTACGAGCGCGTGGCGCTCGCCGGGCTCGGCGCCGGCGAGGCGCGCAGCCTGAAGCGGCTGCTGCGCCGCGTCTACGGCAATCTCGACGCGCTGGGCGAGCGGCGATAGGGCCATTTGCCTTCGCCGCAAGGGGACGCTAATCCCTCGCCATAAGCCCGGGGGAAAAGGCCGATGGAACGCGACTCCATGCATTACGACGTCGTGATCGTGGGCGGCGGCCCCTCGGGGCTGGCCGCGGCGATCCGGCTGAAGCAACTCGCCGCCGAGCACGGCGCCGAGCTCGGCGTCTGCATCATCGAGAAGGGCTCCGAGATCGGCGCGCATATCCTGTCCGGCGCGGTGGTCGATCCGATCGCGCTCAACGAGCTGATCCCGGACTGGAAGGAGAAAGGCGCGCCGCTCAGCACGGCGGTCACCGACGACCGCTTCTACTACCTCACGGCCAAGCGCGCGCTGCGCGTGCCGGCGATGCTGATGCCGCCGCTGCTCAGCAATCACGGCTGCTATGCCACGAGCCTCGGCAATCTCTGTCGCTGGCTGGCGCAGCAGGCCGAGGCGCTCGGCGTCGAGATCTATGCCGGCTTCGCCGGTGCCGAGCTGCTGTTCCACGAGGACGGCTCGGTGAAGGGCGTCGCCACCGGCGATATGGGCATCGGCCGGTCAGGCGAGCATACCGACCGCTACACGCCGGGCGTCGAGCTGCACGGCAAGTACACGCTCTTCGCCGAGGGCGCGCGCGGCAGCCTGTCGCAACAGCTGATGCAGCGCTTCAATCTGCGCGACGGCGTCGACCCGCAGAAATTCGGCATCGGCCTCAAGGAGCTGTGGCAGGTCGATCCCGCCAAGCACAAGCCCGGCCTGGTGCTGCACACCATGGGCTGGCCGCTCGACGACAAGACCTTCGGCGGCTCCTTCATGTATCACCTCGAGGGCGGCCAGGTTTCCTTGGGCTTCGTCGTCAATCTCGATTACTGGAACCCGCATCTGGCGCCGTTCGAGGAGTTTCAGCGCTTCAAGCATCATCCGCTGGTGCGGCCCTATCTCGAGGGCGGCAAGCGCATCGCCTATGGCGCGCGTGCCATCAACGAGGGCGGGTTGCAATCGGTGCCGAAGCTGGCGTTTCCCGGCGGCGCGCTGATCGGCTGCGCCGCGGGCTTCGTCAACGTGCCGCGCATCAAGGGCAGCCACAACGCGATGAAGACCGGCATGCTCGCCGCCGAGGCCGCCTTCGCGCGCATCGCCGACGGCTCCGAGGGCCATGATGTGCTGGACGAGTACGAGCGCGCCTACCGCGCCAGCTGGGTCTATCAGGACCTCTGGAAGGTGCGCAACGTCAAGCCGGGGCTGCGCTGGGGTGCCGTTCTCGGCACGCTGCATGGCGCGGTGCAGATGTGGCTGCATTATCTCGGCCTCGGTCGGCTGCTGCCTTACACGCTCCATCACCGCAAATCCGACAATGAGAGTCTCGTGCGCGCGGCCGCGGCGGCGCCGATCGCCTATCCCAAGCCCGACGGGGTCATCAGCTTCGACCGGCTGTCCTCGGTCTATCTCTCCAACACCAACCACCGCGAGGACCAGCCCTCGCATCTGAAGCTTAGGGACCCGTCGATCCCCATCGCCTATACCTTGCCGGTCTATGACGAGCCGGCGCAGCGCTATTGCCCGGCCGGGGTCTATGAGGTCGTGCGCGACGCCGACGGCGCCAATCCGCGCTTCGTCATCAACTTCCAGAACTGCGTCCATTGCAAGACCTGCGACATCAAGGACCCGCCGCAGAACATCCTCTGGACCGTGCCCGAAGGCGGCGGCGGCCCGAACTATCCCAATATGTGAGCCGCCTTGCGTCTTCCGCTCGGCAGCGTTGCCGCCGCCGCAGTGCTGCGGCCACGGCGCGGTTTCCCACCGGCGATGATCCCGTATAGACTGCGCTAACTCAATAAGTGTGCCGTCCCGGCGGCCAGCGCAGGAGGAGCCATCGCATGGTGCGTCTCACCATCAACGGCCGCGAGCAGCAGGTCGATGTCGACCCCGAGACGCCGCTGCTCTGGGTGCTGCGCGACACGCTCGGCCTCACCGGCACCAAATACGGCTGCGGCATTGCCCAATGCGGCGCCTGCACCATCCATCTCGACGGCGATGCCGTGCGCTCCTGCTCGATCACCGCCGGCGCGGTCGAGGGGCAGAAGATTGTCACCATCGAGGGCCTCTCGCCGGATGGCAGCCATCCGGTGCAGCGGGCCTGGCTCGAGGTCGAGGTGCCGCAATGCGGCTATTGCCAGATCGGCATGATGATGGCGGCGGCGGCGCTGTTGCGCGACACGCCGCAGCCGACCGATGCCGAGATCGACAAGGCGATCAGCAACATCTGCCGCTGCGGCACCTATACCCGCATCCGCCAGGCGATCCATGTCGCCGCGGCCAAGGCGTGAGGAGGCGGCCATGACAGAGATCTCCGCCACCATCAGCCGCCGCGTCTTGCTGGTGAGCTCGGCCGCAGCATGCGGCGGGCTCATGCTCGGCTTGGCGCTGCCCGGTGCTGCCGGCGCCGCCGAGGGCGAAGGCGCCGCGATCGGCGCCAAGGTCAACAACTGGATCATCATCCAGCCGGACAACACCATCATCATCCGCATCGCCCGCTCCGAGATGGGCCAGGGCAGCTTCACAGCGCTGCCCATGCTGGTCTGCGAGGAGCTCGAATGCGACTGGAGCAAGGTCAAGGGCGAATACGCCTCGGCCACCGACAATCTCGACAATTCCTTCGGCTCGATGTCGACCGGCGGCAGCCGCGCCATCCGCGAGTCGCAGGAGATGTTGCGCAAGGCCGGCGCCAGCGCGCGCGCGATGCTGCTCGCCGCCGCGGCGCAGAAATGGGGCGTGCCGGTGGCCGAGCTCAAGGCGGAGAACAGCGTCATCACCCACATCCCCACCGGCCGCACCATGACCTATGGCGAGATCGCCGAGGCGGCGGCGAAGCTCTCGCCGCCTGCGGAGGTCACGCTCAAGGATCCCAAGGATTGGAAGCTGGTGGGCAAGGCGCAGGCGC
Source organism: Allostellaceae bacterium (assembly GCA_052143095.1). Classification (GTDB taxonomy): domain Bacteria; phylum Pseudomonadota; class Alphaproteobacteria; order ATCC43930; family CGMCC-115725; genus DAHUYF01. Next base: position 8,915 of record JBKQTR010000075.1, read on the forward strand.
GCTTCGACATCGCCGACAAGGTGATGGGCCGCCCGGTCTACGGCGTCGACGTGCGCATCCCCGGCATGCTCTACGCCACGCTGGCGCAATGCCCGGTCTTCGGCGGCAAGCTCGCTTCCTATGACGCGGCCAAGATCGCCGCCATGCCAGGCTTCCGCCAGGTGGTGGCGATGGGCGACGCGGTGGCGGTGGTCGCCGACAGCTACTGGCAGGCACGCCAGGCGCTGGCGGCGCTGCCGGTCACCTGGGACGAAGGCGCCAATGCCAAGCTCGACGACGACGCCATCTGGGCGATGATGCGCGACGGGATCGCCGCTACCGACGCGGTGGTGGCAGCCAAGGCGGGCGACGCCCCGGCGGCGCTTGCCGGCGCTGCGACGCGGCTCGAGGCGGAGTACCACGCGCCTTTCCTCGCGCATGCGACGATGGAGCCGATGAACTGCACGGCGCAGGTCGCGGCCGACAAGGTCGAGGTCTGGGCGCCGTCGCAGAACGCGCAGGCGGCACTCGCGGTCGCGGCCGAGGCGGCGGGCGTCGATCCCAAGCAGGTCGAGGTGCACATCACCATGCTCGGCGGCGGCTTCGGCCGGCGCGGCGCGGTGCAGGATTTCGTGCGCCAGGCGGTGGTGATCGCCAAGGCGGCGGGAAAGCCGGTGAAGCTGCTGTGGTCGCGCGAGGAGGATATGCGCCACGATTTCTATCGCCCGGTCAGCATGGCGCGCTTTGCCGCCGGTCTCGACGCGTCGGGCATGCCGGTCGCCTGGACGACGCGCGTCACCGGCCAGTCGATCCTCGCCTCGCTGCGGCCCGACGCGATCAAGAACGGGCTCGACAAGAACTTCCTCGAGGGGATCGCCGAGCTGCCTTACGAATTCCCCAATCTCTTCGTCGACTACGCCATGCGCAACACGCCGGTGCCGGTGGGCTTCTGGCGCTCGGTCAACAACTCGCAGAACGCCTTCTACAAGGAGAGCTTCCTCGACGAGGTCGCTCATGCCGGTGGCCAAGACCCCTACGAGCTCCGCCGCGCGCTGCTCAGGAACCATCCCAAGAACCTCGCCGTGCTCGACGCCGCGGCGAAGCAGGCGGACTGGGGAACGCCGCTGCCCCCGGGCGTCTTCCGCGGCATCGCCTATCACGATTCCTACAACACGCTCACCTGCGGCATCGCCGAGATCTCGGTCAGCGACCAGGGCGAGATCAAGGTGCATCGCATCGTCTGCGCCCTCGACAGCGGCTATGTCGTGAACCCCGACACGGTGGTTACGCAGGTCGAAGGCGCCATCGTCTATGGCCTCACCGCCGCGCTCTATGACAAGATCACGCTGCGCGACGGCCGCGTCGAGCAATCGAATTTCGACAACTATCCGATGCTGCGGCTGAAGGCGATGCCCAAGATCGAGGTCGTGCAGGTGCCGAGCGGCGGCTTCTGGGGCGGCATCGGCGAGGTGGGATTGCCGACGGTGGCGCCGGCGATCTGCAACGCGCTCTTCGCCGCTACCGGCAAACGCGTCCGCTCGCTGCCCCTAAGGGACCACGGCTTCACGACGGCGTAGCGCTAACCTCGCCGCTGGCGGCGAGTCAGCGATTTTTCGAAGCGCGCAGCCGCGTCAGCCGGTTGCCGGCGGCGTTTTTCGCTGTCATGGCTTGGGATGCGCCTTGCGATACTTCGCCCACCAGATCTCAAGGCCGGCGCGGTCGAAGCTCTCGGGATCCGGCTCGGCGCCGGAGGCGGTCGGCGCCGCCTCGAGCTCGCGCACCGGAAGCACGGTCGCGCTCACGGCCGCCGGCTGCGCCGTCTCCAGCGCGGCAGGCTGCGGCAGCGCCCGATTGGCGGCGTAGAGCGTGCCCGCGGTTTCCGCGGCGACGCCGGCGCCGGCGGCGAGGAGGATGGGGGTGGTGGCAATGATTGCCGCGGCGATCAAACTGCGATCGAGACGACGCATGTGACCCTCCTTATAACGATAACGGTCGCGCCGGCGATCGAAGCTCGCGAGGCGCTGGACTGCGCCTAGTAATAAGCAGGTTCAATTTAAGTATTCGATAATAATTGTGCGGATTTTATCGGCATTTCCGTAAAATTTTATGGTTCGGGCATTCCGGAGCGACGCGTGCGGCGCTCCGGCGGCCCCGCGTCAGGGGCCGATTAACAGTGGCGCCGAGGCGGCGCCCATATCCAGATTGCCGGTGATCGCCGCGAGCACGCCGACGAGCAGCACCCCAGCCACCAGCAGGATCGCGGGCAGCGGCATTGCGTCTCTCGCACCCTCGGCGATTTCGATCCCGTCCTCGGCGAGGACGTGAGAAGTAGCTGACATCGACATAGAAGCCTCCTCTTTGCGGCAAGGAGACCAACTCTCGCGGCGATCAATTAAGTACGCGTAAAATTCAGGTTGGATTCATTTAACTCCGTTGCCCTAAACAGGGTGTAGTCCTGGTATTTCTCCCTGATTATTTGCCGCACGGGCGCCGCATAAAGCAAATTTAATCCCACATTTTAAATAATTGACAACTATGCGCTGCGACCCTGGCGAGTATCGAACGCTGTCCTTAACGCGTCGCAGTTGCGTGGCAGAGGGCACCGGGCAAGCAAAGGGAGCGCATGGATGAGGATGGGACATCTCGCCGGGGCTGCCCTCGGCATCGCGGTCGCGGCGCTGGTCGCGGCACTACCCGCTTTCGCCGAGAACGGCGTCAGCGGCGACAAGATCGTGTTCGGCCAAGTCGCCGCCCTCGACGGGCCGGCCGCGGCGCTTGGGCAAGGCATGCGCGAAGGTCTGCTCGCCGCCTTTGACGAGGCCAACAAGGCCGGCGCCATCAAGGGCCACAAGCTCGAGCTGACCTCCGTCGATGACGGCTACGAGCCCAATAAATCGATCACTGCGGCGAAGAAGTTGATCGACGAGGACAAGGTCTTCGCCCTGGTTGGCTCGGTCGGGACGCCGACCTCGGCGGCGGTGCAGCCCATCGCGACCGAGGCGGCCGTGCCCTTCATCGGCGCGTTCACCGGCGCCGAGCTGCTGCGCGATCCCTACAAGCCCGGCGTCGTCAATATCCGCGCCTCCTATTTCCAGGAGACGGAGACGATGGTTGAACACCTCACCAAGGATCTCGGCGTCACGCACATCGCCATCTTCTATCAGGACGACGCCTTCGGCCAAGCCGGGCTAACCGGCGTGAAACGCGCGCTTGACAAGCGCAAGATGGAGCTTGTCGCCGAAGGTACCTACGAGCGCAATACCACAGCCGTGAAGGGCGCCCTTCTCGCCATTAAGAAGGCCAATCCCGAGGCGGTGATCATGATCGGTGCCTATAAGCCCTGCGCCGAGTTCATCAAGCTCGCCCGTCAAGTCAAGCTCGAGGCCACCTTCGTCAACATCTCCTTCGTCGGCAGCGACGCGCTCGCCAAGGAGCTTGGGCCCGATGGCGCCGGCGTCGTCATCACGCAGGTGGTGCCGCTGCCCGAGGACACCTCAATCGAGCTGGTGAAGCGCTACCAGGCGGCGCTCAAGGCGGCGAAGCCTGACGCCAAGCCCGGCTTCGTCTCGCTCGAGGGCTACATGACCGGCCGCCTCGTCGTCGAGGCGCTCGGCAAGGTCGAGGGCGAGATAACGCGCAAGGCGTTGCTCGACGCGATCACCAAGACCGGAACCTTTGATCTCGGCGGCGTCAAGCTCGTCTATGGTCCCGACAGCAATCGCGGCTCGAGTCATGTGTTCCTCACCGTGATCCAGCCGGACGGCGGCTTCAAAGCTGTCGAAAAGCTGGCCAAGATCGGCGGCTGACGCGACAAGGAGGCCGACGATGGAGCCGTTTTCAACACCGACCTCGGTCCGCTCGAGCCGAGGCGCCAGCGGGTTCGGCCTGCGCGCAAAGCTCTTCCTCGCCTTCGGCGCGGTTGCCGGCCTCACCGTGCTCGCCAGCGCCATCGCCTTCGTCTCCTATAACGACGTCGGCCGCGCGCTGGCCGGCATCACCGGCGAGAGCCTGCCGGCGATGAGCGCGTCGGTCCGGCTGGCCAAGAGCAGCGCCGATCTCGTCGCGATCGCTCCGGCACTGCTGACGGCGCACGACGCGAAGCAGCGCGACGCGACGCTGGCCGCGGTTCGGGCGGACGAGCGCGCGCTGCAGCAGGCGATTGACGAGATCGCCGCCGTGGCCGGCGGGACGCAGTCCACCGAGGCGCTGCGCGGCGCGGCGGCGGAGATGACCAAGAATCTTGGCGAACTCGCTGCCGCGGTGCAGCGGCGGATCGGCCTTCGCGACGAGATCGCCGCGTTCGAGGACCGCCTCCGCGCCACGCACAACACCATCGCCACCGCCTTGGCGCCGCTCGTCGACGATGCCTCCTTCGATCTCGTGACGGGATTGCAGAACGCCACCAGCGTCAAGGATCCCTCGGCGCTGAAGCAGCATCTGTCGGATCTCGCCGACAAGCAGGTGGTCGCCCTGCAGGCGATGTCCGACCTGCGCGCCGACAGCAACCTCGTCCTCGGGCTGCTCACCGAGGGTGCCGGGGTCTCGAGCAAGGACCTGCTGCCGCCGCTGCTCGACCGTTTTAGCGCTGCAGCCAAACACCTGGAAAAATCGCTCGCCGCACTCAAGAGTGAAACCATTACCGCTCCGCTGCGCGAGCCCGTCGGCGAGCTGCTCCAGTACGGCCGCGGCGACAAGAGCGTCTTTGAGCTGCGCAAGGCCGAGCTTGAGACGGCCGCCGCCGGCGAAGCGGCGCTAGCCGCCAACCACAAGCTTGCGGGCACGCTCGAGGAAGCGGTCGCAACGCTTGTCGCGAAGAGCGAGGATGCATCCAAGAGGGCGGCGACGGCGACCGACGCCGCGATCGCGCGCGGCCGCGTGCTGCTCATCTCCATCGCCATCGCCAGCGTCGTTGTGGCGCTCGTGATCGGCGCTTTCTACATCGGCCGCAACGTCGTGCGGCGCCTGAATGCGCTGCGCAACGGCATGGCCGAGATCGCCGGCGGCAATTTCGACGCAGCAATCCCCGCGGGCGGGCACGATGAGATCGCCGAGATGGCCTCGGCGCTCGTCGTCTTCCGCGACAACGGCCGCGCGGCGAAGCTCGCCGAGCAGGAGGCTGCGGCCGAGCGTCAACGCATGGCCGAACAGCGGCGCGCCGATCTCCTGTCGCTCGCCGAGGGCTTCGAGGCCAGCGTCAAGAGCGTCGTCGACGCGGTATCGGGAGCGGCTGGCGAGATGCAGGCGGCCGCTGCCGGCATGGCCAAGACTGCCGATCATTCGAGCGAGCAGGCTGCTGCCGTCGCCGCCGCTTCGACCGAGGCCTCGGCCAATGTGCAGACGGTGGCGACGGCAGCCGAGGAGTTGTCGATCTCGACGGCGGAGATCGGCCGCCAGGTGTCAGAATCGGCCGAGGTCGCTGCGCGCGCCGTAGCCGAGACGCAACGTACCGATGAGCAGGTGCAAGGCCTTGCCGAGGCGGCGCGGCGGATCGGCGACGTGGTGTCCCTCATCAATGACATCGCGAGCCAAACCAATCTGCTGGCGCTTAACGCCACGATCGAGGCAGCGCGTGCCGGCGAGGCCGGTAAAGGCTTCGCCGTCGTGGCGAGCGAGGTCAAGGCGCTGGCGACGCAGACCGCCAAGGCGACCGAGGACATCGCCGCGCAGATCGGCGAGATCCAAGGCGCGACCCGCGATGCGGTCAGCGCCATCGCCGAAATCACCAAGACGATCGGCCGCATCAGCGAGATCGCGACCTCGGTTGCCTCAGCGGTCGAGGAGCAGAGTGCCACCACCCGCGAGATTGCGCGCAACGTGCAGCAGGCTGCGCAAGGCACGCACGGCGTCTCGGCCAACATAGCCGGCGTCACCCAGGCGGTGAGCGAAACTGGCGGCGCCGCCCAGACCGTGCTCGGCTCAGCCGCCGCGCTCGCCGGCGAGGCGCGAAAGCTCAGCGACGAGGTCGACCGCTTCCTGCGCGGCGTGCGGGGGCGCTGAAGCCAAGATCGAGGTGATGCGAGCGGCGGCTTCTGGGCCGGCATGGGCGAGGTGGGATTGCCGACGGTGGCGCCGGCGATCTGCACCGCGCTCTTCGCCGCCACCGGCAAGCGCGTCCGCTCGCTGCCGCTCAGGGACCACGGCTTCACGACAGCGTAGCCTAGGCGAACTCGCTTAGCGAGTTCGTCCGCAGCGGCGCCAGCGATTGCATGGCAATCGCGAAAGCCGCCTGTGGGACGCGGGCTTTTGTCGTTTGACACCGATCATCGCGCTCCATAGTGTCGGCGCCTCAATGCGAGGTGACCGCTCATGCCGCGATCCCTGGACCGCCGCCGCTTTCTGCAACGTTCGGCCGTGCTCGGCGGCTCGCTGCTGACCGGCAGCATCCCGTTTGATCGGCCTGCCCAGGCTGCTCCCCCGCGCATCGATGCGCCGGTGATCGACGAGCTCAGGGTTCGCGAGATCACCGACAACACGCACGACATCTTCCTGCGCGGCGTGGAGGCGCCTGGTCTGGCGGTTCGGCGCACGGGATTTCCCGAGGCGCCGCAAGGCAAGACGCTGGAAAGCGAATGGGGTCTGGCGTTGTCCCTGGAATCGCGCAAGGGCCAGGAATGGCGCCGCTATCTGCTCGATTTCGGCTTCACGCCGGATGTCTACGCGAACAACCTCGAGCTCCTGGGGATCGATGTTGCTCAGGTGGATGCGCTGATCATCAGCCACGGTCACTATGATCATGTCGGTGGCCTCATGGGTTTCCTGGAGGCGTACCGCGCGCGAATGCGCAAAGAGTTGCGCCTCTACACCGGCGGCGAGGACGATTTCTGCAAGCGCTTCAGCCGCAGCGCGGAGGGCAGCTTCACGGATTTCGGCACCCCGCTGGACCGACGCCGGCTGCAGGTGCTGGGCGTCGAGCCCGTGCTGTCGGAGGCGCCGATGATCATGGAGGGCCACGCCTTCACCACCGGTGCCGTCCCGCGCACCAGCATCGAGCACGTATTGCCGAACACATGGGTGGAATACGGCGTCCGGGACGGGCTCGGCTGCGACGCCAGCGCCTATATGAACCACCATTTCACCGCCGAGGAGCTCGCCGGGAAGCCGGTACCCGATCAGCACTGGCACGAGCATGCCACCTGCTTCAGGCTGGGGGATCGCGGGCTCGTCGTGATCAGCTCGTGCGGCCATGCGGGCATCATCAACACGCTCAGACGCGCGCAGGAGATAACCGGCGTCGACAAGATCTACGCGCTCGTCGGTGGCTTCCATCTGGCGCCGGCGCCGGATGACTACCTGGGACAGGTGATGGCAGAGCTCAAGAAGTTCGATCTCGAGCATGTTATGCCGATGCACTGCAGCGGACAGAACTTCATCGATCTGGCCAAGCGGGAGATGCCGGAGAAACTGGTGCTCTGCGGCACCGGCAGCAGCTTCACCTTCACCGCATAGCGCGCGGCATCTTCCGGTGGCTGGCGCCGCGGCCGGGTCGCCGGGAGGCACAGCAGGAAGCCGCCGAGCCCGAGGTTGTTGACGCCGCCGGCGACGTCGGCGCGACGTGAACCGGGATAGTTTCGATGCGCTCGGTGCGAGACCGCTCGGTTTTGCGTCATTCTTCACTTCTCAAGTCACGGCGAAGGGTTTATTCTCCAACGTGCTATGGCCCATGTTGAACGTTGGGGCGCAGAGTTGGAAAATAGCTCCCGCGCCGTTCCTCACTGTGCATCGCGGATCCTGGTGGTTGATGACCATGAAGGAACGCGCGATTTCGCATGTGCGGTGCTGCAAAATGCCGGATTTGCCGTGTCGTCCTGTGCTTCCGGCGAAGAAGCCCTGTTGACGATTGCTCAGGATCCGACCATCGGCTTGCTGATCACCGATATCATGATGCCCGGCCGACTCGATGGCTGGCGTCTGGCGGAAAGCAGCAAGGCGCTGCGCGGTGGATTGCGGGTCATCTACATCACGGCGGGTGCCAGCGTCATTCCGAGCCAACGTCAAGGACCAGGGCTCGGTCCCCTGGTGCCCAAGCCCTGCACGCCCGAGCAACTGATCGTCAGCGTTCAACGCATGTTCGGGCTCAGCCCAGGTCCTCGACGGCGCAATTGAGGGTATTTCCCGGCGTCGGACGCGGCCGATCCGATGTGACGGCGTGCGTTGCGCGCGCACGATCCGGATTCGGGCCTGCGCCGTGGTCCCAACCCACGCGACATCATCGGTCCTCGCGATCGGACGACGTGCCCTGTCGCAGCCAAGGCGGCCGCGGTTGAATTTTGCGCACGCGCCGCGCGCGGCGGTTTTGTAGCGGGCGTTTTTGCACTATTTGGTGTGAGATTGACGGTCAACCGGCTAACGAGCTTGTTAGCCGCCTGCGAGCGCGTTAGTTGCACTCCGGCGCTGAATGCCGGCAGGTTCGGCGCGAGGCAGGTGCCGCGTATAGGCCATCACATGTCCCCACCGTCCAACAGAGCAGGATCGGATTTCTCGGGCGGCATTGACCGAGAAGATTTCGAGCGGGATCCGCGGGAAATTCCCAGCTTTCGCGGGCCGCCGCGTGATTTGCGCACCCACCTGCCGGCGCGGCCGCCGCCGTCTCCCGCCGTGCCTCGAGCGCGGCCCGACCAGGGCCGATCGCCCCGGACTTTGCATCGATCGGGCTTGCGGCGTCGGCGGCGCGCCTGGCGGGTGCTTGCTTGGTTGGTCGGGCTTGGCGCCGCCGCCGCGCTCGCCATCACTTACCTCGTATCCGCGGATTGGCGCGATCTCGATCCATCGCAAGCCTTGTCGATGCCACGCCAGGGCCTTGAGGCCTCGGCGGGCAGTGCGCGCTCTGACAGTGCGAAGATGCTCGAGGACAGAATAGAGCAGCCTTTCGACGCCGCAGCCCCAGCCCCGGCTCCGGCCCCAGCCCCGGCGCGGCAGGCCGCAGCGGCGGCGCCCGCGCGGGAGCTACGGGTCGAGAACGTGGTATCGCCGGAAGTCGCCGCCTTCGCCTTGGCTCGCGGCGACGAGCTGATGAAGTTGAGGGACGTGACGTCGGCACGGCGCTTCTACGAATTGGCGGCCGGTAGCGGTCTGCCACAGGCTGCCCGCGCCGTCGCACAGACCTATGACCCGCAATACCTTCAGCGATTGGGCGCCACTGGATTCCTAGGCGACGCGAGGGAGGCTGCGCGCTGGTACGTCAAGGCCTCTGAGCTTGGCGGACAAGGCCCGAAACCCCCGCAATAGACCGCGGCTGAACGTGCGGTGTCGCGTCTATCGGAGTTCGGCAACCCCCGGATGCCCTGGACCCTACCGCGCCGTGAATTCGATCCCGGCCCGTCCGCCGCCCTGCCATACCACCCTCGCCGGCCGCGGCGGGACATCGGCAAAGGCGATGATCACCGGGCGGTCCAGGGCAGCCGGGCGATCGAGCCGAAGCTGCGCGCCCAGCGAGGAATAATCGAGAACGACGCAGCTTTCCGACGCTTCGCCAATCTCCAGCATGCCGCCCCAGAGGACCGCGACGCGCGCGGCGCGCCGACGCTCGGCGGGCCCCGACCCTATCTCCCCCTCGCGCTCGACGCGTGCCGCGCCGATCAGCAGGCGATCGACGGTGCGATCATTCGACGACAGGGGCAGAATGAGAGTCTCCACCCGCTCCATGCCGCTGCGCAGCACCGGATCATCCTCGACCAGCAGAGGCTCGCCGGATGCGCACACTGCCGCATAGGCGCGCCGGACGCTCTCGCGCGCGGCGGCCGGAGCCGCATCTAACCCCTTTCCCGTGAGATCGATGCCGAAGGTGATGGCGAGATCGGCGCCGTAGATCCGGTAGAGGAAGTCCCGGCCGCTATCGACGACATCGACGAGATGAAAACATCCGAGCCATGCGCGCAGCTCGAACACGTCGAAATCGTCGCGTGCCGGCATACGGCGTCCCGCCCGCTTGCGATTCCAAAGGTCGAGCAGGGCAGCCAGATCCGGGTGCATCGGACGCACCGGCGCGGCGTGAGCCCCAGGCTCTTGCGCTGGATCGTCGGGGGTGATCACAGGAGTAACCTGGCCGTCGCCCGTCGCGCGGCCGGACGAGCGCCGCCGACAGCCTCGGTCCTGCCGCCACAAAATGTTGCATCGCTTGGGGAGGCAATGCTGTAGGATTTCGGCGGCATTCGGTTGCCATCACCTGAACAGGCAGACCGCGCATGAGAGTCATCGAGGAAGCGATCACCATTCTCCGCAACGACGGAGACCAGGGGCTGACGCTGCTCATGGGCGGCTATCGCGTCGCCTTGACACTGGACGAGGCGCGCACGCTGGCCAACTCCGTCCGCGCCGCGCTGTCGGACGCTTCGGGCGATAGCGCGACGATCGGGCCGATCGATCTGGCCGCGCGGGGCGCCGATCCTGCGATGGTTGTTGCCAGGGTCACGGAGCAGGTGATCAGCTGGGCGCTGATTGCCGATGCGGCGCAGCGGAAATAACATCGCCTCTCACTCGGCGCTGGCGCGATGCTCGACATCGAGCACCACCGCCGCCCGCTCGCCAGCGTCGTTGAGGGCGGCCAGCATCGTCGCGATGCGTTCATCATTGCCCGTCCGACAGGCCTCCATCACGGCCCGCGCGCGCTCGACCAGCTCCTGCAATCCGGCCATTCCCGCGACCGAGACCAGCTCATGGGCGTCCTGCTCGACGAGCAGGCGATCCGATCGGTGCTCGTTCATGCGGCTCAGGAGGCGCGGCAGCTCCTCGCGTGCCCGGGCGATCAGCTCATCGAGCTTGATGCGCCCGATATGCGCTTCAAGGTCCCGCAGCGCGTCACGATCTTGAACCGACTCGCCGGTCTTCTCCGGCGGAGAGGTTTGGTGCGGGTTGGCGTGCGGCCTGCCGACCCAGCGATCGATGATCGCCAGCAGGGCGGCGACATCGACCGGCTTCGAGAGATGATCGTCCATCCCCGCGGCAAGGCATTTCTCGACATCGCCCGGTAGCGCGCGCGCGGTCATGGCGATGATCGGCGTGCGCGACGCCTCGGTCCCCAGCTGCCGGATCGCCCTTGTCGCCGACAAACCGTCCATGAGCGGAAGCTGCACATCCATGAGAATGAGATCGAAGCCTTGCCGGCGCGCCGCCGCCACGGCGGCCTCGCCGTCGCCGACAACCTCGACCTCGTGCCCGGCGCGGCGCAGCAGGGTGATCATCAGCTCCTGGTTCATCGGCGTGTCCTCGACCAGCAGGATCCGGGTGCCGCGATGGACGCCCGCCGTCACCTGGCCCGGCTTCTCGCCGCCGCCGGCGGCAACCTTGAGCGGAACGGTGAACCAGAAGTTACTGCCGACGCCGAGCTCGCTGGTAGCGCCGATCGAGCCGCCCATCTGCTCCACTAGGTTCTTGCAGATCGCCAAGCCGAGGCCGGTGCCGCGAAGATAGACGCCGGCCTTGTCCTCGATTTGCGAGAATTTCTGGAACAGCCTGGATTGCTGCTCCTTGGCGATGCCGATCCCGGTATCGGTGATCGAAAATTTGAGGACCGTCCCCGCCCCGAGATCCTCCACCTTGGAAATGGCCAGGACGACGCTGCCCTTTTCCGTGAACTTGATGGCATTGCTGAGCAGGTTCAGCAGCACTTGCCGTATGCGATCGGGATCGCCGCGCACGAGGTTCACCACATCCGGCTTGAGCACGAAGTTGAGATCCAATCCCCGTTCGCGGGCGGCGTGCCACACCACGGTGTTGCAGCTCACGGCGAGCTCGATCACGCTGAAATCGGTTTCGACCAAGGTCAGCTTGCCGGCCTCGATCTTGGAAAGGTCGAGGATGTTGTTGATGATGGCCAGCAAGGAGCTGCCGGCATCATGGGCGAAGGTGGCGTAGCGGCGCTGCTCCGCCGGCAGGTTCTCGTTCAGCAGCAGGTTGGTGAAGCCGATGACGCCGTTGAGCGGCGTGCGCAGCTCATGGCTGATGTTGGCGATGAAGTCGGATTTGGCCTGGTTCGCCTCTTCCGCCGCGTCGCGCGCACGGCGCAGCTCGTCTTCGATCCGCTTCTGCTCCGAGATGTCGACGAAGACGCTGACATAGGCATTCACATGCCCCTCGGCGTCGCGCACCGGGCTGAAGTCCAGCTTCGCCCAATAGGACGCGCCGTCCTTGCGGCGGCTGACGAAGGTCGTGGAGAGTGGCCGCTGCTGCCGCACGGCTTCCTCGATATCGGCGACGGTCTCCGTCGGGCTTTCCGGTCCCTGCAGCATACCCCAGCTCCGACCAATCAGCTCGGCCCGGCTGTAGCCGGTGATCGCGGTCGCCGCCGCATTGACGAAGATGACGGGATGATCGGTTTGATTGGCATCGGTAACGATGATGCCGGCATTGGCGGCTTCGAGCATGCGCGCGAACTGCCCATGGTCCCCGGGCGCCGACGCCGTCGAGACCGCCGCGGCGGGCGGTTCGGCGCGCTTGGGCTCGATAGGGCGGATGACGCTGATGCTCTCCGCCGGCTCGTCCTCGGCGGTTCCGCCGGTGAGCCGCCGCGTTTCTTCTACCCAGAGCGCCGCCCCGTCCTTGCGCCGCACGCGATAGGCGATCGTCAGTGCGGGTCCGCCCGGGACGAGTCTCGTCATCGCATCTTTCACCCGCGGGATATCCGCGTCCTCGACAATGTATAGCCAGGATCGACCGACGAGCGCACGGGGCTCGTAGCCGAGAATGTCGCGGGAGGAGGGTGAGAGATAGAGCCAGGACTGGTCGGGCCCGATCCTGCCGATGACCTCCATCGTGTTCTCGGCCAGCAGCCGATGCAGCGCCTCGCTGCGACGCAGCACCTGCTCCACGTCCTTGCGGCTGGTGACGTTGACCACGATGCCATCCCAAACGACGCTGCCGCGCCCTTTTGGATGCGGGATGGCGCGCCCGCTCAGCCAGCGTTGCTGGCCTCCCGGCATCACCACGCGAAATTCATGCGACCACAGGTTGAGCGAGCGTCCCGCCTCGACGAGGGAACGCCGGAAGGCGGCACGATCGTCGGGATGGATCAACTGCAGGATTCTCGTCGCGCCCGGTGTCAGACCCAGCGCGCCCTCGCCGAAGATCCGCGCGCCCTCGGCAGTGTCGAAGGTGAAGCTCATCTCGCCCGCAGGGTTGACGGTGATCTGCATCACCGCGCCGGGAACATTGGCGACGAGGGCGCGCCATCGTCGCTCGCTCTCGCCGATCCGCGTCTCCGCATCACCCCAGCGCTGCAGCAGCGTGCCGAGAATGATCGTCCCGAGCAGAATCCTGCCGCCGAGCGCGAGCGCCGTTTCCGCCGGAAACTCCTGGAAGGCCGAGGTGGGACCCAGCAGCAGCGCCGCACCGATGGTCAGACAGACCGAGAGCGCAATCAGTTCACCCATGCCGAAGCCGCGCCGCCGGCGCCGCAGCACTTCGGTGACGGTGATGCCGATGAGGGCGGCGACCGGAATTTCCGCCAGGCCGGGGTAGGCCGGGCCGCCTTCCAGCCAGACGACGGACGCCGCGGCGATGAGTCCGGCCACGAGGGTCGCGAGACCGCCGCCGAAGGGCTGGGCAAGGCCGACGGTGACGATACCGTCGGTGATCGGCGACAGCGGGCCGGCCTGATGCTGGGCCAGCGCGCAGAGCAGGGCGCCCGCCCCGAGGATCGCGCCGATGACCAGTTGCCGGTACCGCGGCTGCGCGTTCCGCATCAGGCCGACAAGGTTCGCGTAGGCGATCGAGACGATCGCATAACTCGCGATGCTGCCGGCGAGCTCGCTAATCATGGGGGGAAAGCCACGACGCTCTTGGCGCAAGACAGCGGAAAGCGCCTGACCGCATCCTACGCTTGTGGCGAGAAGCGATCTGCGACTCTCAGGAATGCCTCAGCGTCGCGATCCAAGACAACCGTGGAGGCTCAGGCGGACAACGAACGAATAGCCTCCGCCCCGACTTCATCCGCCTTCGAGGTCGCCACCTCTTGCGTGAAGGACGGCGGCGCTGATTTGTGCTGGACCGCAGCCGACGCACCAGCAGCGAAGGAGCGCGCTGTCGGCTCCGCCGCGAGCTGCTTCGCTCCTTGCACCAGTGCATAGCTCAGCGCGCGGGCTTCCTCCGCGCTCAGCGTCAGGCGGAATCCCTCCATGATGACCGTGAGCTCGTTTCGCTGCGCGTCAGGGATGACGGTCACCCGCTCGGGAATGATTTTCATATCGCCCTCCTGCCAATCGAGAGCAGCTATTTACAAGCATTGTGGACGCCGTGCTAACCCGTTAGAGCGGGGCGCAGCTTGCCATGATGATCTTTTGCCGCGGCGTCACCATGGCGCACGTGTCATTTGAACCCAGCGACATAGCCTTTATCCGCGCGGATTTGCGCGGGCTGCCCGCGTGCTGAGGCAAAGTGACGCAGTGGCGAGTGAATTCCTTCTTGGGCAATCGCTGGTGCAGATTTGATTCTTCATCATTGCCGAATCGCCTTGCGCTTCGCTGCCGGCACGGTCGAGTCGCGACGATCCCACCGAAAGAAACCGTCGGCGGCGAAGAAGTTGGCATGTGATCCCGTCACGGCGATCAACGTTGCCGCCACCGTGTGAGCGCTGCCGCCCTCGACGGTTCCGCATCTTCAGGACATCCGACATTTTGCCACAAAAAAGCCGCGCCGGGGATCTCGAAATGGGTGCGAGTCTCCGCGCACTCACAGGCTTGACGAGCGCGAGCGCGGTCTGCAGGCGCTGCGCGGATCGATCAAAACGAAAAAGCAATGCCGCTCGGTCAAGGCATTGCCGTGCGCCCGGCGTTTTTCTGACTGCCGGCATATGATAGGCGTTGAAAAATCCACCATGTGCGCGCGAAATAACGATCCAGTGTTCCGCCGCAGGCATGGGAAATGGCGACGCCGCAGTTGAGGTCGGTCAGCAGTCAAAGTCAGGGCATGATGGCGGCGGCGCTCGCGCCGCCGC
>JBKQTR010000076.1:0-12153 GCA_052143095.1 Allostellaceae bacterium
GTGCCGCCGAGGCCGAACGGATTGCCCACGGCCATCACCCAATCGCCGACCTCGAGCCTGTCGCTGTCGCCCCAGCCTAAGGCGGGAAGCGGCTCCTTGGCCTCGATCTTGAGCAGCGCCAGATCGGTGATGGGGTCGCGTCCGACGACCTTGGCCGCGTGTCGGCTGTCGTCTTGCAGGACCACGCTCACTCTGACGGCCTTGGCGATGACGTGGTCATTGGTCACGACGTAGCCGGCGGGATCGATGATGAAGCCCGATCCCAACCCGATGCGGCGCTGATTGGGCAAGGTCGGCAAGCCGCCTTGGCCCCGCTGCTCGAAGAAGCGACGCAGGAAGTCGTCGAACGGCGTCGCCGGCGCGCCCGGCATTCGCTCCGGGCTGGTCGCGCCGTCCTCGTCCTCGCTCGCCGACGCCGCCCTCTCGAACACCGCGACGGTCACGACCGCCGGCATCACCCGCTTGACCAGCGGAGCAAAGCTCGGCATTGCCGCCATCGCTTGTGGCTGCAGCCCTTGGCTCTCGGCGCCGGCCATGCCCATTGTCGCGATCACGAGGCATAGTCCGGCGAACGGTGCGGCGGCACGCCAGAAGGACACGATCCGCCGGCCTCGACGCCGATGCAAGAAGATCATCCACGAGCCTTTCCGCCGAAGCGATGCTCGCATGACTCGCGTTGCGGCAAAGCGCTTCAGCTGACAAAAGACCGTAATGTCTCCTTGCGGTACCGGCATTGACCCAGATCATTAAGCCAGTTGCGAGCCCTCGCTACCGACACGCATGGCCCGCCCGTGAGCCGCCCCGCAACCTGCTCTGAAAGAACTCGGCTTTTCAGAAGTCCATGCCGCCCTTGCCGCCGCCATGCGGCATCGCAGGCGCCGACTTTGGCTCGGGCTTTTCCGCCACCATCGCCTCGCTGGTGACGAGCAGCCCCGCGACCGACGCGGCATCCTGGAGGGAAAGACGCAATGACGGTCGAGAACGGCAATTTCCGCGGTCGCGCCGAGGGGATAGAGTCGATCATGCGCCGCATGCGCCGGCCGCGGAGCCGATGGGCGCCCCTACATCCGCTCAAGGTTGAGCGCAGGTCGGACGGTGCCTGGATCGCGTAATGCGTGAGCGATGGATGACGAAGTGAGCGAGGTCCGCCTATGGAGGTAAGCAGCCTGTCCCGTGCGTCGGCGACCGAGTGGCGTCTTCCGGCGAGCGGGGCGATGCGCGCGCCGGCGGTGATCTTCGGCAGCGAGGCGCTCCTGGCCGACATGGACGACAAGGTGCTCGAGCAGATCCGCAACGTCGCCTGCCTTCCTGGTATCATCGATGCGGCCTACGCGATGCCCGACGCCCATTGGGGCTATGGCTTTCCGATCGGCGGCGTCGCCGCCTTCGATCCGGAGGAGGGCGGCATTGTCTCGGCCGGCGGCGTCGGTTTCGACGTCTCCTGCGGCGTCCGCAACCTGCTCACGGGCTTGCGCCGCAGCGACATCGAAAGAGTGAAGAACGACCTCGCCGACAGCCTGTTCCGCAACATCCCCGCCGGGGTCGGCAGCACCGGCAAAATTATGCTCGATGAGCGCGAGATGGACGCGATGCTCGAAGGCGGCGCGGGCTGGGCGGTGGCGCAAGGGTATGGTGTGCCGGCCGACCTAGAGCGGACCGAGGAAGGCGGACGCATGATGGGCGCGAGCCCCGATGCCGTGTCAGCGCAAGCCAAGACGCGCCAGCGCGACGAGATGGGAACTCTGGGCTCGGGCAACCATTACCTCGAAGTGCAAGAGGTGGTTGCGGTCCATGACGAAACGGCCGCCTCGGCCTTCGGGCTACGGTTGGGCGAAATCGTCGTCAGCATCCACTGCGGCTCGCGCGGCCTCGGCCATCAGATCGGCACCGAATTCCTACGGGAAATGGCCGTCGCGGCGCCTGGTCACGACATCGTCCTGCCTGATCTCGAGCTTGCCTGTGCGCCGCTCCGATCGGAGCTGGGCCAGCGTTATCTGGGCGCCATGCGGGCGGCGATAAACTGCGCGCTTGCCAATCGCCAAATCCTCACCCATCTCACGCGCCGCGTGTTCGGCCACTTCTTCCCCGGCCGCACGCTCGACCTTCTGTTCGATGTTTCGCACAATACCTGCAAGGAGGAATGGCATGACGTCGCCGGCCGGAAGCGGCGTCTTTTCGTTCACCGCAAGGGCACGACGCGTGCCTTCGGCGCGCAGCACCCGGATCTTCCCGCCGCTTACGTGACAGTTGGGCAGCCCGTCTTCATCGGCGGCAGCATGGGCACGTCATCGGCGATCATGGTGGGTGCCTCGACCCGCCCGGAACGCGCCTTCGCTTCGGCCTGCCACGGTGCCGGCCGGTCCCTGAGCCGACACCAGGCTCTCAAACGCTGGCATGGGCGGCAGGTGATCGATGATCTCGCCAAGCGCGGGATCATCATCAAGAGCCCATCGACGCGCGGCGTGGCGGAAGAAGCGCCAGGCGCCTACAAGGACATCGACGCCGTTGTCGAGGTGGCGCATGCTGCCGGGCTGGCGCGCAAGGTTGCTAAGCTCGAGCCGGTGATTTGCATCAAGGGTTGATGTGAGACCCGCTTCGGTCCGGAGCGTGCCGCGGCGGCGCAGATCCTCTCGGATCTCCCACGCATGGGTATGTCCGCGCAGGATCATCGCGCATAGACCCCGATCAGCTCGGCCGTGGCAAGCGCGTGAGCCCTGGCGGCGTTCTCGACATCGCGGCAATGCGCGCTCGCCGGTACATCGAGGTGCTCGACGTCAAGCGCGTAGAGGGTGAAATGGTAGTGATGGCGGCCATTGCCGCGTGGCGGGCAGGGCCCGCCATAGCCCCTCTTTCCGAAATCATTGATGGCTTGGCGCATCGCGGTGCTGCCGGGCCGGCAGTGCTCTTCAAGCGCGTTGACATCGTGCCGGATGTCCAAAGCGGCCCAATGGTACCAGACGCCCGACGGCGCGTCGGGGTCGCTACAGACAATCGCGAAACTTCGCGTCGGCGACGGGGCACCAGACCAGGCCAGCGGCGGGGACAGATTGTCGCCATCGCAGGTGAAGCGGGCAGGGATCTCGCTGCCATTTGCGAAGGCGGCACTCGTCAATCGCATCATCATCGGGCAAGGCCCTCCCGGGCGCAGGTCGGTTCAACCCTCGATCCAGGTGATGTGCGGCTCACGACGCGGCGGGGCCGGATGCTCGCCGCGCGGATGTCCGATGATGATGGGCGCCACGGGGGCGTGCTCGGCGGGGAGCTTGAGCTCGGCTTTTCCCTCCGGCTGATTGAGCCAAGCTTCGGCAAACCCGATCCAGCAGGTGCCGAGGCCGCTTCCATGCGCGGCCAGCATCAGATTCTCCGCAGCAAGACAGCAATCCTGCTGCGCCATCGGGTCCGGCTGGGTGGCGCAAATGACGATCAAAGCGGGCGCATTGTAGAAGATGTTGAATGTCGGCGAAGCCAGGTGTTCGCGGTAGCCGGCGAGATGCGGGTTGGCCGAGAGCGAGGCAAGGCTGTGCGCCTTGGCCCGCGCCGAGCAGCGGTCGAGGACGGGACGATTCGTGACGACCACGAAGGACCAGGGTTGCCGGTTCATGGCGTTGGGCGCCCGGGTCGCCGCGGCGATCACGGAGTGCAGCAATTGCTGGTCGACCGGCGCATCGGTGTAATCTCGAATGGCGCGACGGTGATAGAGGGCATCGAGGAGGTTCATTGCGGGCCTTTCATTCTCAAGAGCCGAGCGCGGAACCGTTACGGCCGACTACCGGATGGTCCCGCTGAGCGCGGACCCGACTCTGGTTTGAGATGCTGGCAAGAGATCACGTATCGCGCTTTTCGATGAGGAGCGGCGGCCGAATCTCATCCCAATCCGGCACCGCTGCTGCCCATGTCCGAATGGCGGCGCCCTCGTCTGCCGTGACGCACAGTTCCTCGACCCCGAGGGGTTCGAGCATCGGCGCCAGTGCCGCGGGCGCGTCGAAGCGCGCTCTTGCAAAGTCCCACCACACCGAAGAGACACGCTCAGGGTTGATCTTGATCCGGCAACTCGGCGCGAGCGACGGCGTCATTCCCACAGAGGCTCCTCTTGTTTGCCGGCACGCTCGATCCCCGGCAGGAGCTCACGTAACCATTGCCGCGTAGCCGGGTGTATGGCGTAGGTGTCTTTGCCGCGAACAAAGCAACAAAAGCGAAGGCCAGGTTGCTTGGCCGCCTTTGAGGCAAGCCGGTTAAGCACAGCGACATACTGGCTGAGACGGGCTCGCTCGACCGTAGGAAGCGCCGCCGCGAGCTTTCGTCGCGTCGGCGGCCTGCCGGTATCGTCGTAGGCAAGGCGGTCGAGAAGCGCACGCAACGGTTTTCCAATCCGATGGAAGCTGATGTCGCGAAGCAGTGCCGCCACCTGCCGCCGCTCGAGCGGCGACGCCGCGGTTTTGCTCTCGGTCGCCTGCGAACCTTGCGGTCGCCGGCCTTGCGATCGGGGGCGCCCTTCAAGATAGAGCAGCAATTGATGGCGCAGCTTCGGGGGCATGGCGTCGAGATCGGACCGGGTGAGCGTCAGCTCCATGTCCCATGACCGCGGGCGGCCCACGGCAGACCTGCCGGTCGACGGTGGGTCGGTGGGCGGACTACTGGACATTCGGTGACGACGGCTGAAGCCACAGCGCGCGGACCTCACGCGGCAGGGAATGGGCGATTTTCTCGATCTCGCCCGGCGTGACGTGCATCGTAACGACGTCGAAGACGACCCGCGCCACACGTTCGGCGTCGCACAACTCAAGATGCTCGCGCAGCTGATGGCGAACGGCCTCGAGAAAATCGCGCCTTTGTCGTCCGCCCGTCAACGTCGAGGGCGGATTCCAGCCTTCATAATAGATGCCGCGCACAAGCACCGGCAGCTGGGCGCCGAATGACGCCACCTGATCGGTCGCGAGCAGATCCCGCAATCCATGGAGCGTGGCACGGAGCGCGGCGTAGGCGGCGCGGTCATTGTCGAGGCCGAGGCCGTCCTTGATGTCCCGCAGCCATTCATGGGTCTTCTGGACCGTAGAATCCAGCACACCGTCCTTGGTCATTGGCCCCTCCTGAACGCAAGATGACGAAGCAGAGAAGGCGATCGGCACAGAAGCAGTTGGTTAAAACTACACATGGACGCGGTGAGATGGCGTTGATGCAGATCAAGGTGACGACTTCGCATAAGAGTCAGTGTGCAAGGGCATGCTGCGGATCGGCGACGTACGGGGCAAAAGCCGGTAGCGTTGGGCGCCATGGTTCAGCGGAATGAAAAGGGCCACGATTTTGATCGCGACACCGGGGCCTGCACTAGGTGCGGGATGACGATCAAAGAGTATGAGGATCACGGAAGGCCGCCATGCCCCAGCAACACGGGAGAGCGGTCCGGATACTCGTTGGTACGGAAGCGGCGTGACATGGGGTAGCGGCGCGCAAAAAGCGACGGCAGCAGGGCATCACGCCATTTCCCGGATGAAGGCTCTTACGCGTGGCATGATTTCCGTACGCCAGACGCGGCCGTGAAACATGCCGAAATGGCCGATCCCGGTCTGCAGATGATGCCGCCGCCGGTGATCGGGTATGTTGCGGCAAAGCTCATGCGCCACGCGTGTCTGACCGGGAGCCGACACGTCGTCATATTCTCCCTCGATGGTCATCAAGGCAGTCCGCGTCAGCGCGGATGGCTCTACCGCGATTCCACGCCAATTCAGATGCCCTTGCGGCAACGCAATCTCGTGAAAGACGAGACGGATCGTGTCCAGAAAGAATTGCGCCGGCAAATCCATCACGGACAGGTATAGCCGGAGGAAAGGGTAATGGATGGCATCCTCCCCGTCATCCTGCAGCAGCTTATGGAAGAGCTCTCCGCCGTTCGCGAAATGGCGCATGAGGTATGCGACCAATGCCGCTTGCTGAGTGCTCGCCGGATAGACCTTGCGCCCCTCGCCGAGATACGCACGCGGCACGCTACTGATGGCGTATCGCGCGCACCACGAGAGCGACCGGCTTGCCGCTAGGCGGGCGATCCGCGTCGGGCTGATGCGGGTGTCGATCATCCCTCCAAAGAGCGTAAGCGTCCGCGGAACCGACCCGCCATTCGCCGCAAGCAACGCAGTGGCTGCCAGGGCCGGCATTGCCGATTGGCACATGCCGATGAGATGGACGCCGCTTTCCAACCGACCAACGCAATCCATGATGTAGGCGATGTCGTCTTCCATCCCGAAATCGCCCTCACCGACAGGCACCTCCCGCGCATCCACCCAGTCCATGAGATAGAGATCGTGGTCGGGCATCAGCGCGGCGATCATGTCGCGCAGCAGGATCGCGAAGTGCCCGGAAAGCGGCGCGACGACCAGCACGGCAGGATCGGCACGCCGTGTTTCTCGCCGGAAGTGAACCAGACGGCAAAACGGTTTTTCGAGCACGCAACGCTCGCGCACGGCGATGCTGCGGCCTCGAATAGTCGTGACCTCGAGCCCGAACGCAGGTCGGCGCGAGACGCCGCCGGGGGCCGCGATCGCCGATGGCGGGGCGGGCGGGAGCGCCGTCATCGGGCGGCCCTGAGCCGATCGAGGAACCGCCATCGGCCGGCGCCCAGCATCTCGGCGATCGCGCTGGCGATCATGGGCCCACCACCCGTCAAGGTCGATCGCGGAGATGGTAACCGAGGCGCTGGCTTCAGTGGTTGAGCTGGATCAACGGCCTCTGCGGCTTTCGCCTTCTGCGCATAGCGGGCCTCGCCAGCTCCGACGGTCATCGCCGCGAGGCCATCCTCGATGAATTGACCAGGATCAATGCCTAGGTGCCGGCAAGGCAATAGAAACATCTTCGATAGGCGGCGCGATGGCGTTTTAGCCTCGCGCAAAGCACAGAAGATTGCTATCGGCCGGAAGGAAGGCAGGCCATGCGCATCGATCGCAGTCAGTTCGGCACGATCACCATCGACGGGACGACCTACGATCACGACGTGCTGATCGGATTGTCCGGTGAGGTAAGCAAGCGCAAGAAGAAGCTGTCGAAGCAGCAATATGGAACATCGCACCTCGTCTCGAAGGCGGAAGCGAAATTCGTCTTCGAGGAGGGATGCGATCTGATCATCATCGGCAGCGGCCAGGAAGGCAACGTCCGCCTGTCGCCAGAGGCTGAGGATTACTTCGCGAAGAAGGGATGCGACGTGCTGCTGCAGCCGACGCAGAAAGCGATCCGGTCGTTCAACCGGTCGGCGAAACGCAAGATTGCGCTGATGCATGTCACATGCTGACTTGCGCGGGTAATTGCCGCATGCGAGGGCGCTGCGTCGCCGGCCCGACGCGCCGTGCCAAGATCGATGTTGAAGCGTTCTGATGTCATGGCCGCGACGCCCGCGCGTTCCCGCGCTGGATCTGATCACGGCGCCGGCGCCAGTCGCCTGGCGGGGCGGGGCGGGAAGATCGCCTGGGCATTGTTCGACTGGGCGGACGCGCCTTTCACCACGCTGATCATCACCTTTGTCTTTCCCGCCTATTTCGAAACGGCCATCGTCGGCGATGAGATCCGCGGCCAGACTTTATGGGGTTACGTGATCGCCATGAGTGCCGTCCTTATCGCCATGCTGGGCCCGCCGCTTGGCGCGATCGCTGACGCCGGCGGGCGACGCAAGCCGTGGGTGTTCGTGTTTGCTTCGCTTTGCATGCTCGGTTCGGGCCTCCTCTGGTTCGCCGAGCCGAGCAGAACTGCCCTCCCCTGGGCGATCGCTTGCGTGGTGGCGGCGAATGTCGGATTCGAGCTCGCCATTATGTTCGGCAACGCAATGCTTCCGGACATCGTGTCGAGAGAGCAGCTCGGCCGGTTCTCAGGCTGGGCCTGGGGCCTCGGTTATCTCGGCGGTCTCGCCGCACTGGCGCTGACGCTGACGATGTTTATCGGGCCGGAGAGGCCGGCGCTCGGGCTCGACCGCGAGCAAGCCGAGCATGTGCGCGTCATCGGACCGCTGGTCGCCGTCTGGTTTGGCCTCTTCGCCTGGCCGCTCTTCGCCTTCACGCCTGATAGGCCCTCTCGAGGCCTGCCGATCATGGCGGCGATACGCCAAGGCATGCGAAGCCTGCGTGCCACCGTTTCGACGCTGCCGAGGCGGCGGGATATCGCCCGTTTCCTCGCGAGCCACATGATCTATGCGGATGGTCTCGCCACGCTCTTTGCCTTTGGCGGCATATACGCGGCCGGAACCTTCGGGATGAGCCTTTCCGAGGTAGTGCAGTTCGGCATCGCGCTTAACGTCGCGGCCGGGCTCGGCGCCTTCGCCTTCGCCTGGGTCGACGACCGGATCGGGTCGCGGCGGACCATCGCGGTGGCCCTTGCAGGGCTGATTGCCGCAAGCCTCGCCGCGGTGCTGGCCCCGGATCGAGCGTGGCTGTGGTCGGCCGGCTGCGCGCTGGGCCTATTCGTGGGGCCGGTCCAGGCCTCGAGCCGATCGCTGATGGCACGGTTGGCGCCGGCCGACCAAGAGGCCGAGTTCTTCGGGCTGTTCGCCCTTTCCCGCAAGCTGACCAACTTCATCGGCCCGACCGTAGTCGCGGCGGTGACCGCCGCGTCCCACAGCCAGCGGCTGGGCATCGCCACGCTTATCGGCTTCTTCGCGGCGGGGCTAGCGCTGCTTCTGACGGTGCGGGATCCGATGCCGCCAGCGAAGGGGCCGGCAAGACCGGCGAAGGGGCCGTCCAATTCCGGCCCGCCGCGGCGGGCTTGATCCACATCAAGGCCTCAAGGCCACGCGCCGACCAGGCTTATCTCGATGGATAGCTCGCAGCACCGCCGGGCTTCGTTGCGCGCGCGGCGGGATCGGCCAAAGCATCTTTGCCGCCGGATCAAACGGCAAGCTCGGAGTGGCCAGCGATCATTTCCTTTCCATCCGTGGATTGAAGATATGGCGCCAGAGCTCACCACCCAGTCGAGCGCACCTCGCGCAGGATTGCAATCTGCCCCGATCGTCGCGGCAGGGTTGATCAACATCGCTCGGGATCTGCATCGGGAGCTTCATCCCCGAAGCCGCGCTGGCGGACGGGCCGGGCTCGACAGCTCGCTAGAGCGGGACTGGGGCTTCGACAGCCTCTCTCGCGCCGAGCTGCTGTTACGGGTCGAGCGGGCATTCTCGGTCCATCTGCCCGAGCGCCTGCTCGGTGAAGCGGAGACGCTCCAAGATCTGCTCTCGGCACTCGAAGGTGCCGAGGCGACGCGGGCGGCCTTCGATGCCGCCATTCGGCGCAGCATCGCGGACGAGGCCGCCGAACCTGCGCCTGACGGCGCCACGACCCTCACCGCGGTGTTGGATTGGCATGTCGAACAGCATGGCGCACGCCTCCACATCGTCCATTGGCATGGCGACGGGACGGAGACGAGGCTGACCTATGGCGAGCTTGCGGAGCGCTCGCGAGCGGTCGGGCGCGGTCTTCGGCAAGCGGGGCTTCAGCCGGGCGACAGGGTAGCGATCATGCTGCCGACAGGCGAAGCCTTCTTCGCCGCCTTCTTCGGCGTTCTTTACGCGGGCGGCGTGCCGACGCCGATCTATCCACCTGCGCGCCCGTCGCAGCTGGAGGAGCATCTCAAACGGCAGGCCGGCATCCTCCGCAACGCCGGCGCGGTGCTGCTTGTAGCGCCGCCGGAAACTCCGGCGGTCGCGCGTCTGCTGAAGCTGCAAGTCGAAAGCCTGAGGGACGTGGTCAGTGTCGAGGCACTGGGCAAGGGGGAAGGTGCGCTGCCGAGCAAAGTGGAACCGCACAGCGCGGCGCTGCTGCAGTACACCTCGGGCAGCACCGGGAATCCCAAAGGCGTCGCCTTGAGCCATCTCAACCTTCTGGCCAACATCCGGGCCATGGGGCAAGCGATGGAGGCCGGCCCCGCGGACGTCTTTGTCAGCTGGCTGCCCCTCTACCACGATATGGGGCTCATCGGCGCCTGGCTGGGGAGCTTGTATTTCGCGGCGCCGCTCGTGGTCATGTCGCCGCTGACCTTCCTGGTGAGGCCGGAGCAGTGGCTGTGGGCGATCCATCGGCACGGCGGGACGCTCTCGGCGGCGCCCAATTTCGCGTTCGAGCTATGCCTGCGCAAGGTCGAGGATGCCGCCATTGCCGGCCTCGATCTCCGCTCGCTGCGGATGGTGGCCAATGGATCAGAGGCGGTCAGCCCCGAGACCATTCGCCGCTTTGCAGCGCGCTTTGCGCGGTATGGCTTCCGGCCGGAAGCAATGGCGCCCGTCTACGGCCTTGCTGAGAATGCCGTGGGACTAGCCTTCCCGCCACTCGGCCGCACGCCGATCGTCGATCGCGTCGATCGCGGGGCGCTGGCCAGGCACGGCGAGGCTCGGCCGGCCGGGCACAACGATCCCGAGGCGCTGGAGTTCGTCGCCTGTGGCCGGCCCTTGCCGGGGCATGAGATCCGCATCATCGACGCGACCGGCGAGCTTGGCGAGCGGCGGGAAGGGCAGCTGCAATTCCGCGGCCCGTCCGCGACCGCGGGCTATTTCGACAACCCCGTCAAGACGCGCGAGCTCTTCGACGGGGAATGGCTCAACAGCGGCGATCTCGCCTATATCGCAGGCGGCGATGTCTTCATCACCGGCCGCTCGAAAGACATCATCATCCGCGCCGGCCGCCACATCTACCCGGAGGAAATCGAGGCCGTCATCGGCGATGTCGACGGTGTCCGCAAGGGTTGCGTCGCGGTCTTCGGAACTCGGGATCCGCGCACCGGCACCGAGCGCGTCGTCGTTCTCGCCGAAACCCGTGAAACCGATCCCGCCGCCGTGGCGGCGTTGCGGCGCCGTGTCGAGGAAGCCGCCGCGCGGTCGCTCGACGCACCGCCGGAAGAGGTCGTCCTGGTTCCGCCACGTACCGTCCCCAAGACGTCCAGCGGCAAGCTCCGCCGCGCCGCGGCGCGCGAGCTCTTCGAGCGCGGCCGGCTTGCGCTGCATCCGCAGCCGGTATGGCGCCAGCTCATGCGTCTCGGGATCGCCGGCCTAGGGCCGCAGTTGCGGCGCCTCGGCCGCATGCTGGTCGAGTTCTGCTATGCCACATGGTGGTGGGGCATCGTGACGTGCCTGGGCGCCTTTCTCTGGCCGGTGGTCCTGGCTCTCCCGCGCCTCGATTGGCGATGGGGACTGATGCACGGCACCGCACGCCTGGCGTTCCGGCTCATGGGCATCCGGCTGGAGGTGACCGGCGTCTGGCCGCCGGGCGAGCATGGGATCGTCATCATCAACCACTCCAGCTATCTCGATGCGCTGGTCTTGTCGGCGGCGCTGTCCGGCGAACTCGCCTTCGTCGCCAAGAAGGAGCTCGAGGCGCAGTTTTTCGCCGGCCGCTTCCTCAAGGCGCTGGGTGCGCTGTTCGTCGAGCGCGCCGACCCGGAGGGCGGGGTCGAGGACACGCGCAAGGCGCTTCTGGCGGCGAAGGCGGGACGGGTGCTGGTCTTCTTTCCCGAGGGCACGTTCACGCGCGCCCCTGGGCTGCTGGTGTTTCGGTTGGGGGCTTTTGTGACCGCGGCGCGACAGCACCTGCCGATCCTGCCGGTCACGTTGCGCGGTACACGATCGATCCTGCGCGGCGACCAATGGTTTCCGCGGCACGGCGCCGTTTCGGTGCGGATCGGCGAACCGATCTCGCCCGAGGGAGCTGATTTCACGGCGGCGCTGCAGCTGCGCGATAGGGCCCGCGCGGCCGTTCTTGCCCATTGCGGCGAGCCCGATGTCGCCGAGGCATGAGCGATGAGGAATGGCGCGGACCCGGCCGATCGGCCGCCTTGGCAAGATCGCTATCCTCCGGGCGTCGATTGGTTGCTCGACCTGCCGATCCGGCCGGTTTATGCGCTGCTCGACGCTGCCGTGGCGACGAATCCTTCCGGGCCGTTCATCGATTTTCTTGGTCGGCGCTTTACCTATGGCGAGGCTGCCGGTCTGGCCGCCAAGGTCGCGCGCGGCCTGCAGCGGCTCGGCGTAAGCAAGGGCGTGAAGGTCGGACTGTTCATGCCGAACTGCGCCTATAGCGTAATTTGCTTCTTCGCCATCCTCAAGGCCGGCGGCACGGTGGTGAACTACAACCCGCTCGCCGCCGAACGCGAACTCGGTCGCGGGATCGAGGACTCCGAGACCGATGTCATGCTGACCCT
>JBKQTR010000077.1:0-3121 GCA_052143095.1 Allostellaceae bacterium
CATGCCACGGGACACGGAGCGCGATCCTATGCCTGCAAGGTCTTGCCGGGTTCCACCAAAACCGGACCGTCTCATGGCTGATGTCGATCCCGCGCTCGGCCAGGAGATCCTCGACGTTGCGTAGCGCGCCGAGGTGAAGGGCCTCCGAGAGTTGCTCGTCGCGAGTGATTGAATGTGGGGACTCGAGTCCGGCGGTCATTCCGACGTCGGACGTCGCAGTCGCCCCAGGGAACAATCAGAACTCGGCCATTCCGTCGCTTCGATTGGCCCCGAGCTATCGCATCACGCAGCCTTTCGGCACGCCGACCCGCTTGCAATAGACTCCGGGACGAGTCGGCAAAAGTCCTGGCAAGCGCTGGTTGGGCGTTTGGCGATGGGTGCGGCGAATTATCTGGGCCGTGGGCCCCAGACGCTCAACATGAGCCGCGAGGCGGTCCCGAATTCAAATCGCTGCATTCGGGTTCGGACCGACCGCGATAAGGGGATTTGAGCTGTGCGAATGACGCTGTGGTGGACGGCCGCTCTGCGCAAATAGCGGTCATTCGTGACGGCATGGCGAACGGGTCAGATCGCGAGGAGGACGGCGTAGAGCCCGTACTGAACGCTTGCAGACAATCGCTCCCGCCAACGAGGAAGCGGGGTCGCCCATTGCGGCGCGCCCCAGACCATACGCAAAGCCAGACGAACGGCGACGACAACGAAAATCAACACGCCAACGCGCGTGTGGACCGAGTGCAACGTCAGATCGAACGGGTCGGGGGGCCGGCCGAGCGGACGATACGCATGCGTGCGTAGAACGGCCGCGCTCGTGAAATATTGCTCAATCACGAGCAGAACGACCGCCCAATGCAGTGCGATCTGAGCATAGCCGTATCGCTCCAACTTGAGATTCACGTCGAGGACCAAACTAGAGGGCGGACAGCGCGCGCCAGACGGAAAACCACCGCGGAACCTCGCCGCGATAGGCTCGATAGGCGTCGCCGAATTTCGCCTCGAGGTAACACTCTTCGGGTCGGATCGCCGTCAGGCAAAGCGCGCTGCCGCTCGGGACCGCCAGCAGGAGCGACCAAAGGGAATTGAGCGCGAGACCGACGCTGATGACCAGCAGGAACCGCCCATCGCTCCACCGTAACCGCACACGATCGTGTCCAAGGCTGTAGAATACGAGAGCCGACGTCGCGCCGGCCCCGCAAGCCAGGGCGCAGCGCGGCGTGACGCTCGCATCTTGGGGACGATGACCGACGACGCCGCCGTCGGTCATCGTCGCTCCCTCACATCTTGCCCATCTTGCCCATCATGCCCATCATGCCCATCGGCCCCATCGGCCCCCAAGACATCTGGTCGGCGGTCTTCTTCTGGTCCTCGCCCAAGGCGGCGTAGAGCGGCTTGAGAGCCGCGTCCATCGCCCGCAAGGAGTCGAGCCGCGCCGCCATGAACTGCTCGCGCCGGTCCAGGCGATCGGGCAGGCTGAGGCCCGCCGCGCCCTTGGGATTCGTCATTGTCGTGCAACGGGCGAGCATGTCTTTCGCATTGTCGCGGGCCGCCGCCGCATAGGCGTTCCACAGCGGCTCCTGGGCCTCGGTGATCTTCAACTCGGCCTTGAGATAGGCGAGCCGTCCGTCCACGTGGCCGGCCATTGCGGCGCACATCGCCGGGCCCATGCCGCCTTCAGCCATCATGCCGGGGCCCGTGCCGCCCTGAGACATCATGCCGGGGCCCATGCCGCCCTGAGACATCATGCCCGGGCCCGTGCCGCCTTCAGGCATCATGCCGGGGCCCATATGGCTTTGGTTCGATTGCGCGGGGGCCATGTTCGTCTGGGCGAGGCCGACGGCCGACCCGATAGAGAGGGCCGCTGCGAGGGCGAAAGCGGGAATGGCGAAACGATTGATCTTTGTCATGACGATGTTCCTTGGTTTCAGCGTCTTCGCGCCGGCGAAGAGGCCGGCCGACGAATGACGAGATGCTGACGAGTTGAGATTCGAGGACGCCTCACAGCGAGTTTGGCGCCCATGAAGCGAAAGCCGACGTTGACGACGGACGTCTGCGGCGCGGCTGCGTCCTCTCGCAAACGTCGGCTGTTCACGGCCGATGACTCAGATCGAGCGCGGCGGTCGCTCATCGGGCGATTGGGACACGCCCGTCAGGACCGTTGAGCAGGCCATAACCCAGTCCCTCGAAAGGGACGGCGCGAGGAGGTCCGTCGAGGCGGGCGCGAGCACGCCGCCCGAGCAGGTCGGGCAGTGTCCGCAGCAGTGGCGGCTGCCGCATTGATCGCCGCTTGCGTCGCCCGTGGCGCTATTTGCGGTTCCCCACGCGTCGGCCGCTTCGAAGGCGACAATGGCTTGGGCGGAATTACGAATCGCGGTCGTCTGTGGGTTTGGCTGCGTGGCGAGCGAGGCCTGGCGTTGGCTGCAAGCGGACGCCGGCGCCGCATTGAGAGCAAGCGCGACCAGCAGCACCAACCCCGCCGCCACGACCCGCAACAGGATGCTTACACCCGCGCGTTCCACAAGTTCCGCTCCCGAATTTATTGTAACATTTGCCGCGCCGGCCGGCCGCGGGCATTAATCCAGATCAAGAGTAACGCCGCGGGCGCAGGGCGGCAAGACGCGCGCCGCCGATCATGAATCCACGACCCGCGGGGTCGATCCTGGCGAATCCGAGCGCCGTCCGTCTGCAAGGGCGCGGCCGAGCAAGCCCACGGGCTATCCGCGCCCATCTGCGTCGCTCCTTGTCTTCCGCCACGCCGCGTTGCGCGCCATCGCTGTGATCTCTTACAGCCGCGACCAGCGCAGCCTCAGCGCGTTGGAGATGACGTTGACCGACGACAGCGACATCGCCGCTGCGGCGATGATTGGCGGGCGGGCAAACTTACTTGCCGTTTTTCGCGAGCCAGTCCTTCATTTGCGCGATCTCCTTTTCCTGCGCGGTGACGATGTCGGTAGCCAGCTGGCGCAATTCCGGATCAGTCCCGTATTGCAACTCCACCTGCGCCATGTCGATCGCGCCCTGATGGTGCGGCATCATCATCAGAACGAAATCCTTGTCCGGGTTGCCGGTCGGCTTCACGTTCATACCCTTCATCATGGTCTGCATCGACGCCGCGAAAGCCTTGTCG
>JBKQTR010000078.1:0-18066 GCA_052143095.1 Allostellaceae bacterium
TGCGGCTCTCGCGGTTGCTTTGCAACCGCTGGCGCCGCCACGGACAAACTCCCTGCGGGAGTTTGCCTAGTCGTCCAGCGTCACCATCACCGGCACGTGGTCTGAAGCCTTCTCCCAGCCGCGCAGGTTGCGGTGGACCGAGGCTGCGCTGAGCTTGCCCTGCAGCGGCGGGCTCACCCAGATGTGATCGAGGCGGCGGCCGCGATCGGACGCGTCCCAGTCGCGCGCGCGATAGCTCCACCAGCTGTAGAGCCGCTCCTCGGGCGGGATGAAGCGGCGCACGGCGTCGATGAACCGTGCCGACGCCTGCAGCGCGTCGAGCTTCGCCACCTCGACCGGCGTGTGGCTCACCACCGTCAGCAGCTGCTTGTGCGACCAGACGTCGCTCTCGAGCGGCGCGATGTTGAGATCGCCGACCAGGATCATCGGCTGCACCGCCTGGCGCGCCTCGGCGAACCACTGGGTGAGCTCGTCCAGGAACTGCAGCTTGTGGGCGAATTTGGCATTCGCCGCCGGATCCGGGATGTCGCCGCCGGCTGGGATATAGAGGTTGTGCAACTCGATCCCGCCCGGCAGGCGGACGATGCCGTGGCGGCAATCCTCGCGCTGGCACCAGCTCTGCGTCGAGCTCTCGGCGAGATCGACGCGCGACAGCACCGCGACGCCGTTATAGCCCTTCATGCCGTGGATGAGCTGATGGCGATATCCCAGCGCGGTGAAGGCCTCGCGCGGAAACACCTCGTCCTGTGCCTTGGTCTCCTGCAGGCAGAGCACATCGGGCTGCTGCTCGGCGACGAAGCGGCGCACATTGTCGATGCGCAATCTCACCGAGTTGATGTTCCACGTCGCCAGCCGCAGCGCCATGTCCCAGACGGGCTCCTAACCGATGGTGATGGCGAGATCCATCAGTCCATCGACATGGCCTTCGAGCCTGTCGCCTTGCTTCACCGCGCCGACGCCGGCGGGCGTGCCGGAATAGATGAGATCGCCCGGCGCCAGGCCGATATAGCCCGAGAGATAGGAGATGGTCTCCGCGATCGACCAGATGAGCTGGTTGATGTCGCCCTTCTGGCGGATCTCGCCATTGACCTTGAGCCAGATCGCGCCCTTGGAAATGTGGCCGCCTTTCGCCACCGGC
This sequence comes from Allostellaceae bacterium, assembly GCA_052143095.1. GTDB lineage: Bacteria > Pseudomonadota > Alphaproteobacteria > ATCC43930 > CGMCC-115725 > DAHUYF01. Next base: position 1,139 of record JBKQTR010000078.1, read on the forward strand.
GTGATCGGCGCGCACGGCGCCGACTGGTCGAAGCCCTTGCCCATGTCCCAGGGCCGGCCGAGCTTCTTCGCCTCGCCCTGCACGTCGCGCCGCGTCATGTCGAGGCCGACGGCGTAGCCGTAGACGAGGTCGAGCGCCGCCGCCACCGGCACGTCGCGCCCGCCCTTGGCCAGCGCCACCACCAGCTCGATCTCGTGCTGATAGTCCCTAGTCTTGGGCGGGTAGGCGATGGTCGAGCCGGTGGGCACGACGGCGTCGGCCGGCTTCATGAAGAAGAACGGCGGCTCGCGGTCGGGGTCGTGCCCCATCTCGCGCGCATGCTCGGCGTAATTGCGGCCGACGCAATAGATGCGGTGGACGGGGAACGTGTCGCCGCCGAGCACGGGCACGCTGGCAATCGGCGGGGCGGCAATCGCATAGGCCATGAAGCTCTCCGGAAAGGGGCGGCGCACTAAAACACAAAGCCGCACCCGCCGACAACCCCGCGCCGGCTAACCCCTCGCCTCGCGCCAGAGGCCGAGCTTTTCCTGCACGGCACGGTCGGAGAAGCTGAACAGCACCGACTCCGCCGCGGCGCGATGCGCATGCGCGGCCCAGCTCGGCACGACGAAGACGTCGCGCGGGCCCCAGGCGAAGCTCTCCGCGCCGATGCGCGTCTCGCCCTTGCCCTCGATGCAGACATAGACGGTGCCGTCGGTCGAGCGGTAGGGCGCGCCGGCGAAGCCCTTGGGCAGCAACTGCATGAAGGTCGACATGGTCGGCATGGCGTAGTCGCCGGTGGCCGGATTGACATAGCGCAGCTTCAAGCCGTGGCAGGGATCCCATTCCTGCTGCCGCGTCATCTGCTCCAGCGCCTCGCGCGTGCGCGCATAGGGGTAGTTGAACACCGGCGACGTCCGGCTGGCCGGCCGCCAATCCACCGGCAGCAGCCCCGAGCCATAGCGCGCCAGCGAATCGCCGGCGGGCTTGGTCACCATCTGCGTCTCGGCATTGCCGGGCTCCATGAAGCCGGCATCGAGCAACCCGACCAGCGGAATGTCGAGCCCGTCGAGCCACACCATCGGCTGGTCGCTGTCATTGCCGTGATCGTGCCAGGTCCAGGAGGGCGTGATGATGAAATCGCCGGGGCTCATATAGGTGCGCTCGCCGTCGACGGCGGTATAGGCGCCCTTGCCCTCGATGACGAAGCGCAGCGCCGATTGCGAATGGCGATGCGCCGGCGCCACCTCGCCCGGCAGGATCAGCTGCAGCCCCGCATAGAGCGTGTGCGTCACCGAGGCCTTGCCGGCGAGCGCCGGGTTCTCGAGGATGAGCACGCGCCGCTCCGCCTCCTTGGCGGTGATCAGCGCGCCCGAGCGCATGAGGTAGGGCCTGACCTCGTCGTAGCGCCAGATCACCGGCACGCAGGGCGTCGCCGGCTCGCGCGTGATCAGGCTGCGCAGCACCTCCCAAAGCGGCGCCATGTGCTTGGGCGCGAGCTCGTCATAAAAGGCCGTGCGCTCGGCGGTGCGGGTCGGGGCGGTGTCCATCGCTCAATCTCCTGCGGCGCTCGTCTCGGCGGGGATCGCGGCCAAGCTCGAGATAGTGCGGCGCGCGCGCCCGCGCAATCGCCGCGCCGTCATGAGGTCGCGGCGGCGGCGCGCCGTGCCATCTCCGCCGCGCTGTAGAAGGCGTCGGCATGGATGTCGCCCAGCGCCAATCCGCGGGCGTGCAGCAGCGCGCTGGTCGCCTCGACCATGGCCGGCGGCCCCGCGAGATAGGCCTTGGCGCCGGGGAGCGAAGCGAGCGCTTCCGCCGCGGCGTCCTGCACCAGGCCGGAGCGGTGCGCCGTCCTGCGGCGCGGCTCGGACAGCACTGGCACGAAGCGGAAATCGGCGTGGCGCGCCGCAAGCGCGGCGAAATGCTCGACGAGATAGAGGTCGCGCTCGTCGCGCGCGCCGAGGAAAAGCCGGATTGGCCGCGCCGGCAAGCGGGCGATCGCAGTCTCGACGATCGATTTGATCGGCGCCAGCCCGGAGCCGCCGGCGATGGCGAGGATCGGCCCGGCGTGACGGTCGCGCAAATAGGCGGTGCCCAGCGGCCCCGCTACGCTGACGGGATCGCCCGGGCGAAGGCGGCCCGCGACATGGGCGCTGACGCTGCCCGCTCCCATGCGGCGGATATGGAATTCGAGCAGGCGCTCCTCCGGCCGGCTCGCCATGGAATAGTCGCGCGGCGGCAGGGTGGCGAAACCCAGGCTGGCAAATTGTCCGGCGGAAAACGCGAAGGGACCGCCCTGCTCGATCGTCAGCAGGACGCGGCGGATGTCATGGGTCAGAGCGTCGATGGCGGCGACGCGGCACAGCAGTCGGCGCTGATGGTGCTGCAGGATCTCGTCGGTCTCGGGACCGCTCACTCGGCCTCCCTCCCCGGCAGGGCGCGGCGGGCCGGGACCGCGCGCCGAGCCTAGCGCGACTGCGTCGCGCGCGGCGGCGCGAAGCGAGCTGATTATCCTAACGGCCAACAATAGGCCTCGCGAAGCAATTTCTCTCGCCAGCGCGCTTGCGCCGGCCAATCCTGGCGCTGGCACGCGGCGGCGGCACCGCCTCGCTAGCGCTCCGTAAGCCGTTTAAGCGGTCCGCTAGCTGTTGCTAAACCCTTGAAAAGCGAAGGCGCCCGGTCAGGGGGGTTGACCGGGCGCCAGAAGCGCCGTTGCGGGAGTCCGATCTCGCTGGGGGCTGGATCGGACAGTCGGAGGGAGGGTCCACCGACCGCTTCGAAAGACACGTGGGGCGTTAACCGTAGCTCGAAAATCGCACAAACCGCATGACCGATCTGCGATTCACGCATGGCTCAATGATCGCGTTTTCGACCCTCAGACGGCGAGCGAAATCTCGCGCACGGGTGGCCGTTGCGCAGGTCCGCCGCGGCGCGACGGCGCGACGGCTCTTGTGCGCCCCGCTGTCATCCGCCGGCCAGCGAGGGCTGCTTCTGCGGCGTCGGCTGGTCCTGCGGCAAGGCCAGGCGCAACGTGCAGGACAGCACCAGATTGGCAAGCGCAAGCACGGCAAGCATCACCAGCGTCGGCATCACGCCGTAGCGGGTAAGCACGAACGCTCCCAGCGCCGGTCCAGCCGCTTGCGCGATCAGCGTCGGCAGGCCGAGTCGGCCGATCAGCGTGGCGTAGCCCTCGGCGCCGAAAAGCACGAGCGGCAGGGTCCCCTTGACGATGGTCCGGACACCGTTGCCGAGTCCGTAGATGACCAGCGCGATGGTGATGACCAGGGGCTTGCCGGTAAGCAGCAGCGCAAAGCCGAGAAGCACCAACAGGCTAGCCGCCACGCCCTCCCACACCGGGTGGACGTAGCGTGCAACTGCGATCTCGATCAGCCGGCCCGCCACCTGGCAGGCGCCCATCAGGCTGCCCAGCGCCACCGCTGTCGCGAGCGCGACGTGAAGCCCCTGCAGCAAGCTCACGAGATGAACCGCGAGCACCGAGCCGATGCCGATTTGCACCGTGAGATTCGTGCCAACGAGCCAAATCAGCAAGCCGCGCTTGCGATCGGCGCGCGGCGCCGGCGGCGCCGGACACGGTGCTGCCGATGCCGGCGCCGCAGGCAGTCCCGACGCCGCGGGCAGCGCCTTCGGCAGCAGGAAAAGCAGCGGTAGCCCCACGGCAAGGTGCAAGCCGGCGTAAAAAAAGCAGGCACCACGCCAGCCGACCGATTCCACCAGCACGGCGCTCAGCGGCCACGTCACCGTCATGGCGAGACCGCCGATCAGCGTGAGATTGCCGATCATCGCGCGTGCATGCATGCCGTAGAGCTTGCCGAGCGCGGCGAAAGCGGCATCGTAGAGGCTCGCTCCCATGCCGATGCCGAGCACCGCCCAGGCGAGGAAATAGGCGAGCTGATTTTGCGCGAGGCCGAGCGCGATCAGCCCTAGTGCCAGCGCCATCGCGCCGAAAACGAGGATGGGCCGGCCGCTGTGGCGCTCGATCGCCTTGCCGACCAGCGGCGAGACCAGCCCGGCGATGACGAGGCCAAGCGACAGGCCGGCGATCACCGAGGTCAGCGACCAGCCGGTATCCGCCGCGATCGGCTTGGCGAGGACGGTGACGAGATAATAGGTCGAGCCCCAAGCGATCCACTGGGTGAGGCCGAGCACCGTGATGATGCCGGCGCGCCCGCCACGCTGCGGCCGCCAGCCGAGCTGTCTTGCCCACGCTATCCAGCCGTAAAAACGCTCCCGCATGGCAATCCGTCATCCGGTGCGGCGCTGCTGACCGCCAAATACAAGCCTAACAAGAAACTTCAAAATATACACACGAAGTTATTGCGGAATCGCAACGCGTTTTCGCAAATTGCCCGGGCATTTGCTGTGCATTCATTCCGGCATCTCTATGATCGACTGTGCCTAGACACTATTCCGGTGTCTATCGTGAAGAAGGGGAAACAGCGGATGTACAACCACGGCACGACCGATCAGCTCGAGCTGGTCCATGGACCGCGCGAGCTGCTGGCGCGGTATTCGGCCTGCGTCAAAAGCCGCATGCGCGAGCTGGGCTTGCGGCTCAGGATCTCCGCGGATTTCGAGCGCCTGATCGATCTCAGCAAGCAGCAGCGCGAGAACTGGCCGCCGCTGTCACCGATCTTCAACCCGAGATACAGCGATCTCGGCGACGATACTGCCTTCCTGATCGAATGCGTCGACGAATTCGGCGACACCGTGATGACCAGCGCCGGGCGGCTCTACGATCACGGCGACCGCAGCCTCGCCGAGGATCTGCGCTCGCTGCGCGCCTTCTACCGCGATCCCGCACCCTACCTCGCCTCCGGCGACACGGTTACCGTCACGGCGCGCTCGGCCGACCATATCTTCGGCCGCACGGGATATTCGGGCGCCGTATGGGTGAGGCCCGACTATCGCTTGCATGGGCTGACGAAAGTGATACCGCGGCTGACGCGGAGTGTCTTGCTGACGCGCTGGAATACGCCGGTGTTCTGGGCGACCATCGCGCCGAACCTGGATGCGGGCGGCGTGACGCGGGCCTACGGCTCCTGGCATGTCGAGCACGGCGTCACCGCGCACATGCCGCTGTGGCAGGGTGATTGCACCGTGCTGTTCCTGTCGATGGGTCAAGCGACGCTGATCCGGGATATCGCCCACTCGGTCGAGGATTACGAGATCAAGACCGGCACTTCCCGCTGGATCGACAGCGCCATCGCGAACAGATCGTCGCTGCCGGAACGCCAGGGCATGATCAGCCGATCGTAACGCACCCTGAGCGCCGCTGCCGCGCCGGTCCGGACCACGGCACGGACGGACTCCAAGCGGAGGTGACGCTGCCACAAGGTTTCGGCGTATGCGTCCGCCACCCATGCGCCGTACTGCCGGTCGGCGTGGTGCTCGTAGAAATCGCGACCTACGGTGATCAATGATTCGCATGGCCGCATGATCATGATGCCCGGTCCGAAATGCTCGGTGATCAGCATCTCGCGGCTCGCCGCCTTGCGCACCAGGATCATGCGGTGCAAGAGTCCTTGCGCAACGACCAGGCGATGCACCTCGTCGCCGAGCTCGCCGCGCCGCTCCTTCCACAGGTCGACGATCGGTCGCACCATGGCGAAGGGCGGCGTGGCGAGGTTGCGCAGATTGCGCCGCACGGAATAGCGCGGCACCTTGATCTCGATCGGCGGATCCGAGGCGAGCTGCTCGGCGCGCTCGATGAAGGCGAAGACGCTGGTGAAGATCTCGGCATGGGTCTCGGCGCCCGAGCGCGTGACCAGCAGAAGCCGCGTCGGCGCGATGTCGTTGAGCGCCTGCAGCGCGCCGGCCAGGGTCACGCGCGAGAATGCGCCGGGGCGCAGCGTGATGCGCACGCCGTCCTCGATCGAGCGGATGTGAATCCCGCCGCGCTCGCGCACGGCAAAGCCGGCAAGATCGGTGCGCGCGTCGACATAGCCGAGCCGTCGCGCCAAGCTGGCGGAATTGGCCGGCCAGATCTTGCCTGCCCCGTCGATGAGAATGCTGACGACCATGCGATCTCTCGACTCCTGCGCCCGAGACGCCGGCACCGCCGCCAAGCATCGACGGTCGAGGCTCCAGGGTCAACCGCGCCGTCACACGGCTGAGAAGGGGCCAGCGGAGTCGCGAACTCGCCTCAGGCTGGCGCTGTCGCCATTGTCTGCAACAGACGCTTGAGCTGGCTGCGCAATGCCTCCGAGCGCAGCGCGCGCCAGGCGCGGACCACCTCGATCTCCTCGGCGGTGAAGCCAGTCACGGGGATGGCCTCGCCCGCCGTCGCCGCCCGGTCCTTGGCAAAGAAGGCGAGGTCGACGCCAAGAAAGGCCGCGGCGTTGACCATGCGGCCGGCGCTCAGCCGGTTCTCGCCGCTCTCGTATTTCTGCACCGCCTGGAAGCTGATGCCGAGCGCCTCGCCCAGCTGCTGCTGGCTCACCCCTGCCAGTTGCCGGGCAACGCGCAGACGCTCGCCAGCATAAATGTCCTGCTCGCCGCGCCGGTGCTTGTGCGCCGGACGAGGCCGGGCCCGAGAGCGATTGTCCGCAGCTGCCATGATCTTCCCCGGAGGAATGTCGCCCGCCGCAACCTGCCATGATTCATAGACGATACATGAAATCGGCGGCACATCAAGCGCCGGGCCGGAGCGAGCCGGCCTCGGCGCGGCGCACCTCCTCGAGCACCAGCTGGCGGCAGCGCTCGGGCTGCTCGAAGATCATCATATGGCCCGCGCCCGCGAGCTCGGTGAAACGCGCGCCAGGAACCCGCGCGGCCATCTCCGGCAGCACGGCGCTGACCCAGCCGCGCTCGGGCAAGGCGGGATCGCCGCCGACGAAATGCAGCCGCGCATCGATCCCCGGAAGACGCTGCCAGGTATCGGCGACGCGGTGGTTGCGGAAGATCATCGACTCGATCGCCGGCGGACAGGCGAGCGTGCAGCCGCCTTGCGGCAGTGGCCGCAGCGTGGCGCGGCAATGCGCGGCGAGCAGGTCCGGGCGAAAGCGCTGGAACATGCCGCGCGCGCCCAGCAGCGCGGCGAGCGCCTCGGGGCTCGGCCAGTCGGCGCGGCGGCGGGCGCTGCGCTCGATGAGCGGCGTCTGCTTCGCCGCCGCCTCGGCGATATGCGGCGAGCGTGCGTCGGGAAACACCGGCGGCTCGAACAGCAGACCCGCCGCCCAGGGCAGGCTGCCGCCGCGCGCCGCGAGCCGCAAGGCCGCGGCGGCGCCGAGCGAATGGCCGGCGAGATAAAGCCGCCTGCCGCCGAGCCGCGCCGCCACTGCCGCCGCGACGCGCGCGAGCTCGTCGGCAAAGCGGTCGACGTGAAAAACCTCTTCGAGCGGGCCCTCAGGCCAGGACGCGCCGCCATGGCCGCGCGCGTCATAGGCGAAGACATCGAGATCGGCGGCGAGTTCCCGGAGCCAGGGAGCGTAAGAGCCGGCGGCAAGCCCGTTGGCATGGCCGACGAGGAGTGCCGGCGCGTCACGCGGCCCGCCCAGCGCATAGACCGGCAGGCGCGCGCCATCGGCGGCGGCGACGAGGAACGTCTCGGCCTCGGGAAGCGAGAGAAAGCGGGGCTCGGTCATGCCGTCGATCCCTGGCGATGGCGCTTGTGCTGATCGGCCGGTTTACTGCATTCTCTGCCGCCCGCTCGGGACGGCAGAAACGAGTCCATGAACGACAAGACCCCGCGCAAGCCCGGTGGCAACGGCGTCGAGCTCGGCCTGCTGAAAAGCCTGTTGGGCTATCACCTGCGCCGCGCCCAGGTCGCGGTGTTCCAGCACTTCACCCAGACCATGGGCGAGGCCGATATCACCCCCGGCCAGTTCGGCGTGCTCACGGTCATCGCCGGCAATGCCGGGCTGAGCCAGACGCAGCTCGGCAACGCGCTGGGCATCGACCGCTCCACCGTCGTCGCCGTCATCGACCGGCTCGAGGCGCGCGGCCTGGTCATGCGCGCCCCCTCGCCCAACGACCGCCGCTCGCATGCGCTGCGGCTGTCGCAGAGCGGATTGCTGCTGCTGCGCCGGCTCGAGGAGATGGTGCGCGCGCATGAGCGCCATATCGCCCGCGAGCTCAGCGCCGAGGACCAGCGGCTGCTGATCCGGCTGCTCGACCGCGTCGCCCGCCCGGAGTGAGGTCATCACCCGCGCCGCGTGCGCGCGAAGCCGCGACAGGCGGCGCCGAAAGCGGCGAAGAGCGCACGGCCGAAGGCGTTCTCCAGCACGCGATACTCGGGATGCCATTGCACGCCGACGACAAACGGCGCCGTGCGGTGGCGCACCGCCTCGATCTGCCCGTCCGGCGCCGCGGCCTCCGCCGCGAGCGCCGGCGCCAGCCGATCGATGCCTTGCGCATGCAGCGAGTTGACGGTGAGCTCGCGCGTGCCGGCGAGCCGCTCGAGCAGGCCGCCCGGAACGAGGCTGACGCGATGCGCATCATGCGCGTAGCGCTGCTCTGCCGTGCCTTCGGGCGCGCGGTGGTCGAGCCGCCCCGCCACCTCGTGGACGCGCTGATGCAGCGTGCCGCCGAGCGCGACGTTGAGCTCCTGGATACCGCGGCAGATCGCCAGCACCGGCAAGCCGCGCTCGACTGCGGCACGGATCAGCGGCAAGGTGAGGGCATCGCGCTGCGCATCATGCGGCGTGCCCTCCACGCTCGGCGTGCCGTCATAATGATGCGGCTCGACATTGCTGCGGCTGCCGGTGAGCAGCAGCCCGTCGAGGCGGCCGATGATGTCCTGGGGGTCGAGCCGCTCGCCCAGCGCCGGCAGCAGCAGCGGCAGGGCGCCGGCGGCGTCGCTCACCGCGGTGATGTATTTCTCGCCCACCCAATGCGTGGGATGCTCGCGCATCCGCCCCGTGCAGCAGGGCAGCCCCACCAGCGGCGGCGGGTCGGTCGAGCCGGTCATTGGCATGGCGGCACCTTGGCCCGATATTAGGGTCGATGCAAGCAGGGATCGACCAGCTTCTCGCCTGGAAAGGCGCTGCGGTCGGGCTGTGGTTCCTGGCGCTTTTCGCGCTCGAGCGCTGGCGCCCGGCGGCGCGGCCGCGCCTCGCGGAGCCGGGCTGGCGCCGGCTCGCGCGCAACGCCGCGCTGTGGGCCGGCAATGCCGTGCTGTCGCCGCTGGTGGTGGTGCCGATCTCGGCTTTCGCCGCCGGCGCCGCGCTGCGGTGGCGGCCGTCCTGGTGGAGCGGCGCCGGCGGGCTGCTGCTCGACCTGCTGCTGCTCGACTGCCTGATCTATTGGTGGCACCGCGCCAACCACGTCGTGCCGTTCCTGTGGCGCTTCCACGCCGTGCATCATCTCGACCGCTTTCTCGACACCACCTCGGCGGTGCGCTTTCATGCCGGCGAGGTGCTGCTCTCGGCACTGGCGCGCGCCGGCGTCATCGTCCTGCTGGCGCTGCCGCTGAGCTCGGTGCTGGTCTTCGAGGCGCTGGTGCTGATGGCGGCGATGTTCCATCACTCCAACCTGCGCCTGCCGCCCGCGCTCGAGCGCGCGTTGTCGCTGCTGGTGGTGACGCCGTCGATCCATTGGGTGCATCACCATCGCCGCCGGGTCGACACGGATTCGAACTACTGCACGATCCTCAGCCTGTGGGACTGGCTCTTCGCCAGCCGCTCGCGCCATCAGCGCGCGCCGGACATGCCGATCGGCGTCGAGGGACGCGAGGAGCAAGACGTGCTGCGGTTGCTGGCGGCGCCGTTTCGCTGAGGCGCCGGCCGCGCTCTCGACAGCGGACCGTTCTGCGGGCAGGCTTTAAGACAAGCGGCAAACAACTTGTCCCGGGAGGACGCCATGGCTCACCATCACCCCTCAAGCTCACGCCGGCAGTTTCTCGCGGCGCTGGCGGCGCTGGGCGCAACCGCGGCGCTGCCGGCGGATGCGCGGGCGGCAGGCGCCGGGCTGGTCGACGTGCATCACCATTTCTTTCCGCCGGACTATCTCGCGCCGCTGGCGGATTGGGGCAAGCGCGAAGGCTTCGGCGGGCTGCAGCCGCCGCAGCGCGACTGGTCGGTCGCGAGCGACCTCGCCGAGATGGACCGCACCGGCACCGCCACCGCGATCCTGTCGATCTCGACGCCGGGCGTGTGGTTCGGCGATCTCGAGGCGGCGCGGCAGATCGCGCGGCGCTGCAACGACTACGCCGCCGGCATGGCGCGCGACCATAGGGGCCGCTACGGCCTCTTCGCCGCGGCGCCGATGCCCGATGTCGACGGCACGCTGGCGGAGATCGCCTACGCGCTCGACACGCTCAAGGCCGACGGCATCGGCTTTATGACCAGCTATGGCGATGTCTGGCCCGGCGACAAGCGCTTCACGCCGGTGTTCGAGGAGCTGAACCGGCGCAAGGCGGTGGCCAATTTCCATCCGCTCGCGCCCGATTGCTGCGGCCATCTCATCCCGGGGGTGCCGGCAGCGATGCTGGAATATCCCCAGGACACCGCGCGCGCCGTGGTGAGCCTGCTGTTCTCCGGCGCGTTTGCGCGCTATCCCGATATCCGCTTCCTGTTCTCGCATGCCGGCGCGTCGATCCCGGTGCTCGCCGGGCGCATCGCCAACGGCGCCAAGGCGCGCAAGGATCTCGCCGAGATCGCGCCCGACGGCATCGAGAGCACGCTGCGGAAGCTCTATTACGACACCGCCAACTCGGCCTTCGCGCCGACCATGGCGGCGCTGCTCGCCTTCGTGCCGGCGAGCCAGGTGCTGTTCGGCAGCGATTATCCCTATTACACCATCGCCGAGAACCTCGCCGGCTTCGACAAGCTCGCCCTCGACCCGGTGCCGCACCACGCCATCGCGCGCGGCAATGCCGAGCGGCTGCTGGTCAGCGCCCGCTAAGGTGCAAGCCGGGGCCGCGGATGATGGTCACGCCTTGCGGCGTGGTCTCGACGGTGGCGCGCTCGTCGCGCTCGCGGCCGACCGGGGCGGGCGGCGGCGGCAGGGCATAGCCGGCGGGCGGGTCGGCCCAATCGCCATAACCCGGCCCGAAATCTCCCCAATCGCCATAACCCGGCCCGAAAAAAGACGGCCAGACGCGGCGCGCCTGCAGTTGATGGTGATGCATCCGATGCGCACGGGCAAAGGGGAAGGCGCCGTGCCGGGCGCTCCGCTCCACCGCCGTGGACGGGACGGCGCCGAGGATAAGCAGGAGAGCGAGGGCGATCGAGAGGCGCATGGCATCACTCCATCGGCACGCCCGCCGGTCAACGCGCGGCGGGACCCGGGGTCTGGCGCGTCCAGACGAACAGGTTGGGGTCGAGCGGCACGCCGTATTGCGGGCTTTCCAGCGTCACCGTCACCTGCCGCTGCTGCGGGTCGATCACGGTCCATTGCCTGAGCTCCAGCGGGCGATCGCTCATCACCACGGTGAGGCTGCCCTGATCGGGGCTCCTGGTCTCGCTCATGGCGATGCGCAGCACGCCGGGCTCACGGCGGAAGCCGGTGACGGTGACGTCGCCGTTGAGTTTGATCTCCGGCCGCAGCAGGAACCAGGCGGGCGTGTCCTCGACGCCGATCTGCGACAGCTGCTCCAGCTTGCTGTCCCAGTAGTAGACCGCGTTCCCGTCGGAGACGATGAGGATCGGCGTCGGCGGGTCGTAGACGATGCGCATCTTGCCCGGGCGCTGCAGATAGATCGTCCCCGCGGCGACGCCGCCATCCTGGGCGAATTGCTGGAAGCGCGAGCGCAGCGTGCGGATGCCGTCGAGGTATTGCTGCACCTGGGTCAGCTCCGCCGCGTCCTGGGCGGAGAGCTGCGCCGGCCGCGCGGCCGCCGCGGCGCGCCCCGGCAATGCGGCCAGCGCGGCGGCGGCAGCGAGCGAGGCGAGCAGATGGCGGCGGGTGAGCGGCGTCATGGTGCCCAAGGATATAGGCGGCCGAGGCGCCGGCGGGAAGTGGGGGGTAGCCTGCACGGTGCGGGCTCTCGCGGTTGCATCCTTCGACAGGCTCAGGAGCAACCGCTGGCGCCCGCCGGCGACGACGCTTTGCGTCGCGCCGCCCTCACTCGATGTTGCGCGCCAGCACCTCGCGCTTGCCGACGTGATTGGCGGCGCTGACCACGCCTTCGGTTTCCATGCGCTCGATGATGCGCGCGGCTCGGTTGTAGCCGATCTGGAGATGGCGCTGGACGAAGCTGGTGGACGCCTTGCGCTCGCGGCAGACCAGCGCCACCGCCTGATCGTAGAGCTGATCGCCGGAGCCGCCGCCCTCGCCCTCGCCGCCGGGCAGCTCGGCGCCGGCCTCCTCGTCGTCGGTGGTGATGTCCTCGATATAGACCGGCGGGCGGCCATGGTCCTTGAGGAAGCGCACGACCTGCTCGACCTCCTGGTCGGAGACGAAGGGCCCGTGCACGCGGGTGATGCGGCCGCCGCCGGCCATGTGCAGCATGTCGCCGCGGCCCAGCAGCTGCTCGGCGCCGCTCTCGCCGAGGATGGTGCGGCTGTCGATCTTGGATGTGACCTGGAAGCTGATGCGGGTCGGGAAGTTCGCCTTGATCGTGCCGGTGATGACGTCGACCGAGGGGCGCTGCGTTGCCATGACGATGTGGATGCCGGCAGCGCGCGCCATCTGCGCCAGGCGCTGGATCGCCGCCTCGATGTCCTTGCCGGCGACCAGCATGAGATCGGCCATCTCGTCGACCACGACGATGATCAGCGGCAAGGGCGTGGTGTCGAGCGGCTGGTCCTCGAAGATCGGCTGGCCGGTCTCGGAATCGAAGCCGGTCTGCACCTTGCGCATCAGCTCCTCGCCGCGCGCTTCGGCCTCGGCGAGGCGCTGGTTGTAGCCCTCGATGTTGCGCACGCCGAGCTTCGACATGGCGCGATAGCGGTTCTCCATCTCGCGCACCGTCCATTTGAGCGCGACCACCGCTTTGCGCGGATCGGTCACCACCGGGCAGAGCAGATGCGGAATGCCGTCATAGACCGAGAGCTCCAGCATCTTGGGGTCGATCATGATGAAGCGGCACTGCTCGGGCGGCAGGCGGTAGAGGATGGAGAGGATCATGGTGTTGATGCCGACCGACTTGCCCGAGCCGGTGGTGCCGGCGATCAGCAGATGCGGCATGCGCGCGAGATCGGCGATCACCGGCGCGCCGCCGATATCCTTGCCCAGCACCAGGGTCAGCCGCGCCGCCGCGCGCTCGTAAGGCTCGGCGGCCAAGAGTTCGCGCAGGAAGACCATCTCCGCCTTGGCGTTGGGCAGCTCGATGCCGATGACGTTGCGCCCGGGAATCACCGCGACGCGCGCCGAGATCGCGCTCATCGAGCGGGCGATGTCGTCGGCGAGGCCGATGATGCGCGAGGCCTTGATGCCAGGCGCGGGCTCGAGCTCGTAGAGCGTCACCACCGGGCCCGGGCGCACCTTGACGATCTGGCCGCGCACGCCGAAATCCTCGAGCACGCTCTCGAGCATGCGCGCGTTCTGCTGCAGCGCCTCCTCGTTGATCTGCGTTCCCTTGCTCGGCGGCGGCGCCGCCAGCAGGTCTAGCGGCGGCAGCAGATGCCGGTCGGCGGGGCCGAGATCGAGCGTCGTCTGCCGCGCCGGCTCGCGCTTGGCGCCGCGCGCCGGCACGTCGACGGTGGCGGCGCGTCGGCGGGCGATCTTCTCGACCGCCGGCCGCGGCACGTCGGCGGCTTGCTCCGGCGGCGCGTCGAGGTTGGGCTCCTGCCGCAGCCGCTCCTGCACCGCCTCGGCACGCGCCAGCAGCCGGCCGAAGACGGCGCGCAGCGCCGCCCAAGGCGCGCGCGGCGCGGGCTCGCGCCGGCGCCGGCGCTGCGGTTGCTCGGCCGGCAGCACGTTGCGCCAATCGTCGATGGTGAGGCCGGTGACGAAGAGCAGCAGCAGCGCCGCCAGCGCCGCGGCGGCGAGCGCGGCGAGCGGCCCCGGCACGGCGTGACGCAGCGCGGCGGCGGCCAGCAGCTTGCCGGCAAAGCCGCCGAGCCCGGCGGCCACCGGCCAGAAGCGCGGCGCCGGCAGGATGGCGAGCGCCAGCGTCATCAGCAGCAGCGCCGGCGGCAGCAGCAGCAGGCGCAACCAGAGCCGGGCAAGGCCGCGCCCGAGCAGGAGGCGCACCGACCAATAGAGCAGCACCACCGGCAGCAGCGCCGCGGCCAGGCCGAAGCTCTGGAACAGGAGATCGGCGAGGGTAGCGCCGCTGCGGCCGAGAATGTTGCGCGGCAGTGCGTCGACCGCGTGGTTCCAGGAGGGATCCCCGCGGTTGTAGCTGATGAGCGCGAGCGCGAGCAGCACGGTGCCGATCAGCAGCAGCAGCCCCATGGCCTCGTAGAGCAGGCGGTGCGGCACGCGGCGCTCGACGCCTTCGCTCATCGTCACCATGCGCGTCTTTCCTCCTGACACGGATCGAAGGGGAAGGGGCGGCGCGGGCTCATCCCAGCACCTGCAGCAGTCGGTCCATGCCGGAGGCGATGGTGGCGTCGTCATGCACCAAGGCCAGGCGGATATAGCGCTGGCCGGGATTCTCGCGGCCGCTGCCGCGCGCGGTGTAGGCGCCCGGCAGCGTGCGCAGCGCCGCCTCGCGCCAGAGACGCTTGGCCGCCTGCTCGCCATCGCCGACATCGAGCCAGAGGAAGAAGCCGCCGGGCGGACGGTAGAAGCCGAACCGGCGGCCGAGCTTCGCCTCGGCGATGTCGAATTTGCGGCGATAGAGCGCGCGGTTGGGCTCGACATGCGCCTCGTCCTGCCACAGCGCCGTGGCGGCGAGCTGCAGCGGCAGCGGCACCTGCGGGCCGCCATAGCTGCGCAGATGCTGGAAGCGCGCGATGAGATCGGGGTCGCCGGCGACGAAGCCGCAGCGCATGCCGGCGGCATTCGAGCGCTTGGACAGCGAATGGAAGACGAGCAGGTTGCGGAGATCGCCGCCGAGCGCCAGAGCGGCCTCGAGCGCGCCGGTGGGCGGCACGCGGTCGTAGATTTCGCAATAGCATTCATCGACCGCGAGGACGAAATCCCAATCGCGCGCCAGCTTGATCGCCTTGGCGAGATAGGCGCGGTCGGCGACGACGCCTTGCGGGTTGGCCGGGGTGCAGAGATAGAACAGCGCGCAGCGCTCCAGCATCTCCGGGCGGATGGCGTCGAGATCGGGCAGGAAGCCGGTGGCGGCGGTGGCGTCGAGCGGCACCGACTCGGCCCCCAGCACCGCGCCGCCGCCGGCGTAGACGAGGTAATAGGGGTTGGGCATCAGCACCGTCGGCGGCTTGCCCGCCTTGGCCTCCGGTACCGCCAGCAGGCCGAGCTGGAACAGACCCTCCTTGGTCCCGCTGAGCGCCAGCACATGGCGCTCGGGCGTGATCATCCCTTCCGGCAAGCGGTAGCGGCGGGCAAGCCACGCGGCGCAGGCGGCGCGGTATTCGGGCGTGCCGAAATAGGGCGGGTAGCGGTTCCACAGCGGGGCGCTCTCGGCGATGATGCGCGCGGCGAGCGGCGGGGTCTCGTGCTGCGGCTCGCCCACCGACATCAGGATCGGCGGCTCGTTCACCCGCGGCTGGATATCGGCCAGAAGCGCGCCCAGGCGGGCAAACGGATTTTCGGCAAGCCGCGCCAGGCGCGAATTGATCGGCAAGGGGATCCTCTGGCAACCGCCGGTGCGCCCGGCCCTCCGGCACAAAGCGGCAACATCATACGCTGCCATGGTAAATCCGCCAAGGCCGGCGACGCTGTCTCGCCGCCCAAAGATGGTGTCGCATCAGAAAAATGGCGACATGCGCTCAGATGTCGCTGGAAGACTCATCTCGATGTTAGTGCGATATTAAGTTGAGTAGCCTATACACGAATTCGCAACCTTAGAGCGAGCGATGGCGGACGGGACTGACGCGACCGGACTGGGCACGATAAGAGTGGCCGGCGCGCTGATCATCGTTGATCCGCCCGGCATCACGCCGCCGATCCTTCGGCCGGTGCTCGACTATTGGGAGCAAAAGCGCGGGACCCGAGCGATGCCGGCACGTCGCGACATTGAGCCCTCGGAGCTCAAGCCTTACCTGCCGCATCTCTGCCTGATCGAGTCGCTCCCCGGCGACGAATTTCGCTATCGGTTGGTGGGGACCGAGATCACCGATCGCTATGGCCGCAACAGCACCGGCAAGACAATACGGGAGATCGCCGCCGGCCGCCCCGCGACGCTCGAAGTGTTTAAGCGCATGCTGCTCGCGGTAACGACGCATCGTCGGCCCGTGCTCGCCTCGGCGACGCTGAAGTTGATAGGGATGGAGCATGTCCTCTCGGAGGCGCTGCTGATGCCGCTCTCCGATGACGGGTCGACCGTAACCAGTCCTCAGCGCGACGCGTTATTCCGTGGCGCCGCCCGGCGCCTGATCGCCGCTGTCTGCGGCGCGGCACGCGCCGATCGATCCACGCGGGGCAGCGCCGGCGAGATGGCAAGACGCTGCTGCTCTTCCAGCCAGCGGCTGCGCCTGTGTATGCTCCGCTTTGACGGAAAGCCGCACCGGCTTCCGCTGCCAGGGTGAAATCCGCTGCGTCCGGAATGCGGCGGTTTCGCGCTTGTAGTCTCGGCAAAAACATCGCCTAGATCAGCGGAATGGCAGGGTGCCCTCGGACACCGCTGGAAGATTTGTTTACGCCATGCCATAGTTAATCATAGAAGCCATCATATGCTCACAACTAACGAGAGAAAAAGATGGCGAGCGGGATTAATGTGGTTGTGCCGGGTGGTCCGAAGGCAGTCGAGGGGCTTGCCTTTACCGTCGATCCCAGCAACGTCGCTCAGCCGATTTTGCGGCCCGTGCTCGAGTATTGGGAGCGCAAGCGTGGCGCGCGGCCGATGCCGGCGCGCCACGATATCGAGCCGTTGGAGCTCAAACCCTACCTGCGCCACCTGTTCCTGATCGAGGTGATGCCCGGCGCCGACTTCCGCTACCGCCTCCTCGGCAGCGAGATCACCGAGCGCT
>JBKQTR010000079.1:0-12450 GCA_052143095.1 Allostellaceae bacterium
GTCGATAAGGGCGGTCACTTCGCCGCGTGGGAGCAGCCGGAGCTCTTCAGTGCCGAACTCCGCACGGCGTTCCGATCGCTCCGCTAATCGTGGCCGGCCTGCCTGATTTGGGATTGCTCGTGATGACGCTTGTTCTGAACCCTGATCCGAGATTGCCGGATTACGCATGGGTTCACGCATATTTGAAGGAGGCACCGTATGAGAGGGATTGTTTTTGTGCTGGTTGCAGTTGGAGCGCTGGCCGCCGTGGTCGCCTCCATGGCCCCCGCATCTGGACAGGCCGATGGAGAGGCCGCCCCGACCTCCGGAGTCAAAATCCCCCCGGATATCGCGACTGGGGGTTGATCTCCGTGGCCCACGAAGAAGGCAACCTCAACGACATTCGCGCCATTCTGGGCAACGACGCAGCGATCAAGGCCTCCCGGGAAGGGAAGCTTCCGTACCCGGACGGCACCATCATTGCCCGGCTCGCCTGGAGTTACGACCCGTTGGCGGAAAGCGAAAAAGCCTTTGGCCGTCTCCAATCTTTCGTGGCCGGGCCACCCAAGAACGGGGTTCAGTTCATGGTCAAGGACTCGAGAAAATACGCCTCGACCGGCGGCTGGGGGTTCGCTCAATTTAACGACGGCAAACCCGCCAGCGCGGCGGTGCACAACACCTGCTTTTCCTGTCACGCGACCGTCAAAGCTCGCGACTTTGTCTTCAACCGTTATGCGCCTTGAAGGCCGAACGTGGAGAGCCATGAGGAAACCGCGACATGAGTGGGAATCAAATTGTTGATTCGAGCTTCACGGCGATCATCAATGCCCCGATCGAGGGGAGTTAAGGGATGAGTCTTTCTACGCTGGGACGTGTGCCGCCAATCTCAAGGCACCCAAACCTGAGGAGCTGGACATGAGCAGTACTCAAGTGCGCAGCGAAACTGTAATCGAGGCTTCGAAAGCGCGGAGGGTCGACATGAGGCTCGAGGTCGTCGTGATCCCTGTTTCGGACGTCGATCGCGCCAAGCGCTTTTACGGCGGCTTGGGTTGGAGGCTCGACGCCGACTTCGCCGCCGGTGACGACTTCCGCGTGATCCAGTTCACGCCGCCTGGCTCCGGGTGCTCGGTCATCTTCGGCAAGAACGTCACTGCGGCGGCACCCGGCTCCGCCCAGGGACTGTACCTGATTGTCTCCGACGTCGAGGCCGCCCGCGACGAGCTGCTCGGTCGCGGCGTCGAGATCAGCGAGGTGTTCCACGACGCCGGCGGCGTGTACGCTGGCACGGACGAGCCCTACCTATTTGGGCGGCTCCGGGTTAGCGGTCTCGATCCCGAGCATCGCAGCTACCGCTCGTACGCCTCGTTCAGAGATCCCGACGGCAACGGCTGGCTGTTCCAGGAGGTCACCACGCGATTGCCCGGACGTGTGGACGCAGACGACACGACGTTCACCTCCTCGACTGAGCTCGCGACCGCGCTCCGACGTGCGGCGGCCGCGCACGGCGAGCACGAGAAGCGGACCGGCCAGCATGATGCGGACTGGCCGGACTGGTACGCCGACTACATCGTCCGGGAGCAGGCCGGCAAGGAGCTGCCGTCATGAGCGGCGACTACGACGTCATCGTCATCGGCGGCGGGTCGCCGGGCGAGCACTGCGCCGGCGCGCTCGCAGAGGGCGGTCTGCGCGTCGCGCTCGTCGAGCGCGAGCTGGTCGGTGGCGAGTGCTCCTACTGGGCGTGCATCCCGTCCAAGACGCTGCTGCGCCCGGGGGAGGCCGCGCGGGGCGCGAACGACGCGGCGGCGACAGCGCGGGTCGATATCGAGGCCGCCCTTGCCTGGCGCGACCACATGGTTTCGAACTACTCCGACGCCGGCCAGGAGCGTTGGCTCGCCGAGCATGGCATCGACCTGCTTCGCGGTCGCGGCCGGCTGGCCGGGACGGGCGTGGTCGACGTCGACGGCGTTCGCCACACGGCCGAACACGTGGTCGTGGCGACAGGTTCTGAGCCGATCATCCCGCCAGTGCCGGGCCTGCGCGGCCTCGAGGGCATCTGGACGAACCGTGAGGTGACCGGCATGAAGGCCGTCCCCCGCCGGCTGCTCGTGCTCGGAGGTGGGCCGGTCGGCGTCGAGATGGCGCAAGCCGTTCGTCGCCTTGGCGGCGAGGTGGTTCTCGTCGAGGGCGCTGCGCACGTACTCCCCCGCGAGCCCCGGCCCCTAGGGGAGGCACTCGCCGACGCCTTGCGCCGGGACGGCGTCGAGCTCGCCCTCGGCGTGCACGCGACCGCCGCGCGGCGCGAGGGCGAGCACTACGCCCTGGAACTCGAAGACGGCCGGAAGCTGAGCGGCGACCGGCTGCTCGTCGCCACCGGCCGACGTCCGCGCGTCGACGGGCTCGGCCTGGAGACCGTCGGCGTCGAAGCCAACGTCCGCGGGATTCCAGTCGACGCGCGCCTGCGCGCGGGCGAGCGCCTGTGGGCGATCGGCGATGTCAACGGCATCTGGCAGCTGACCCACGTCGGGAAGTATCAGGGCCGGGTCGTCGCGGCGAACATCCTCGGCGAGCCGCGCGAGGCCAACTACGAGGCCGTGCCGCGGGTGACCTTCACCGATCCGCAGGCGGCCTCGGTCGGCGCGGCTGAGGCCACCTTCAGCGCGACCGCCCCCATATCAGAGGTGGCGAAGACCGCCACCTACACGCGCGCCTACGACGAGTCGAACGGATTCATAACGCTGCTCAGCGACGGCGAGCGGCTGACCGGCGCCTATGCGCTCGGCCCGGAGGCCGGCGAGTGGCTGCAGCAGGCCACTCTTGCGATCCGCGCCCGCGTGCCGCTCGAGGTGCTGCGCGACACCATCCAGCCGTTCCCCACGTTCTCCGAGATCTATATCGACGCGTTGAAAGCCCTCCATCGTCAGATCATGCCGGCACGCCGCACGACGCAGCGGTGACGCGATCGCTGCCCGACGCCATCAGATTCGCGGAGAAGGTGCTGGCCGGCGGGGCGATAGAAGCGGTCTGCACGCCGGAAGCCGAATGATGCCTGACCGTGCGACGTTGCTGGGACTTCCAGCGGGCAGCGGACCACGTTACCCTCGTGGCGGAATAGGACATTCCGAAGCGGCTATTGACGGGTCCGGCCCCGCGTCGAGGAATGGAAAGTCTCGGTCGGCGTCGATCGCGGCGGCCGCGATAGGCCAAGGCGGACCGAAGCGACATCAGGAGAGGGAAGGTCAACCATGCTCTACGAGATGCGCGTCTATCATTGCATTCCCGGGCGATTGCCCGCCCTTTTGAGCCGGTTCGAGACGAAAACGCTAGCGCTCTGGCAAAAGCACGGCATTCGGCAAGCGGGGTTCTTCACGACGGTCATCGGCGAGAGCAATCAGCAGCTGGTCTATTTTCTCGCCTGGGAATCGCTCGCCGAGCGCGAAAGGAAGTGGAACGCCTTCGCCACCGATCCGGAATGGCTCGCGGCCCGCGCCGAGACCGAGAAGGACGGGCAGATCGTCGAGCGGGTGATCAACCAGATGCTTGCACCGACGGCGTTCTCTTCGGTGAAGTGAAATCCGGGCCGGAGGACCGCGCGGCCGTCCCGTCATGACGGCCGCCGGTTGACCGGGCTCCGATCGCTGCGTTTCGCAGAGCCGCCGGCTTCCGCCATCCCCCGCGCCGAGACGTCGCGCCGCTGCTAACGCCCGTCATGAGTCGGCGGCGCCGCCTGAGACCGTTCAAGCATCCAGTTGGGCGGTCGGCGTCGAGCGCGAGATTTCCCGTTCCTCTCCGGTCATCTCCGCCGAGACGTTGGCAAAGAGCGGCGTGCTCAGATAGCGCTCGCCCGTGTCCGGCAACATGCAGAGGATGGTCGCCCCCTTCGGCGCCTCTTCGCAAACCCGCAGCCCACCGGCAAAGGTAGCCCCGGAAGTAATGCCGACGAAGATTCCTTCCTTGCTGGCCAACTCTTGGGCGCATCGCATCGCGTCGTCGTTCGATATCGACAGGATGCGGGTTATCAGATGCATGTCGACCGCGTCCGCGGTCAATTTCGGGATGAAATCCGGCGTCCAGCCCTGCATCGGGTGCGACTTGAATGCAGGATGGCCCGTTGCCGCAGAGCCGTCCGGATTGCGCTGCTGCAGGACCCCGCTACCCAGCAGTTGCGCGTCCTGCGGTTCGCAAACAACGATTTTTGTATCGGGCCTTTCTTTCGCCAGCACCCGCGCCACGCCTTTGAGCGTGCCACCGGTACCATATCCGCTGACCCAGTAGTCAAGCGGCTCGCCCGCGAAGTCCTCGAGGATTTCCCGCGCCGTCGTTCGCGAATGAATGTCGGGATTGGCTTCGTTCTCGAACTGACGCGTCAGAAACCAGCCATGAGTCTTGGCGAGCTCCCTGGCTTTCATCACCATGCCCATGCCGCGTTGGGCTGCCGGCGTCAGCACCACCTTGGCGCCGAGAAAGCGCATCAGCTTTCGCCGCTCGACGCTGAAGGTTTCGGCCATCGTCACCACGAGAGGATAGCCTTTCTGGGCGCAGACCATGGCCAAGCCGATGCCGGTGTTGCCGCTGGTCGCCTCCACGACTGTTTGCCCCGGCTTGAGTTCCCCGGACCGCTCGGCGGCTTCGATCACCCCGAGCGCAAGTCGATCCTTCACAGAGCCCAAGGGGTTGAAGGCCTCGATCTTGACGAACAGGTTGACGCCTGCCGGCGCCAACCGGTTTATCCTGACCACCGGCGTATTCCCGACCGTCTCGAGGATGTTCTGGAATTTGCGCCCCATACGTCGCTCCTTTGCCGCCGATCCCGGCTGGCGTCCGCATCAATCCGGCAAGCCCAGCTTCCTGAGGCTGTCGACCATACGGTCGAGAACTCCTGGCGAGAAGACCATCGCCTGCCGAAGTCTCGACGCGGTCATATCCGGATAGCTGCGCAACATTTGCGCATAGGCCTGCTTGGCCTCCTCCATCCGGCCCGCGCCAGACAGCGCCGAGGCCAGGTTGCGGTAAATCCACATGGCGTGGGGCCGTTCCTCGAGCCCCCGTCGGTAAAGCGCGGCAGCCTTGTCATAGTCCTGCGCGATTTCATGCGCGGAACCGATGCCGACATAATTGTTGAAATTCATCGGGTCGAGCGGACTGAGGCGCAAGGCGCGCTCGAACTTCTCGATCGCGCGCTCCGGCCGGTCGGAATAGTTCTCAAGCCATCCGAGCCGGCTCCATGCCCACGCCGCGTTGGGGTCGATGGCGAGCGCGCGCTCGAGCAGCACCCGCGCCGTTCCGTGGTTGCGCACGAAGGTATGCACCGCGCCGAGCACGGCGAGGATAAGCGGATCGTCGCCGCTGAATTCGGCCGCTCGTTCGGCCAGCGTCAGCGCGCGCGACCGGCTCTGCGCGAGGTCGTCCGCCCAGTTGTAGACGGAGCGCTGAGCATGGCACCAACCGGCGAGCGACAAGGCCAGCGGGTATTCGGGATCGATCGCGAGCGCCTGGTCGAGCAGTTCGAGCGCCTTGGCGCTCTCTTCCTTCTCGAGCGCCCAGACATGCGGCATCGCACGCATGGCATAGTCGTAGGCGCCCAAATCCTGCGGCCGCTTGCGCCGCGAACGCTCGATCTCGGCGATGCGAATGGAGGGCTGGAGCGCGCCCGCCACTTGCTCGGTGATGCGATCCTGAAGATCAAAAATGTCGTCGATCGTGCCGTCATGACGCCCGGTCCAGACGTGCGCGCCACCCTCGGTTTCGATGAGCTGCACGATGATCCGGATCCGATTGCCGGCCTTCTGCACGCTGCCTTCGAGAACGTAGGCAACGCCCAATTCGCTGCCGATGTCGCGCACGTTCGCCGCCCGGCCCTTGTAGGTGAACGCGGAGTTGCGCGCGATGACGAAAAAGGAGCGGATGCGTGAGAGCGCGGCGGTGATCGCTTCGACGATGCCGTCCGCCAGATAGTCCTGGTCCGGCCCACCGCTCATATTGTCGAAGGGCAGCACGGCAATCGATGGTTTATCGGGAAGCGCGAGAGCCGGCCGCAGCGTCGCCGTTACGCTGCCGAGCTGCACGCGATAGACCCGTACCGGCCATGCGATGTTCTTGAGTTGCTGCTCACCCTCGTCGGCGAAGGCGATATCGAGCCTGCCCCGAACGTCTTCCTGGACCCTGGCTGACACGCAAATGCCCCCCGGTTCCGCCAGCCCTTCCAGACGCGCGGCCACATTGACACCGTCGCCGAAGATGTCTCCGCCGTCGATGATGATGTCGCCGACGTTGACGCCCACGCGGAACTCGATCCGCTTGTCGGGCGCAATCTCGGCGTTGCGCGCGACCATGCCGCGCTGGACGTCGACGGCGCACCGCACGGCATCGACGACGCTCGCGAACTCCACCAACAACCCGTCGCCGGTGGTCTTGACGATCCGCCCGCGGTGCTCCGCTATCTTGGGATCGATTAGAGCGCGCCGATGCGATTTCATTTGGGTCAGCGTGCCTTCCTCATCGGCGCCCATCAGCCGGCTGTAGCCGGCGATATCCGCCGCCAGAATGGCAGTGAGCCGTCGCTCGACCCGATTGCTCGCCAAGACCCCCTCGCCACGCTATTGGGCGTTCAACGCCCCTGGTGAGTCCCGCGGTTGGAATGATAGTAGCCTTCGGGACGGTCGGCTAGGTAGAGCTTCAGTCTCTACTGGCCAAGCTGAGTGTCCTGACACATCGCCGCCCGATTTTCCGCGCGAGCCGACGGACCTGAGTACACACCCTACTCCGCCGACTGTTCTCCCGCGTGCCCGCTCCAGCGCCTCGGAGCGGTGGCCTTTCTGGTGGAAGTAGTTGGCGCGGTAGAACGCCAGCACGAGGTCGCGCTACGGGGCCGCCCGAGGTGCCGGTTGCCGGCTGCACCTCGTCTCTGCCTTGCAGGAAGGCCGGAAAAGGCCGACTATTCACGCCAGATCGGGAGTCATCCGGGGAAGCTCGGCTAAGCTGACCCGGCAGCCGTCTCGACCGGATCCGCAGTCCGGGACGGGCGTTCGAGGCGGCGGTCGGCACAGGGGACACGACCATGGCGGCAGGCGAACGGTTTCGCGGCTTTCGCGGCTTTTGCATTGCTGGCGCAATCAGTTGCGCCTCATTGCTGGCTCAGGCTCCGGGGGCGTCGGCCGAAACCACGCTTCGGGTGGTCATGCACTCCGACCTCAAGATCGTCGATCCCATTTGGACCACAGCCTATATCGCGCGCGACGCCGGCTACATGATCTATGACACGCTTCTCGCCATGGACTCCGAGGAGGTGGTGCGTCCGCAAATGCTCGAGAAGTGGGACGTCAGTCCCGACAATCTCGTCTACACCTTCACCCTGCGCGACGGACTCAAATGGCATGACGGCACGTCGGTCACATCGGATGATTGTATCGCCTCGATCAAACGCTGGGCCGCCCGCGATGCCATGGGGCAGAAGCTCATCGCCGCAACCGCATCGATCGATCCGGTCGATCAGAAGACTTTCAAGCTGACCTTGAAGGCACCCTACGGTCTGGTGCTCCTCAGCTTGGCGAAGCCAAGCTCGAACGTGCCCTTCATGATGCCGAAGCGCGTCGCCGAGACCTCGCCGACCGAGCAGATTTCCGATTTCACCGGCTCCGGACCTTTCGTGTTCAAGAAGGACGAGTGGAAGCCCGGCGAGAAAGCCGTATTCGTCAAGTTCAGGGACTACCAGCCGCGCGCCGAGAAGCCGGATTGGCTGTCCGGCGGCAAGGCGGTGACCGTCGATCGGGTCGAATGGGTCGCGATCTCGGATAGCCAAACTGCGGTCAATGCGCTGCTCGCCGGCGAGATAGACATGATCGAGGACCCCTCGATCGACCTCTTCCCCGTGCTCAAGGCCGACAAGAACATCGCCTTCGACGACATCAATGCGCTCGGCAATCAATTTGTGTTTCGCTTCAATTCGACCCAGCCGCCGTTCGACAATCCCAGGGTGCGCCAGGCAGCGATGATCGCCTTCAATCAGGCCGATTTTCTGCAGGCCGTGATGGGCGACCCGCAATACTACAAAGTCTGTCCGGCATTGTTCATCTGCGGCACGCGGTTCGCGACGGATGCGGGCACCAAGCCCTATTTTCATTCTGACTTCGCGGCATCGAAAAAGCTGCTGCAGGAGGCCGGCTATAGCGGCGCACCGGTGGTTCTGCTGCACTCGACCGACCTCCAGGTGCTGACCAATCTGGCGCCGGTGGCCAAGTCCCTGCTCGAGCGCGGCGGCTTCACCGTGCAAATGCTCGACATGGACTGGCAATCGGTGGTGGCGCGGCGCGTGAAGAAAGACCCGCCAAGCCAGGGCGGCTGGAGCGCTTTCATGACCTCTTGGGCCTCGGTCGACGTGCTCAATCCCGTCTCCGCAGCCTTTCTTGCCGCGAATTGCGACAAGGCGGCGCCGGGCTGGCCGTGCGATCCGGAGATGGAAAAGCTGCGCGACGCCTTCGCCCACGAGACCGATCCCGCCAAGCAGGTGGAGATTGCGCACCAAGTGCAGGCGCGCGCGCTCGAGATGCCGACCGAAGCCTGGGTGGGCCAGTGGAACAAGCCGCTTGTCTATCGCAAGGACAAGGTCGACGGGTGGCTGGCGGCGCCGATGCCGCTGTTCTGGCACGTCAGCGCGAACGGCAGCTGACGCCGGGCGCTCCGGTCGGGCCGTGCTCACCTTCATCGCAAATCGGCTGCTCGCCACCGTTCCAGTCCTGGGAATGGTAGCGATCTTCGTCTTCCTGATGCTGCGGCTCACCCCCGGTGACCCGGCTGCCATCATCGGCGGCGACACCGCGACATCAGAACAGATCGCCGAGATTCGCAGCAAACTCGGCCTCGACAAGCCGCTGGTGCAGCAGTTCGTGATCTGGGGCGCCCGCGGCTTGCACGGCGATTTCGGCGAAAGCTTCTTCTTCAAGAAGACCGTCGCCGAGCTTATCCTGCAACGCATCGAGCCAACGCTGGCGCTGGCGCTCTGCACCATCATCCTCGCCGTATCGGTGGCCGTGCCGCTTGGCGTATTGGCGGCCTACCGCCATGGCGGCTGGCTCGATCGCGGCGTGATGGGTCTCTCCGTGCTGGGCTTTTCGGTGCCGGTCTTCGTCATCGGCTATTTCTTGATCTATGTCTTCGCTGTCCAGCTCGATTGGCTTCCGGTGCAAGGCTATCGCCGCATCGGCGAGAATTTTGCCGATTGCATCGCGCATCTGATTTTGCCGAGCTTCACCCTGGCGGTGATCTATATCGCGCTGATCGCGCGCATGACCCGGGCGAGCGTGATCGAGGTGCTGGGCGAGGACTATATCCGCACCGCGCGCGCCAAGGGCTTGAGCAGCCGCGTCATCCTGATCCGCCATGCGCTGCGCAATGCCGCCGTCCCCATCGTCACCGTCATCGGCCTGGGGGTCGCCTTGCTTATTGGCGGCGTGGTGGTGACCGAGAGCGTCTACAACATTCCGGGCCTCGGCCGCCTCACCGTGGACGCTGTCCTGGCGCGTGACTACCCGGTCATCCAGGCGATCATTCTGCTGTTCTCGTTCACCTATGTGATCGTCAACCTGCTGATCGACCTGACCTATAGCTTCTTCGATCCTAGGATCCGCTATTGACCGGCGAGATTGACGACGCATTGCCCGTTGCGGCGCTGTCGCAAGCGAGAGCGCCACAACGCGGTCTCTGGCGTCGCCTCGCCCGCAACAGAAGCGTCACCATCGGCGCGGCCATCCTCGCGCTGATCGTGCTGATCGCCGTGCTCGCGCCGGTGCTGGGCACCATCGATCCCAAGGCGATCGATCCGGTCTATCGGAACAAGCCGCCGGGCACCCAGCATGTGATCACCGACGATAGCGGCGGGCAATCGGTCCTTACCTATTGGATGGGGACCGACAGTCTGGGCCGCGACGTCTATAGCCGCGTCATCTATGGCGCCCGCGTCTCCCTCATCGTCGGCGTGACCGTCGCGCTGATCAGCGGGGTCATCGGCCTCGCCATCGGCCTGGTCGCCGGCTATATCCGCTGGGTCGACCGGATCATCATGCGGGTCATGGACGGTCTGATGGCGATACCCGGCATTCTGCTCGCCATCGGCCTGGTCTCGGTCTGGGGCGCCGGGCTGTTCACCGTGATCTTCGCCATCGTGGTGCCTGAGATTCCGCGCGTGGTGCGCCTGGTGCGGTCCATCGTCCTCGGCATTCGCGAGGAGCCCTATGTCGAGGCGGCAATTTCGGTCGGCACGCCGCTGCCGTTGATTCTGATCCGCCACGTCATGCCGAATACGATCGCGCCAATGATCGTGCAAAGCACCTTCGTTTGCGCATCGGCGATCCTGACCGAAGCCATTCTCAGCTTCCTCGGCATCGGCATTCCGACCGATATCCCTACCTGGGGAAATATCATGGCCGAGGGTCGTCAGCTATTCCGGGTCTATCCGCACTCGATCCTCTATCCCGGCATCTTCCTCGCCATCACCGTGCTGGCGGTAAACATGCTCGGCGACGGCTTGCGCGATAC
The DNA here is from genome assembly GCA_052143095.1 of Allostellaceae bacterium. GTDB lineage: Bacteria > Pseudomonadota > Alphaproteobacteria > ATCC43930 > CGMCC-115725 > DAHUYF01. The sequence goes on from JBKQTR010000079.1 coordinate 10,507, forward strand.
CTTGGATCCTCGCATGAGCAAATCGATTTGACCGGGCATCCCGCGCTCGAGATTCGTGATCTTAGCGTCAGTTTGCCGCCGGGCAGCGATCGTCCACTCGCTGTTCGCGACGTCAGCGTGACCGTGAATAAGGGTGAGATCGTCTGCCTGGTCGGCGAATCCGGCTCCGGCAAATCGGTCATCGCACAGACGATCATGGGCCTGCTGCCGCGCACGCTGGGGCCGACCGGCGGCTCGGTGCGGCTCGCCGGCGAGGATATTCTCGGCATCAACGAAGCGCGACTGCGCGAGCTCCGCTGCAACCGCATGTCCATGATCTTTCAGGAGCCGATGACCGCGCTCAATCCGGTCATGCCCTGCGGTCGCCAAATCGATGAAGTTTTCGCCACGCACACCGGCCTCGCCGAGGCGGAACGCCGGCGCAAGATCCTCGATACCTTGGCCCGCGTTCGTATCGCAGAGCCCCACCGCGTCTATGCCGCGTATCCACATCAGCTTTCCGGCGGTCAGCGCCAGCGCATCATGATCGCCATGGCGCTGGCGCTGGAACCGGCGCTGCTCATCGCCGACGAGCCGACCACGGCGCTCGACGTTACCACCCAGGCGCAGATTCTTACGCTGATCAAAGACATCCAGCGCGAACGCGGCACGGGCGTGCTGTTCATCACCCATGACTTCGGCGTGGTCAGCGAGATCGCCGATCGGGTCGCGGTGCTCCGGTTCGGCGAAATGGTCGAATTCGGCGCCACGGACGAGGTGCTGCGGCGGCCCAAGCACGACTATACCCGCGGCCTCATCGCTTCGGTGCCAAGCCTGATCCCGCGTGCCAAGCCGCGCGATCCTGCCGCGCCAATCGTGCTCCGCACCGCCAATCTCGCCAAGATCTATGGCGATGCCGCCTTCTTTCGCAAGACGCTCACCGTTCACGCGGCCGATTCCGTCAGCATCGAGATCAAGCGCGGCGAAGCGCTGGGCATCGTCGGCGAATCCGGCTCCGGCAAATCCACGGTCGCCCGCTGCATTGCGCGCCTCATCCAGCCGACCGCTGGACAGATCTGGCTGGGCGCGGACGAGATCGGCGCACTCAGCCCCCGCCGGCTGCGCCAGCACCGCCACCGCGTTCAGATCGTTTTCCAGGACCCCTACCGCTCGCTCAATCCGCGCCGCACGGTCGGCCAATCCATCGTCGAGGGGCCGATGAATTTTGGCCTCGGTCGCGCTGAGGCGGTGAGCCGCGCCGAGGCGCTGCTCGATCTGGTCCGCCTCGATCGAAATGCGCTGGCGCGCTATCCGCATCAATTCTCCGGCGGTCAGCGCCAACGCATCTGCATCGCCCGCGCGCTAGCCATGGAACCGGAACTGCTGATCGCCGACGAGGCGGTTTCCGCACTCGATGTGTCCGTGCAGGCCCAGGTGTTGCGGCTCCTGGACGACATCCGCCAGCGCTTGCGCCTGACGCTCCTTTTCATCACCCACGACCTCCGCGTCGCCGCGCAGGTCTGCGACACCGTTGCCGTGATGGCAAAGGGCAAGGTGGTGGAATACGGCGACGTGACGGAAATCTTCTTGCATCCGCGCCATGACTATACGCGCGCGCTGCTTGACGCAGCGCCGGGCCGGCATTGGAACTTCGCGAAATTCACTGCGGCTTAGCGGAAGACCAATTGCTCGGCAAAGTTTTCCGGGCGGGCCGACTGCTCTGCGTAGTCCCCTACTCCGCCGGTTGCTCGCCCGCGAGGCGCTCCAGCGCCTCGGAGCGGTGATCTTTCTGGTGGAAGTAGTTGGCGCGGTAGAACTCCAACACGAGGTCGCGGTACACGGCCGGCGGATATCGCGCGGGATTGCCAGAACCGGTGCAGCTCGGCAGGCATTCGATGACCGTGTCCGGGTTGGGGCTGTGGAAATAGGCGATGGAGTAGCGGTCGGCGCCGCTGTCGTTGAGCA
>JBKQTR010000080.1:0-3905 GCA_052143095.1 Allostellaceae bacterium
GCGCAGCCTGCGCATCTTCGAGACCGGCGCGGCGGTGCTGATGGTGATCGAGAACGGCGAGGCCGGCCGGCAGGAATATGCCATCGAGCGCGACGAGGGGCTGGTCGCCGATCTCAAGCTCTTCGCGGGGGGCGCCGCCTAAGCCGACGATGTTTCAAAGGAATGCTGGATCGACGAGGTGCGTCCTTCGACATGCGCCTACGGCGCAAGCTCAGGATGAGGTAGATTGTTGATGGCACAAAGAAAATTACCTCATCCTGAGCGCGAGCGTAGCGAGCAGTCGAAGGACGCACGATCGCCCTGCAGCGGCTGTTTCCATCATTCCGACGCCCTATTGAGAGTTGCTGCACGTCCGTTGACACCACCCCATCCCGCCGCCTAACTTGCCCCCGCTTCCGTTGAAGCGTTTCCGAGCCCCCTCGGGGGGCCGGCCAGTCCGCGAGTGTCGCGCACTGGCCTCGTTGGTTTTTGCGGGATGGTCATGTTCGAGAGCCTGAGCAACCGCCTCAACGACGTGTTCGACCGGCTGCGCCGCCACGGCGCGCTGTCGGAAGACGACGTCAACGTCGCGCTGCGCGAGATCCGCGTCGCTTTGCTCGAGGCGGATGTGGCGCTGCCGGTGGTCAAGGACTTCGTCAACGCAGTGCGCGCGCAGGCGGTGGGCCAGGAGGTGGTGCGCTCGGTGACGCCGGCGCAGATGGTGGTGAAGATCGTCCACGACCACCTCGTCGAGACCCTGGGCGGCGCCGTGGCCGCGCCGCTCGACCTCAACGCCGTGCCGCCGGTCGTGGTCATGATGGTCGGGCTGCAAGGCTCGGGCAAGACCACCACCGCCGCCAAGCTCGCCCGCCAGCTCCGCCTGCGCGAGCGCAAGAAGGTGCTGCTCGCCTCGCTCGACGTGCAGCGCCCGGCCGCGCAGGAGCAGCTCGCCGTGCTGGCGCGCCAGGTCGAGGTGACCTCGCTGCCCATCGTCGCCGGCGAGAAGCCGGTGGCGATCGCCCGGCGCGCGCTCGATACCGGCCGGCGCGAGGCCTACGATGTCGTCATCCTCGACACCGCCGGCCGCCTCCATATCGACGAACCCTTGATGCAGGAGGTGGCGGCGGTGCGCGATGCGGCGCAGCCGACCGAGAGCCTGCTGGTGGCCGACGCCATGACCGGCCAGGACGCGGTCAACGTCGCCAAGGCCTTCGCCGAGCGCGTCGGCATCACCGGCATCGTGCTGACCCGCGTCGACGGCGATGCCCGCGGCGGCGCCGCGCTCTCGATGCGCCAGATCACCGGCCGGCCGATCAAGTTCATGGGCACCGGCGAGAAGCTCGACGCGCTCGAGCCCTTCCATGCCGAGCGCGTCGCCGGCCGCATCCTCGGCATGGGCGATGTCGTGGGCCTGGTCGAGAAGGCGGCCGAGACCGTCGACCAGGAGGAGGCGGAGAAGCTCGCGCTGAAGCTGCAGAAAGGCGGCTTCGACCTCGACGACCTAGCGCAGCAGCTGAAGCAGCTGCGCAAGATGGGCGGCATGGGCGGCGTCATGGGCATGCTGCCCGGCGTCAACAAGATCAAGAAACAGCTCGACGGGGCCAAGATCGACGACGGCATGATCAAGCGCCAGGAGGCGATCATCTCCTCGATGACGCGCACGGAGCGGCGCAATCCCAAGCTGCTCAACGCCTCGCGCCGGCGCCGCATCGCCGCCGGCTCCGGCACCTCGGTGCCGGAGATCAATCGCCTGCTGAAGCAGTATCAGGATATGGCGAGCATGATGAAGAAGATGACCAAGCTCGGCAAGAAGGGCCTGATGCGCCACGGCATCTCCGCCCTGCTGCCGGGCGGCGGCGGCGGCTTCCGCGGATGAGCGCCATGCTCGATCACCTCTCGCTCGGCGTCGGCGATCTCGAGCGCAGCCGCGCCTTCTACGATGCGGTGCTGGCGCCGCTCGGCTACGGGCGCGTCTATGATTTCGACGAAGGCTCCGGCTACGGGCCGCCCGAGCCGCATCCGCTGCGCGAGCAGGCTCTGCCCTTCTGGATCGTCCGGCATCGCACGGTGACCCCCAATCTCGGCCTGCATATCGGCTTTGCCGCGCCGAACCGGACGGCGGTCGACGCCTTCCACGCCACGGCTCTGGCCAATGGCGGCACCGACAACGGCAAGCCCGGGCTCCGGCCGCAATACCACGCCCACTATTACGGCGCCTTCGTCTTCGATCCCGACGGACACAAGATCGAGGCCGTGTGCCACTTGCCGGAATGACCACGCACGTGACGAAAGGAGACCTATGTCGCTCAAGATCCGACTGACCCGCGGCGGCACCAAGAAGCGGCCGTTCTACAGCATTGTCGTCGCCGATTCGCGCAGCCCGCGCGACGGCCGCTTCATCGAGAAGCTCGGCACCTACAACCCGATGCTCGATCGCGGCCATGCCGAGCGCGTCGTGCTCAAATCCGAGCGCATCCAGCATTGGCTCAAGGTCGGCGCGCAGCCGAGCGAGCGCGTGCAACGCTTCCTCGGCGATGCCGGGCTCGGGCCCAAGCGCGCCATCCGCGAGACGCCGAAGAAATCGGCGCCGCGCGCCAAGACGCAGGAGCGCGCCAAGGCCGCTGCGGCGGCGGGCGAGGCGGCGGCCGGCGGCCAAGGCGCGCCGGCGCAGGCCTGAGCCGAGGCCGTGACGTGGCACCGGGCGAGGAGCGGCGCGTGCTGATGGGCGTGATCGCCGGCGCGCATGGCGTGCGCGGGGAAGTGCGGGTGAAGAGCTTCACCGCCGAGCCGGCCGCCATCGCCGCTTACGGGCCGCTCGAGGACGAGCGCGGCGCGCGCCGTCTCAGCCTCGCGCTGACCGGCACGGTGCGCGGCATGCTGATCGCGCGCATCGACGGCGTCGGCGACCGCGACGCCGCGCAGCGGCTCAAGGGCACGCGGCTCTATCTGCCGCGGGCGGCGCTGCCGCAGCCCGGCGCGGAGGAGTACTACCACGCCGATTTGATCGGCCTCGCGGTAGCGCTGAGAGACGGAGCGGCGCTCGGCCGCGTGCGCGCGGTGCATGATTTCGGCGCCGGCGACAGCCTGGAGGTCGAGAAGCCGGATGGCAGGGTGGTGCTGGTGCCCTTCACCGAGGCGGCGGTGCCGGTGGTCGATATTGCCGGCGGCAGGCTGGTGGTGGATCCGCCGGACGGGCTGCTCGACAACCGGCCGGTCGAGGCGGAGCTCGATCGCGACGGCGAGGCGGAGGCGTAAGGACGGGTCATGGCGCCGTGGACGGCAACCGTGCTGACGATCTTCCCGGAGATGTTTCCCGGGCCGCTCGGCCATTCGCTCGCCGGCAAGGCGTTGCGCGAGGGGCTGTGGCGGCTCGAGACGGTGGACATCCGCGATTTCGCGCGCGATAAACACCGCTCTGTCGACGATGCGCCCTTCGGCGGCGGTCCCGGCATGGTGATGCGTCCCGACATCGTCGACGCCGCGGTCGCGGGCGCGCCGGGTGCGGGGCCGCTGATCTATCTCTCACCGCGCGGCCGGCCGTTGGACGAGGCGCGGGTGCGGGCACTCGCCGCGGGTCCGGGCCTGCGGCTGCTGTGCGGCCGCTTCGAGGGCGTCGACGAGCGGGTCATCGAGGCACAGGCGATGGAGGAGATCTGCCTCGGCGACTTCGTGCTGTCGGGCGGCGAGCCGGCGGCGATCGTGCTGATCGATGCCTGTGTGCGGCTGCTGCCGGGCGTGGTCGGCGACGCCGGCGCGCTGGTGGAGGAGAGTTTCGCGCGGGGATTGCTCGAATATCCCCAGTATACCCGGCCGCAAAGCTGGCAGGGGCGCGCGGTCCCGGAGGTGCTGCTTTCGGGACATCACGAGGAGATCCGCCGCTGGCGCGAGGCGCAGGCGGAGGCGGCGACGCGCCAGCGGCGCCCCGA
>JBKQTR010000081.1:0-13625 GCA_052143095.1 Allostellaceae bacterium
CCGCGCCGCTCGGCGGGGACGCGCCGATCATGAGCGAACAGCGCATTGCGTCGCACCTCGTCGGTGCCGCTCCGCCTTCGCTCGGAAGATTTTTCATACTTCTACAATTTCCTGCATCCGATGAGCGGGACTCTGCGTAGAGGCGAAGAGTGCTTTGGAGCAATCGCTCATATCGCAAAGATTAGGGGATCGCGCAGTTATGGTCGATTTTTGGAAATGGATCGTTCCGGCCTTGGTCACGATTGTTGCGGCTGTGCCCGCGTTGGCCGATTCGCCGTCGGGCACCGGCCTCGTGGGCGAGGGCGGGAAGTTGCTGGCGACAGGCGGCGTCTCGGAGATTGAAGGCGCCGGCGGCGGCGGTCTCGTGCCCTGGGCGCTCATCTCCGGCTACGAATCCCGGGATTCGATCGGCGTCACGATCCACGAGACCTATGTGCCCCTATCGGATTTTACGCTCAATGCGCCGGGCATCGCAGTCGGGCTCTACGACCGCGTCGAACTCTCCTATGCCGCGGATTTGTTCACGATCGACAATCAGAATCTGGCCCCCGGCGGCCTGCATAAAGGGTTCACGCTGCACCAGGACGTCTTCGGGGCCAAAGTCCGCGTCATCGGCGACGCGGTCTATGATCAGGATTCGCTGCTGCCGCAGATCGCCGTCGGTCTCCAGTACAAGCGCAACAACAACGCGGATGTCTTGAAGGAGGTCGGCGCCAGGGACAAGGACGGGATCGATTTCTACGCTGCCGCGACCAAGCTGTTTCTCAATTACAGCCTGCTGGTGAATACGACGGTGCGCTTCACCAAGGCCAATCAATTCGGCCTGCTCGGGTTTGGCGGGCCGCTCAATGACGATTACCAGCCGGAGTTCGAGGGCTCGCTCGCCTATCTGCTCTCGCGCAAATTCGCCGTCGGTGCCGAATACCGCACGAAGCCGAACAATCTCTCCAAATTCGCGGGCGTGCTCCCGATAGCGGGGGAAGACAATGCCTTTGACGTGTTCGCGGCCTATTTCGTGACGAAGAACGTCTCGCTCACCGCCGCCTATGTCGATCTCGGCCGTATCGCCGATGTCAGTCTGGGGCCGCTCGGCGGCGGCTCGCTGGAGCCGCATGAGCAGATGGGGGCCTACCTGTCCCTGCAACTCGCGTTCTAGCCGGGCTCTCGCAGGCCCTTCACATTCCCGATCCTATTTCTGGAGCGTATCATGATCCGTAAATCGCTTGTGGCGTTGGCCCTGTGCCTTGCGCTGCCCGTTTCCGCCATGGCCCAGGCCGAGAAGAACGACCTTTTCAAGGGCGGGTTTCAATATAACGATATGGGGGCGACACCCCCCAAGGATGACAGCCTCTACCGGGCCCTCGGGGGCAAGGAAAAGATCGCGGCCTTCACCACGGAATTCGTCGGGCTGATTGCGAAGGATGATCGCATCGGCCATTTCTTCGTCGATATCGACCTCGATCACCTGGGCCAGATGCTGACCGATCAGTTCATCGAGCTGAGTGGCGGTCCGGTGGCCTATGCCGGTCGCGACATGGCGGAGGTCCATCGCTCCCTGGGCATCGCGAATGCCGACTTCAATCGCCTGGCCGAGGATCTGCAGGCGGCGATGGATCACCATGACGTGCCGTTCGCGACGCAGAACCGGCTGGTCGCTCTGCTCGCGTCAATGCAGCGCGCCGTCGTGACCAAATGAGCTGCCCGGCCGCTTCCCGCGCGGCTTTCCTGGTCGCCGCCCTGGTGCTGTTCGTGCCGGGGCGGGGGCAAGCCGCGACCGGCGACCCTGAAAGAGGCGCCAAAGTCTATCAACGCTGCATGAGCTGCCATTCGCCCGACGCGAACAAATTCGGCCCGATGCATCGGGGGGTCTTCGGGCGCCAGGCCGGCAAGCTGCCTGATTACCACTATTCCGATGCGCTCGCGGGGGCTGGCTTCGCCTGGGACGAGGCTCAACTCGAGCGCTGGCTGACCGACCCCAAGGCGCTCGTCCCTGGCACGAAGATGACCTTCAAGCTGGTTGACGCCCAGGATCGTGCCGACGTCATTGCCTATCTGAAGACGCTGAAATAAGTCGGGGAAGCCGATGGCGGCCGGAGCTGGCGAGGAGACAATCGCTGAGCCACGCCGAGGATGGCGAGGCGCCGGATCGAGCCGTGGCTGGAGCGATGCCGCCCCCGACCGCTGCTCTCCGGACGGCAAGATGAATTAAGCGGGACCTACTCGTTCCCGGCCGTCTTGCGGCGGAAGCCCTCGATGCCGAGATCGTCCATGGTCTGCCGCTGGCGCTTCAACTCGCGCTGCTCCTGCTGCTTCGCCCGGTTGGCGGCGGCGACCTCGTAGCGCTTCACTTCCTGGAAGGCCTCGGCCAGCGCTTCCCGCGCCCGCGCGATCTGCTCGGCCACTTCCTCCTGCGACTGCTCGAGCTTGTGCCGGCGCTCGATCAGCCCGCGGGCATAGCTGGCATAGGTGAAGGCCGCCTCGGGCGAGGCCGCGACCACGGCGCGCTCGCGCTCGTCCTCGGCCTCGAGCTTCAGCCGCTCGCCGCTGAGCTTCGCCGCGAGATCCTCGAGCGTGGCGAGGTCGCGCCGGCGCTCGTCGAGCTGCCAGCGGTGCAGCCGGATGAGGCTCTCGAGCGCGCTCACGTCACCGGCGCCTTGAGCAGCGTGGTCAGCTGGGCGTAGCCGCTGCCGAGATCGGCGCGCTCCTGCTTCTGCTGCGCCAGGAAGGCCTCGATCAGGGGATAGCGGCGGATCGCCTCGTCGATCTTGGCGTCGCTTCCGCGCTTGTAGGCGCCGAGGCGGATCAGCTCCGCCATGTCCTCGTAGGTCGCGATGAACTGGCGCGCGGCGGAGACCACGGCGTTCTCCGCCTCGCTGTTGCAGCCGGGCATGGTGCGCGAGATCGAGCGCAGCACATTGACCGCGGGATAGCGGCCGCGCTCGGCGATGGCGCGGTCGAGCATGATATGGCCGTCGAGGATGCCGCGCACCGCGTCGGCGATGGGCTCGTTGTGGTCGTCGCCCTCCACCAGCACGCTGAAGAGGCCGGTGATGGTGCCCTTGCCCGTCCCCGGCCCGGCGCGCTCCAGCAGCCGCGGCAACTCCGCGAAGACGGTCGGCGTATAGCCCTTGGTGGTCGGCGGCTCGCCGGCCGAGAGCCCGATCTCGCGCTGCGCCATGGCAAAGCGGGTGATGCTGTCGATGAGGCAGAGCACGTCGCGGTCGCGGTCGCGCAGATACTCGGCGATGGCGAGCGTCAGATAGGCCGCCTGGCGGCGCATCAGCGGCGATTCATCGGAGGTCGCGACGACGACGATGCTGCGCTTCAACCCGTCCGGGCCGAGATCGTCCTCGAGGAACTCCTGCACCTCGCGGCCGCGCTCGCCGACCAGGCCGATCACCGTGGCGTCGGCGGTGGTGTAGCGGGCGATCATCGACAGCAGCACCGACTTGCCGACCCCCGAGCCCGAGAAGATGCCCATGCGCTGGCCGCGGCAACAGGTCAGAAACGTATTCAGCGCGCGGATGCCGAGATCGATCTTGCCCTGGACACGTTTGCGCGCATGAGCGGGCGGCGCCTGATTACGTAACGGATAGGCGCGGCGGCCGCGGGGCAGCGGTCCCTTGCCGTCGATCGGCTCACCCAGCGCGTTCACCACGCGGCCAAGCCAGCCATCATCGGGATAGACTGCCGCCGGCCCGTCCGCCAGCTCGACCTTGCCGCCGAGCCCGATGCCGTCGAGCGGCCCGAACGGCATCAGCAGGGCGCGGCCGTTGCGGAAGCCCACGACCTCGCAGATCAGCCGGCGCCCCTCCTGCCCCAGCACCGTGCAATGGCCCCCGATGGCGAGACGCTGCGGCAGCCCGCCGACCTCCAGCAGCATGCCCGACACCCCGGTAACCCGGCCGAAGCGGCGGTAATCGGGGATGAGCGAAATGTCGTCGATGAGGTCGGGAAGGCTCACGCGGGGGACCCTTTGCGCGGCGGCCGGCGCCGCCGGGCACCGCGGGCGCATCATCGCCAAACGCGCTTAAGGCAGGGTTAAACCACCGCTCAGGTGCACGCGGCTATGCAACTCTGAGGAAAATTACTTTTACGCGTATATACTTTTTTTGTGTTTAGTTAACCCCCTCTTAACCTCGGTTGGTAAGAATGATTAAGAAGGGGTATGGTTGATCAGCGGCTGATCAGCCTATGGGATCAAGCGGAGGCGGACGATGCGGGTACTTCTCGTCGAGGATGATTCGGCCACCGCAGCAAGTATCGAGATGATGCTGCGGGCCGAAGGGTTCATCTGCGACACCACCGATCTCGGCGAGGACGGCCTGGAGATCGGCAAGCTCTACGACTACGACATCATCATACTCGACCTGATGCTGCCGGACATCGACGGCTACGAGGTTCTGCGCCGGCTGCGCGCGGCGCGGGTGCGGACGCCGATCCTCATCCTTTCGGGTCTGGCCGAGCTCGACCACAAGATCAAGGGCCTGGGCTTCGGCGCCGATGATTTCCTCACCAAGCCCTTCGACCGCCGCGAGCTCATCGCCCGCATCCAGGCCATTGTCCGCCGCGCCAAGGGCCATTCGGAATCGGTGATCCGCACCGGCAAGCTGACCGTCAATCTCGACAGCCGCACCGTCGAGGTCGAGGGCCAGCCGCTGCACCTCACCGGCAAGGAATACGGCATCCTCGAGCTGCTGTCGCTGCGCAAGGGCACGACCTTGACCAAGGAGATGTTCCTCAATCATCTCTATGGCGGCATGGACGAGCCCGAGCTCAAGATCATCGACGTCTTCGTCTGCAAGCTGCGCAAGAAGCTCGCCACCGCCACCAAGGGCGACAACTACATCGAGACGGTATGGGGCCGCGGCTACGTGCTGCGCGACCCGCCGGCCGAAGCCGCCTCCTCCGCCCGCAAACTCGCCAAGGCGCAATAGCGCCGCGAGCACCCCGCGAGCGCGCTTGCGCTCGTCGGGGGCGGCGACAGCGGTTGCGCAGCAACCGCGAGAGCCGCACGGTAGATGTTTAGCCGCTCGCGCGGCCGCTTCGCCGTCTTAGAGCGAATTTCGGCTGCATCAACGCGGTGCGTCCTTCGACAGGCGCGCTGCGCGCGCCAGCTCAGGATGAGGTGGATTGTTGATGGCCCAAAGAAAATTTTCCTCATCCTGAGCGCGAGCGTAGCGAGCAGTCGAAGGACGCACCGAGTCGATCCAGCGGAAACACGCCGCCACCGGGGCGCCCCCCTCACACCGCCGCGAGCTTCTGCGCCATGGCGGAGGGCGAGATCACCGGCGTGTAGATGCCGCGCTGCTCGGCGAGCGACTGGAACTTGTCGGTGATGCCGATCACCGTCTCGGCGCCGCCGAGATAGAGGAAGCCTTCGGGCGACAGGATGCGCGAGACCCGCTCCAGCACCGTCGTCTTGGTCGGCTGGTCGAAATAGATCAGCACGTTGCGGCAGAAGATGACGTCGAACGTACCCATCGCGGTGAAATCTTCCAGCAGGTTGAAGCAGCGGTACTTGACCATGCTGCGGATCGCCGGGTCGATCTGCCAGCGCTCGCCCTGCTGCTTGAAGTATTTGACCAGCAGCTGGATCGGCAGGCCGCGCTGCACCTCGAACTGCGAATAGACGCCGGCCTGGGCCTTCTCGAGGATCTCGGTCGAGAGATCGGTGGCGATGATCTCGATTGTCCAGCCGGGCAATTTCGCCTTCTCCTCCGAGAGGATCATGGCGAGCGAATAGGGCTCCTGCCCGCTCGAGCAGGCGGCGCTCCAGATGCGGATCGCCTTGCGCGCCGCGCGCGTCTTCAGCAGCTGCGGCAGGACGAAATTCTTGAACTGGTCGAACGGCTTGATGTCGCGGAAGAAGAACGATTCATTGGTGGTCATCGCCTCGACCACGTCGCGCACCAGCTCGCCCTCGGGCCGGCCGCGCAGGGCCGCGATGAGCTCGTCGAGCGACTTCATGTTGCGCTTGCGCGCCACCGGCAGCAGCCGGCTCTCCAGCAGATACGCCTTGTCGCGCGTCAGCATCAGGCCGGAGCGGTCCCTCAGCAGGCGGCAGAGGAGATCGAAATCGTCGCCGGTCATCGTCCCGCCCGCGTCGCCAGCTTGCCGATGAAGGCACCGATCTCGCCGAGCGGCAGCACCGCGCTGCACAGCCCGGCCATGGCGACCGCGCCGGGCATGCCCCAGACGACGCTGGTGGCCTCGTCCTGGGCGATCAGCGTGCCGCCGGCCTCGATCACCGCCTTGCCGCCATTGAGCCCGTCATGCCCCATGCCGGTGAGGATCAGCGTCAGCACGCGGCCGCCATAGGCGGCGGCGAGGCTGCGCAACATGGGATCGACCGAGGGCCGGCAGAAATTCTCCGGCGGCGTCTTGAGCAGGCGCACCACCTTCTCGCCGCGCCCGCTGTCGACCGTCATGTGGAAATCGCCCGGCGCGACATAGATGCGGCCGCCGCGCACCGGCTCGCCGTCGACGCCCTCGGCAGCGGCGTAGCCGCTGGCGCGGGCGATATGCTCGGCGAGGATGGTAGTGAAGGTCGCGGGCATGTGCTGGGTGATGAAGATCGGCTGCTTCAGCACGCCCCTGAGCGCCCCCATCACGCTGAACAGCGCCTGCGGCCCGCCGGTCGAGGAGCCGATGGCGACCACCTCGGGCGGCTCGCGCGACGCCGTGCGCAAGGCCATGACCCGGCGCAGCAGGTCCGGCTGGCGCGGCTCCTCGACAAGGCCGGGGGCGCGCTGGATCATCTGCGGCGCGGCAAGCCCGGCGGCCTTTCGGCGCGCATGGCCGAGCGCCTTCACTTTTGCCAAGAGCTCGCGCTTGAACTCGTCGGCGCTGGTCAGTGCCGAGGCGCCGGGCTTGGTGAGATAGTCGGCGGCGCCCGCGGCCAGCGCCTTCATGCTGATGTCGGCGCCGCGCCGCGTCAGCGTCGAGGCGATGATCACTTTGAGGCCGGGCTTGGCGGCAAGCATCTTGGGCAGCGCGGTGAGCCCGTCCATCACCGGCATCTCGATGTCGAGGATGACGATCTCGATGTCATGGCGGGCGAGCGCGTTCAACGCCATCTCGCCGTTGCTGGCCGAGGCCAGCACCTCGACCTCGGGATCGGCCTCGAGCGAGCGGGTGAGCAGGCCGCGGATGACGGCGCTGTCGTCGACCACCATCAAGCGGTAGGGCTGGGCGGCGCGACCGCCTTGCGAGCCGCTGGCGCGAGCGACATGCGTCGCTTCGGCATTTCTCACATCAGCCCCACTTGCGCGAATTTGGCCTGGAGGATGTCGCTGTCGAAGGGCTTCATGATGTACTCGTTCGCGCCGGCGCCGATCGCCTCCTGGATGTGCTGGATGTCGTTCTCGGTGGTGCAGAACACCACCACCGGGCTGTCACCGCCTGGCGCGCGGCGCAGCTGGCGCAGGAAATCGATGCCGTTCATCACCGGCATGTTCCAGTCGAGCAGCACCACGTCGGGCATCTTCTTGAGGCAGGCGTCGAGCGCGAGCTTGCCGTCCGCCGCCTCGTCGACGGCGAAATGCATGTCCTCGAGGATGCGGCGCGCGACCTTGCGCACCACGCGGCTGTCATCAACGATGAGGCAGGACTTCATGTCCGGTTACTCCGGGATCCCCGGCAGCGCTTCAGGCGGCTTCGGCTCGGGCGGAGAAGTCGAGCACGCGAGCGACGTCGAGGACGATCAGCAGCGTCTTGTCGAGGCGATGGATGCCGCCCGACACTTCGCGCCAGATCGGATCGAGCGTCGCCGGGTTGCGCTCGGTGGTCTCGGCGCTGAGGTTCAGCACCTCGCCCACCGCGTCGACCATCACGCTGTAGAGCTCGCCGCCGTGATCGACGACGATGCTCATGCCGGCCTGGCCCTCGGGCAGCGGCGGCAGCCGCAGCCGGGTGCGCAGGTCGATGGCGGTGACGATGCGGCCGCGCAGGTTGAGCGAGCCCGCGACCTCGGCCGGCGCCAGCGGAATGCGGGTGATGCGCTGCGGGCCGAGCACGTCCTGCACCTGCAGCACCGGGATGCCGAAGAGCTGTCCCGCGACGGTGATGGAGACGAACTCGCGGTTGTCGTCGGCGGCGGCGGTCTTGCCGCGCGTCTCGCTCATGTCCCTGCTCATGCGGCACCTCTTTCAGCACTGAGCGCTTCCGAGAGCGTATGGAGAAGCGCATCGCGGTCGAACTTCGCGACATAGTCGCTGAACCCCGCCGCGCGCCCGCGGTCGAGATCCTTGGGCGTGGCGCGCGACGAGAGCGCGACCAGCGGCGTGTTCTGCCAGCGGCCGGCGCTGCGCACCGTGCTGGCGAACTGGAAGCCGTCCATGCCGGGCATCTCGATGTCGCTGATGATGACGTCGAAATCCTCGCCCGCCTCGCACAGCACCAGCGCCCGGTCGGCCGATTCCACCGTCGTCACCTCGTAGCCGGCCACCGACAGCAGCGGCGTCAGCAGGTTGCGGAAGAACGGGCTGTCGTCGACCAGCAGCACGCGCTTGCCCTTCTCGCCGGCGGGCTCGCCGTCGGCATGCGTGCCGAACCAATCGTTATAGGCCTTCGTGAGATAGAAGCCGGCGTCGATGAGGTCGGTCGCCTTGCCGGAGACGATGGCACTGCCGATGAGGCCCGGCCGGTCGACCGCGACCTCGATCTTGAGCTGATCCTCGACGATGTCGACGATCTCGTCGACGACGAGGCCCATGGTGTGCTCCCCGTCGGCGAAGACCAGGATCGGCTGGCGTCCTTCCTTGCCCATCTGGTAGTCCGGATCGATGGTGATGAGCGGCATGAGCTTGCCGCGATACTGCACCACCGGCTTGTCGTGGGAGTACTCGACCTGCTGCAGGCCGATCTCCTCGAGCCGGGCGATGAGCGCCAGCGGCACCGCCTTGGGCGCGCCCGCGCCGGCGCGGAACAGCAGCAGGCTGGTGAGGTCGCTGTCCTTGGCCATTTTCGCCGCCGCCGCATCGGCCTTCGCCTTTGCGCTCTCGCTGACGGTGATCTCGCCGGTTCCGGCGGCGATGCCGTTGGGGTCGAGGATCATGATCACGCTGCCGTCGCCGAGGATGGTGTTGCCCGAGAACATGGTGATATCGCGCAGGATGGGCGCCACCGGCTTCACCACGATCTCCTCGGTGTCGAAGACGCGGTCGACGATGATGCCGAAGGTATAGGTGCCGACCTGGGTCACGACGATGAAGGTCTCGCTCGCCTGGTCGGTGCGCTTGCCGAGCTTCAGCAGCTCCTGCAGCGACACCAGTGGCAGCAGCCGGTCCCTGAGGCGCAGCACCGGGGCGTTGTTGAGCCACTCGATGTTGTTCTCGGAGTTGGCAGCGGCGCGCACCAGCTCGATCACGCTGATCTGCGGGATGGCGAAGCGCTCGCCCGCGCATTCGACGATCAGTGCCGAGACGATGGCCAGCGTCAGCGGGATC
Organism: Allostellaceae bacterium; assembly: GCA_052143095.1. Taxonomy (GTDB): domain Bacteria; phylum Pseudomonadota; class Alphaproteobacteria; order ATCC43930; family CGMCC-115725; genus DAHUYF01. The sequence continues at coordinate 9,450 of JBKQTR010000081.1, forward strand.
TTGATGACGAAGGTCGAGCCCTTGCCGCGCTGGCTCTTCATCTCGACGGTGCCGCCGATCTTCTCGATGTTGGTGCGCACCACGTCCATGCCGACGCCGCGGCCGGAGACGCTGGTCACCTTGGCGGCGGTGGAGAAGCCGGCCTTGAAGATGAACTGCTGGATCTGCTGCTCGGACATCGCCGCGAGATCGCTCTCGCTGGCGAGCCCGGTGGCGACCGCCTTCTGCTTGATCTTGTCGATGTCGAGACCTTTGCCGTCATCGGCGATCTCGATGATGATGTGGCCGCCCTCGTGAAAGGCGTTGAGCGTGATCGTGCCGGTCTCGGACTTGCCGTTGCCGGCGCGCTCGGCCGGCATCTCGATGCCGTGGTCGGCCGAGTTGCGCACCATGTGGGTGAGCGGATCCTTGATCATCTCCAGGACCTGGCGGTCGAGCTCGGTCTCGGCGCCAAGCATCTGCAGGTCGATCTTCTTGCGCAGCTCGTGCGAGAGATCGCGCACGATGCGCGGCAGCTTCGCCCAGGCGTTGCCGATCGGCTGCATGCGCGTCTTCATGACGCCCTCCTGCAGCTCGGTGGTGACGTGGGAGAGGCGCTGCAGCGGCGCGCCGAACTCGCTGTCCTTCTGGCCGCGCAGGATCTGCATGAGCTGATTGCGCGTCAGCACCAGCTCGCTCACCATCGTCATGAGATTCTCGAGGAGATCGACGTTGACGCGGATGCTCTGCGCCGCGACCGCCGATTCCTTCGCCTCGCCGGCCTCGGCGCGCGGCTCCTTGGCTTCCTTCGGCTGTTCCTTGGCCTTCGGCTCCTTGGGCTCGCTCTTCGCGGCGACGGGCGCCGCCTCGACCGGCGGTTTCGCCGGCGCGGCCTCGAGCTCGACGATCGGCTTGGCCAGCACCGGCGCTGCCGGCGGCGCTTTCGCCGCCGCCTCGGGCGCCGGCGCTGCCGGCTTCGCCGGAGCGGGCGCCGCAGCCGGGCTCGCCTCGCCGGCGGCGAGCGCGTTCAGCCGCGCGATCAGCTCGCTATCCTCGCCGGCGGGCTCGGCCTCGTTGGCCTCGAGCTGCGCCAGCAGCGACTTGATCTGGTCGAGCGACGCCAGGATCAGGCTGACCGCCTGCGCCGTCACCTGCTGCTCGCCGTCGCGGAACTTCCCGAGCACGTTCTCGGAGGCATGCGCCACCGCCTCGAGCCGCGGCAATCCCAGGAAGCCGCACGTCCCCTTGATGGTGTGGACGAGGCGGAAGATGTTGCCGAGCAGGCCTGGATCGTTCGGGTTCTGCTCGAGCTTGACGAGCTCGAGGTCGAGCACCGCCAGGGCCTCGTTGGTCTCGGTGAGAAATTCGCTGAGAAGATCGTCCATGTGCCGTCCTCGTCGAGCGCGCTAGCGCCTTGCCCCCGCCGGCTCGAACAGGCAGGAAAATGGCCTAAAAGATCGCGGATATTCTTTAAGATACGGTTATCGGTAGCGAAGGTTAATCAACCCTTGCGCGAGGGTTTGCGTGAGATTAACCCGCCGCTGCGCGGAAAACCGCGCGCTGCGCCTCGGCCGCGGCAACCGCCAGCCGCGCGCCCAGCTGGAGTGCGAGCCGCGCCGTGAAATAGGCGTGGACGGTGCGCGAGGAGAGCTGCTCCACCGCCGCCGCCGGATCGAGCGCCGCGCGCATTTCCGGGCTGAGATTGACGCTGTCGCCTTCCGCCGTCACCTCGATGCCCGAGGCGCCGGCGCGCAACGGCCGGATCAGCACGGCGCCGCCGCGCGGCAGCGCCTCGGCGGCCAGCACCAGCATGTTGCAGGCAAGCCGCTGCCAGTCGAGCGGCAAGGTCGCCGCCTCGGCCGACCAGTCGCAGCGCACCTTGCCGCCCTCGAGCAGCCCGATGGCGAGATCGCGGCCGCTGCCGGCGGCGCTGCCGCCGGCGCTGGTCGTGGTGCCGTAGGCGAAGCGGTAGAATTGCAGCCGCTGGCCGGCCTTGCGCGCGCTCTGGCCGATCAGCCGGATGGCGTCGCGGACGAACTCGGGGTCGTCGTCATCGAGCAGCTCGACGCCGTTGTTGATGGCGCCGACCGGGCTCACCAGCTCGTGGCACAGCCGCGCGTTCAGAAGCTCCAGGACCCGAAATTCGATCGTGCCGCTCATCGCGCCCCCTGACCTCCCCTGCCGTCAACGCCTTGGCCCGGCCGAACCGCCAAGGCTACCATAATGACGAGCGAACGGGCGGCAAGACAACCGCGGGGATCGCGCCTCACCCGGCCGGCGCCGCCGCGGCGAGCCGCTCCGCCTCGGCGAGATCCTCGGGTCGGTTGGCATTGAAGAAGGGATCGAGCGGCACCGCCGCGAACTCGACCGTGGCGAGCCGGAAGCGCTCGGTCCAGCGGTCGACCTTGCGCACGCCCTCGGCCGCCAGCGCGCGGCGAAGCTGCTCGCTGAGCGCCAGCGGCCACAGGGCGAAGACCGGATGGGCACGGCCGGCCGAGGCGGCGCAGGCGATGTCGTGGCCGGCGGCGAGTGCCGCGCCGAGCCGCGCCACGAGATCGCGCGGCAGGAACGGCGCATCGCCGGCAAAGCTCGCCACATGCGTCGCTTCGGGCACCGCGGCCGCCGCCCAGTCGAGCCCGGCGAGCACGCCCGCCAGCGGACCGGCGAAATCGGCGATGCTGTCGCCCACCACCGGCAGGCCGAAGCCGGCGAAGCGGCCGGGATCGCCATTGGCGTTGAGCGCGAGTGCCGTCACTTGCGGCCGCGCCCGCTCGACGATATGCGCGAGCAGCGGCTTGCCCGCCAGCAGGCGCAGGCATTTGTCGCCTCCGCCCATGCGCCGCGCCTGTCCGCCCGCCAGCACGATGCCGGCAGCGATCACGCCGCGTCCTCTTCGACGCTTGCCTTGCGCTTCGAGCGCGGGCTCTCCTCGTCGATCCCCGCGGGATCGCCGTCGAAGACGATGCGCTCCTCGCCGGAGAGCGCGATGAAGCGCTTGCCCTTGGCCCGGCCGATGAGGGTGAGCCCGGCCTTGCGCGCGAGATCGACGCCCCAGGCGGTGAAGCCGGAGCGCGAGATCAGGATCGGGATGCGCATCTGCACCGTCTTGATCACCATCTCCGAGGTGAGCCGGCCGGTGGTGTAGAAGATCTTGCCCTCGGGCGGGATGGCGTGGCGGTGCATGTAGCCGGCGATCTTGTCGATGGCGTTGTGGCGGCCGACATCCTCCATGTAGAGCAGCGGCCGATCTTCCTCGCAGAGCACGCAGCCATGGATGGCGCCGGCGGCCAGATAGAGGCTGGGCGCGGTGTTGATCTTCTTGCTCAGCGCATAGAGCCACGAGGTCCTGAGGATCGCGTCCGCCGGCAGGCGCACCTCCTCGAACTTCTCCATGAGATCGCCGAACACCGTGCCTTGGGCGCAGCCCGAGGTCAGCGTCTTCTTGCGCAGCTTCTTCTCGAAATCGGTGCGGCGCCGGGTGCGCACGACGACGGTCTCGAGCTCGTCGTCGTAATCGATCGCCGTGATGTCGTCGTCGGCGCGCAGCATGTTCTGGTTCAGCAGGTATCCCACCGCGAGGTAGTCGGGATGGTCGCCGATCGTCATCATGGTGACGATCTCCTGCCCGTTGAGGAAGAGCGTCAGCGGCCGCTCGACCACCACCGCGGTCTCGATCCGCTTGCCCTCCTGGTCGACGCCCGGGACGCGGCGGGTGAGCCGGGGATCCTCGGGGTCGGGACGGAGCGTGAACTCCTTCATCCCGGTATGATGAGTGGCGCCGGCGTCTTGCGCAAGCCAGCCCGCCGGGCACTTTCCCGCCCTCGCGGTCGCGGTGCCTGGGCGGCAATTCTCATTTTGGAACGATGTTTCGAAGGAATGCTGGATCGACGAAGTGCGTCCTTCGACATGCGCCTACGGCGCAAGCTCAGGATGAGGAGATTTCCTTTATGCCATGAACAACTTAACCTCATCCTGAGCTTGGCGCGAAGCGCCATGTCGAAGGACGCACCTCGCCGATCCAGCATTCCTTTGAAACATCGTCGCAAAATGGGTCAAGAGGCGGCGCCCCGCGCGAAGAGCTTGAGATCGGCGACCAGCCCCTCGTCGCGCTCGATGGCATATTCCTGCCGGCCGGCCTCGCCGTTCTCGATCACCATCAGCACCGCCGCGCCGGTCTCGAAGATGCGCAGGCTGCGC
>JBKQTR010000082.1:0-51213 GCA_052143095.1 Allostellaceae bacterium
TCGCCATCGTCGTCACCTTCGATGACGCAACACTCGCTACCAGGCGGGCGCTACCCCTTACCTGGGCCAGTCTCACACCGGCTGGACCACGCCAACTTCCTGGCGCACTGACAGTTTTCTTACGGCCGCTCGATCAGCGCCGCGCGCGCTCCAGCCGCTCGATGCGGAAGAGATCAGGGAACAGCCGGAGCCAGAGCAGCGCCACTAGGATGGTGCCGACGCCGCCGAGCAACACCGCGGGCACCGTGCCGAGCCAGGCGGCGGTAACGCCGGATTCGAACTCGCCCAGCGAATTGGAGGCGCCGATGAACATCGAGTTGACGGCGCTGACCCGGCCGCGCATCTCGTCGGGGGTCTCGATCTGCACCAGCGAGAAGCGGATGACGACGCTCACCGCATCGGCCGCGCCGAGCACGGCAAGCGCCGCGAGCGACAGCGGGAACGAGGTCGAGACCGCGAAGACGATGGTGGCGAGGCCGAAGGCGATGATCGCCGCGAACATGATGCGTCCGACGCCGCCGCGCAGCGGACGGCGCGCGAGCAGGACCGAGGCCGAGAACGCGCCCAGCGCCGGCGCCGAGCGCAGCAGGCCGAGACCCCACGGCCCCATCATCAGGATGTCGCGCGCATAGATCGGCAGCAACGCGGTGGCGCCGCCGAGCAGCACGGCGAAGAGGTCGAGCGAGATCGCTCCCATCACCGCCTTGTGGCCACGGACGAAAGCGATGCCACCGAACAGCGAGGCGAGGCTGAGCTTCTCCCGCCGGGGCGCCGGCAGCTCGGCGCGGATCAGCGATATCAGCAGGCTCGCAGCGAGGAACCCCACGCAACAGAGCGCATAGACGACGCCCGGCCCCAAGGCGTAGGCGAGACCGCCCAGCGCCGGGCCGAGGATGATCGCGGTCTGGTTCGAGGAGGCCGAGGCGGCGGCGGCGCGCGGGATGAGCGCGCTCGGCACCAGCTGCGGCATCAGCGCATGCATGGTCGGCAGCTCGCAGGCGCGCGCCGCGCCGATGACGAAGACGGCGGCGAAGAGCGCGCCGGTGTCGAGCCGGCCGAGGACGCTGCCCAGCGCCAGCGCCGCGGCGGTGAGCGCCTCGACCGCCTGGCAGAGGCGCAGGATGCGGCGGCGGTCATAGCGGTCGGCGATTTGGCCGACGACCAATGACAGCGCGAAGCCGGGAATGAACTGGGTCAGCCCGACGAGGCCGAGATCGAGCGCGCTGCCGGTGAGGTCGTAGACCTGCCAGCCGATCGCCACCGCCTGCATCTGAAACGCGATCGTCGTCGCCACCCGCCCCCACCAGAACAGCGCGAAGGGCGGGTGGCGCATGAGCGACGCCGGAACTGCCGTCGCATTCGAATTCCCCTTCCCCCCTTGCGGGGGAGGGTCGGGGTCGGGGGTCAAGCCGCGCCTCGCGCTCAATCCTCGAAGGGATCGCGCACCAGCACCGTGTCGTCGCGCTCGGGGCTAGTCGAGAACAGCGCCACCGGCGCCTCGATCAGCTCCTCGATGCGGCGGATGTACTTGATGGCAAAGGCGTTGAGTTGCGCCCAGGAGCGCGCGCCGCGCGTGCTCTCGCTCCAGCCCTCGACGGTCTCGTAGACCGGCTCGAGCTCCGCCTGGATCGTGGCGCTCGCCGGCAGGTGCTGCAGCGTCTCGCCGCGCCAGCGATAGGCGGTGCAGACCTTGAGCTCGGGGAAGCCGTCGAGCACGTCGAGCTTGGTCAGCGCGATGCCGGTGATGCCGGCGACCTTCACCGCCTGGCGCACCATCACCGCGTCGAACCAGCCGCAGCGCCGCTTGCGCCCGGTGTTGACTCCGAACTCCTTGCCGCGCGACCCCAGAAGCTCGCCGGTGGCGTCGATGAGCTCGGTCGGGAACGGGCCGCTGCCGACGCGCGTGGTGTAAGCCTTGGTGATGCCGAGCACGTAGCCGACGGTGGCCGGGCCGATGCCGGCGCCGGACGCCGCCGTGCCGGGATGGGTGTTGGACGAGGTAACGTAGGGATATGTGCCGTGATCGACGTCGAGCATCACGCCTTGCGCCCCTTCGAACAGGATGCGCTTGCCGGCGCGGCGTGCCTCGTCGAGACGCCGCCACACCGTGTCGGCAAACGGCAGCACCTTGGGCGCGACCTCCAGGAGCGCCGCGAAGATCGCCTCGCGCTCGACCTCGGGGGCGTTCAAGCCGCGCAGCAGGGCGTTGTGATGCAGCAGCAGCTGGTCGAGCTTCTCGCCGAGGCTGGCGGGATCGGCGAGATCGCACAGGCGAATGGCGCGCCGTCCGACTTTGTCCTCATAAGCGGGCCCGATCCCGCGGCCGGTGGTGCCGATCTTCTTCTCGCCGCGCGCCTCCTCGCGGGCGCGGTCGAGCTGCGCATGCGACGGCAGGATGAGCGCGGCGTTCTCGGCGATCTTGAGGTTGTCGGGAGTGACGGTGACTCCCTTCTGGCGGATCGCCTCGATCTCGCGCAACAGCGCCCAGGGATCGACGACGACGCCATTGCCGATGATCGACAGCTTGTCCGGCCGCACCACGCCCGAGGGCAGCAGGCTCAGGCGATACTCGACATCGCCGATCACCAGCGTATGGCCGGCATTGTGGCCGCCCTGAAAGCGCACCACGACATCGGCGCGCTGCGACAGCCAGTCGACGATCTTGCCCTTGCCCTCGTCGCCCCATTGGGCGCCGATCACCGCTACATTCGCCATGGTCGAACCGTCTCCTAGAAATGTCGGTCGCGGTCACCCGAGCGCGATGATCGCATCGCCATCGAGCCAATGGCTGCATTTGAGCCGCGTCGCCTCGGCGGCGGTATCCGTCACCGCCGCCAGCCCCGCCACCGTCGCCCAGCCTTCGCCGCGCCGCCGCGCCGCCGCCGCGCCGTCGCCGCCGAGCGGCACGTAGAGCCGCGGCCTCGGCTTCTGCTCCGGCAGCGCGCGCAGCACCGTGTCGGTATAGAGCGTGAAGCCGGTGGCGGCCTCGCCGTGGCCGTTGCCGGTGCGGTAGCGCCCGCCGCGGCCGAGCTCGCCGCGCACGCCGCGGGCGAAAAGGGTGAAGCTCACGCCGGTGTGGTACTCGAAGCCGCGATTCTCGACGGGGTCGATGGTCAGCGCGAGGTCGGGCGCGGCGCGCTGCACCGCCGCCACCACGGCCGCGAGTCGCGTGCGCTCGGCAGCGGCGGCCGGCGGCAGATCGAGCGACTGCAGGCTGGCGAGCGCCTTCTTCGCCGCGCCGGCGCCGGCGAGCAGCTTGCCGAGCAACGAGGCGGCGCGGCCGCCCACCGCCGCCACCGCCGCCGCGTCCTTGTGGTCGAGCGCCGCGCGCAGCGCCTCGACGGCGTCGGCGGCGAGCCCGAGCGCCGCGCAGACCGCCGGCACCAGGGTCGGCAGGGTAAGGTCGACCGAGAGCCCGCCGACGCCGCTCGCCGCCAGCGCCGCGGCGGCGAGCGTCACCGCTTCGACATCGGCGGCGATCTCGTCGGTGCCGATGAGCTCGGCACCGACCTGGCCGACCTGCCGCTGCGCGCGGACCTCGCCGCCGCGCACGCGCAGCACCTGGCCGGCATAGCAGAGCCTGAGCGGCCGCGGCGCCTTATGCAGCCGGGTGGTGGCGATGCGCGCCACTTGCGGCGTCATATCGGCGCGCAGGCCGATCATGCGCTGCGAGATCGGGTCCATCAGCCGGAAGGTCTCCTGCGCCATGGCGGCGCCGGCACCGGCCAGCAAGTTCTCTTCGAACTCGGCCAGCGGCGGCTTCACCCGCTCGTAGCCATGGCTCTCCAGCACCGCCATCTGGCGCGCGACCACCTGCGCCTCGATGGCGGCATCGGGCGGCAACAGATCGCGCAGGCCTTGCGGCAGCAGCGCCGGGTGCAGGCTCTCGTTCATGTCGCCGAAATAGCGGTTTTACCGGGAAGCGGCAAACACAAAAGGCGGTGCCCTTCCCCGTCGAGGGGGCGCGGCGGCGCGGCGTCCGAGGGCCGCTCCCGACCAAAAGCCCCGGCGCTAGAATTTGAGCGAGCGCGCCTGCACCACATGGGGCAGCGCGCGGACGCATTCCAGCACGTCGTCGGAGAGCTCCTGATCGACCTGGACCAGGCAGATCGCATCCTCGCCCGGCGCGGCGCGGCCGAGATGCAGCGTCGCGATGTTGATCTTCGCCTCGCCCATGGTGCGGCCGAGATTGCCGATGAAGCCGGGCTTGTCCTTGTTGCGCACGAACAGCATATGCGCGCCGAGCTCGGCCTCCATGACGATGCCCTCGACCTCGACGATACGCGGCTTGTCGCCGAACAGCGTGCCGCCGAGGCTGCGCTTGTGGCGCTCGGTGGCGACGCTGACGCGGATCAGCGTCTGGTAGTTCGAGAGCGTCGGCACGCGCGTCTCGCTCACTCGAATATCGCGCTCGCGGCAGATCACCGGCGCGTTCACCATGTTCACCGTGTCGAGCTGCGGCGCCAGGATGGCGGCGAGGATGACGGCGGTGAGCGGCTTGACGTTGAGCTCTGCCGCATGGCCCTCATAGCCGATCTCGACCGCCCTCAGCTCATAGGTGGTGAGCTGCCCGGCGAAGTTGCCGAGCTGCTCGGCGAGCCGGATATAGGGCTTGAGCCGCACCGCCTCCTCGGCCGTGAGCGACGGCATGTTGAGCGCATTCACCACCGCGCCGGAGGTGAGATAGTCCGACATCTGCTCGGCGATCTGGAGCGCCACGTTCTCCTGCGCCTCGGTGGTGGCGGCGCCGAGATGCGGCGTCGCCACGACATCGTCGCGGCCGAAGAACGGGCTCTCCTTGGCGGGCTCGACCGGGAAGACGTCGATCGCCGCGCCGGCGACATGGCCGGAATCGAGCGCGGCCTTGAGATCCTCCTCGACGATGAGGCCGCCGCGCGCGCAGTTGATGACGCGCACGCCCTTCTTGGTGCGCGCCAGCGCCTTGGCGTCGATGATGCCGCGCGTCGCCTCGGTCAGCGGCGTGTGGAGGGTGATGAAATCGGCGCGCGCCAGCAGGTCGTTGAGCTCGACCTTCTCGACCCCCAGCGTCACCGCGCGCTCGGCCGAGAGGAAGGGATCATAGGCCAGCACCTTCATCTTGAGGCCGATGGCGCGGTCGGCGACGATCGAGCCGACATTGCCGCAGCCGATGACGCCGAGCAGCTTGCCGGTGAGCTCGACCCCCATGAAGCGCGACTTCTCCCATTTGCCCGCCTGGGTCGAGCGGTCGGCCGCCGGGATCTGGCGCGCCAGCGCGAACATGAGCGCGATGGCATGCTCGGCGGTGGTGATGGAGTTGCCGAAGGGCGTATTCATCACCACGATGCCGCGCTGGGTCGCCGCCGGCACGTCGACATTGTCGACGCCGATGCCGGCGCGGCCGATCACCTTCAGGTTCGTCGCGTGCTCGAGCAGCGCCTTCGTCACCTTGGTGGCGGAGCGTATGGCGAGCCCGTCATACTTGCCGATGATCTTCTTGAGCTCGTCGGGCGACAGCCCCGTCATGACGTCGGTGTCGACGCCGCGCTCGGCGAAGATCTCGACCGCGCGCGGCGACAGGGCGTCGGAAATCAAGACTCTCGGCATGGCGAGATCCCGCTGCTGGAGTGGAAGAAAAGCGCGTCAGGCCGCGGCGGCGCGGCGCAATTCGGCATAGGCCCAGTCGAGCCACGGCAATAGCGCCTCGACATCGGCCCGCTCGACCGTCGAGCCGCACCAGAGCCGCAGGCCCGGCGGCGCGTCGCGGTGGCCGGCAATGTCGAAGCCGGCGCCTTCGGCCTCGACCAGCGCCTCGAGCCGCTTCACCGCGGCGCGCTGCGCCTCCGGTGCCAGACGTTGGAACCAGTCGTCGACCAGCTTGAGGCAGACCGAGGTCCAGGAGCGGCTCGCCTTGTCCTGCGCCAGGAAATCGATCCACGGCGTGCGCTCGACCCACGCGGCAATCGCCGCCAGATTCGCCTTGGCGCGGGCGATCAGCGCCGGCCTGCCGCCCACCGATTCCGCCCATTTGAGCCCGTCGATCGCGTCCTCGATGGCCAGCAGCGAGGGCGTGTTGATGGTCTCGCCCTTGAAGATGCCTTCGGCGAACTTGCCCTTGGAGGTCAGCCGGAAGATCTTCGGCAACGGCCAGGGCGGCGTGTAGCTCTCGAGCCGCGCCACGGCGCGCGGGCTCAGCACCAGCATGCCATGCGCCGCCTCGCCGCCCAGCGCCTTCTGCCAGGACCAGGTGGCGACGTCGAGCTTGTCCCAGGGCAACTCCATGGCAAAGGCCGCCGAGGTGGCGTCGCACAAGGTCAGGCCCTGGCGGTCGCGCTTGATCCAGTCGCCGTTGGGGACGCAGACGCCGGAGGTGGTGCCGTTCCAGGTGAAGACCACGTCGCGGTCGGTGTCGACCTGGGCGAGGTCGGGCAGCGCGCCGTAGGGCGCCGGCATCAGCCGGAGATCGCCGAGCTTCAGCTGCTTGGCGACGTCCGTGGCCCAGCCCTCGCCGAAGCTCTCCCAGGACAGCACGTCGACGCCGCGCTGGCCCAGCAGCGACCACATCGCCATCTCGATGGCGCCGGTATCCGAGGCCGGCACGATGGCGATGCGGTAGTCGCCGGGGATGCCGAGGACGGCGCGCGAGCGCTCGACCACCTCGTCGATCTTGGCGCGGCCGGGCTTGGCGCGGTGCGAGCGGCCGAGCAAGGCGCCGTCCAGCGCTTGCAGCGTCCAGCCGGGACGCTTGGCGCAGGGACCAGAGGAGAAGCAGGGATTTTTCGGCCGGGAAAGCGGCTTCATGAGGCTATTCCTTGCAGAATAGATGCGACCCGTTGGGGGGCCGTGTCCCGCCGCGGAACCTAAGGACATCGCGGCCCGGCGTCAATCCGCATCCATCGCTGAGGTTGCGGCCGCGGCATTGCGCCGCGCCCGAGGCCGCGCCAGGGTTAATCCCCGCCGTCGGCCGACACTTGATTTTGCTCGATTATTCTCGCGGCACGGTAAACGCGCGGCGCGCAGCGGCACGTATCGCCGGTCCCGGTCGCTTGCGGTGTTTTGGTGCGCTAGCTTCCAACCCCACACCGCCCCCCTGGGGCGGAGAGGGTCGGGGTGAGGTGGGGTTGCGACGCGACATGCTCACCCGCCCCGTGCGGCTTTCGCGATTGCTGCGCAATCGCTGGCGCCGCCGCGGACGAACTCGCTGCGCGAGTTCGCCTAGGCCCCCGCGTCGTATTCCTCAGAAATGTCCTTGCCGGTGTAGTCCGGCATGAACGCCGCCGAGGCCAGGCTCACCACCGCGCAGGCGGCGATATAGATGGCGATGGCATAGCCCGTGTGATACGCGGCGAACAGCGCGGTGGCGATGAGTGGCGCCGGACCGCCGGCGATGACCGAGGCGAGCTGGTAGCCCAGCGACGCGCCGCTGTAGCGCAGGCGCGGCGTGAACGCCTCGGCGATCAGCGCGGCCTGGGGACCGTACTGAATGTCGTGCGGGATGAGCGAGAGCACGATCGCGATGAACACGGCCGACGGCAGCGCGGTGTCCAGCATGCCGAAATAGAGGAAGCCGAACAGGCCGGTTACTGCCGCGCCGATCAGGTACATTTTGCGCCGGCCGATCCGGTCGGAGATATGGCCCGAGAGCGGGATGGTGACGAACGACAGGCAGGAGGCCACGAGCACCGCCGAAAGGATCAGCTCCCGCGACAGCTTCAGCGTGCCGACGCCGTAGGCGAAGACGAAGGCGGTGAAGATGTAGAACGGCGCCTGCTCGGCCATGCGCAAGAGGGCGGAGAGGATGATCTCGCGCGGCTGCTTGGCGATCACCTCGAGGACCGGTGCCCGCTCGATCTTCTTCGTCGCGACGAGCTTCTGGAAGACCGGCGTCTCGAGGATGCCGAGCCGGATCCAGAGGCCGAGGCCGACCAGCACGATGCTGAGGAGGAACGGCACGCGCCAGCCCCAGGCCAGGAAATCGGCGCCCGACCAGGCGCTGAAGCCGAGGATCGCCAGATTCGCCAGGAACAGGCCTGACGGTACGCCGAATTGCGGCCAGGAGGCGACGAGCCCGCGGCTGCCATGGCCGCGCGACCATTCCATCGATATCAGGATCGAGCCGCCCCATTCGCCGCCGACGCCGATGCCTTGCAGCGTGCGCAGCACGGTCAGGATGACCGCGCCCCAGATGCCGATCGACGCGTAGCTCGGCACGAAGGCCACAAGGAAGGTGGCGATGCCCATCACCAGCAGCGTCGCGATGAGCGTCGCCTTACGGCCGATGCGGTCGCCGTAATGCCCAAAGATCGCCGCGCCGATCGGCCGGCCGACGAAGCCGACGAAGTAGGTGCCGAACGATGCCAGCGTCCCGGTTAGCGGATCTTCATTGGGAAAGAAGAGCTTCGGAAAGACCAGCCCGGCGGCGGTGCCGTAGATGAAGAAGTCGTACCACTCGATGGTCGTGCCCACCGTCGCGGCGATCACCGCCTTGCGCAGTTCCGCACTGTGGCGGCTGTCCGAAAGTTTGCTGTCGATGGCCGTGCTGACCATGGGCCTTCCCTCCCGTCCCTGAACCGGTATTTCCCCAGCGACCGGTCTTCTATGGATCAGGATGCACCTTTTCCACCTGACGAGCAAGGCGGCGCCCGGTCGACAGGCGGCGCCCGGTCGACGCTGCCGCGCCTCGCACGGCGTCTCAGGCGTCGCGGCGGGGCATTTCTTTGACACGGTCTCGGCGCTAGACGGCATGCACCAAGACGCGTTGTTATGGTCCCCGGTGGATGCTCGCGCCGCTGACCATAAGCCGGCCCGCATCATCCGCCAGCCCCGCCCTCACCGGCGGGGCTTTTCCCTGTTTGCCGGCCGTGTCTCCTTGCGCAAGCGAGGCTTCACGGGAAGTGTCCGTCCCCGCCAGGCGGCGCGCGGACGCCCCGGTCCCTCTAGCGGTTCAGCGGCGGGTCAATTTCGCGATCGCCCGGCCAAGGACCCTGGCGGTGGGATCTGCGGTTGCGGCAGCGCGCCACTGACCGGTGAGCTCGAGCCGGTTGGGCTGTCCGGCGCTGCGCTTGGCCGCTGCGCATAAGCGATGACGCGCGCGAGCGCCTGTTCCAGGGCAGCCTTGTTGCCGGTGGGCGCGGGTTGCCGGCTCACTGCGACGTCGCGAAGCAGAAAATCGGCAAATTTTGACGGACATCGATCGGCCCGCTCTGCATATATCTTTTTGAGTGCGTCACCGAGTTCGGCCCAAAACGCGCTTGCCTCCTCGCCGGTCATCGCGATGCGAACCCCACCGGCGAGGATGGCGAGCTCGCACCGCGGCGGATCGACCAGCAGTGTCATGGGCTCGCGCGCGACTTTCATGGCGGGCGCCTCACCGGCGGTATCGCAGTGCCGTTAGGGCGATGTCGAACCGATTCGCCTTGGCTCCAGCCTCGCTTCGTTGTCGGCCACCCCCATAAGCGCCGGCCGGCGCGGCTCAGCAGGCGTCAGATCGAGCTGCTTGAGGCCCTGGCTGAGCCCATCCCTCAGCGCCTCGCTCTCGCGCTTGCTCAGGGTCAGCCGAAAGCCCTCCATGACCACGACAAGCTGCGCGGCTTCCACATTCGGCTGAACGAAGACCTTCTCTGGAACCACATCCATAGCACTCTCCCAAACCGGACTCGGCACAGCATGGCTTGCTTTTTCTTAAGCAAGGACGCAGGGCGAAGGAAGAGCGGGTAATAAAGTGTCGCGACAGTTCGCTGCAGCTCGGGTGGCGCCCGCTGCAACGATGGGAACGACGCCGTTCCGCCTTGGCGGAGTCACCAGAAGATCGCCCTCGTCGTTCCCGACGCTATTGCCGCGGGTGCTGATCGGATAGACTCGGCGGCGGACAGAGGTGCTACGTGATGGCAGAGGACCCGTTGGCCGATCCCGATATTGTTCGGGCAGCCCGATACATGATCGCTCAGCACCGTCACAACGCGGCATCGCGCGCCTATGGTCGAACGGCGGAACTGGTGATCAGAGGTGAGCATGGCGCAGCGGCCCTATGGGGCCAAATCACCAGTGCCATTCAGGCCCTACAAACCGAAAACGAGACCTGATCCAAGCGGGTGCCGGAAGTCGATCCCTTTCGGCATCCGACCGTGACCGGCCATGGTCAGCCCAGCCGCTCGGCGCCGCCAGCACGCAATGGCGTGTGCGCAACGGACGGCGGCAGACCGTCGAGGCCTCCGCCGTCAACCAGGGCAAAGAGAACGATCGCCGATTAGCGCCGCATTTTCACGTAGAAGCCGTCAGGCCCCTCGCTGCCATGGTTCTGGGCATCGCGGACGGTGATCGAGCTGCGAAGGACCTTGCTCAACAGCGCCGCGACCTCGTGCCAATTGCTGGCCGAGCCAATGGGGGCACCGTTAAAATAAACCGGCTTGCCCGTCATGGCTCCTCCCCTGAAGCCTGGCGCCTTAACACTATCAACGCGGATGATGCTCTTGCAGTTGCGACCAGAACGATGGTCCCGCGACTGCCGCCGGCGTCGGGGAGCGTGCGGGGGACGCCGCCGACCTCCGCGCAAGACCGCGTGACAGTGTCGCACCGCGGTTGAAACCTTGGCCCGTGGAAGCGTCTGCGGCGTTTTGTCTCGGACGGATTTAGCGCAGCGTTTACCCGCTCCTGGGAGCGTGGCCGAAGCGACATCGGCGCCGTTTTTGGTAGTGGGGGGCCTATGATGAGACGGTTTAAGAAAGTTGAGGTCGGGCAGCGGTTTCAGTCAATCGGTGTGATCACGGGGGCACCGGCATCGACCTATGAGGTCCAGTGCGTGTTCCGCAGTCGCATCGACCGACTGGAATATGCACGCCTTGCCGACATCGACGATCCAACCGCGATAAAAAGCATCGCTGTCTCGACGTTGCTGAACGGGCGTCAGTTCAGCCTGGTGTGCTAGCCCGCCAACTCAGAACAGAACTGCGAACGCCGGGCGTAGCCAGTTTCACGCCCGACGCGACGGAGAGGGTTCTGACCAGATCGCCCTTCGTGCCCATGATGCGGCCCTCGCCGTCAGCGACCTCGACCCGCTGGGTGAGCGCACGGAGACGGTCACGGCGATAGCCGCCGCCCTCGATCCTTATCTGCTCGCGCGCCGTCCAACCATCTGCGGCGTAATTGCCTGCTGGCCTGACGACTCCAACGTCGCGGCGGTGCGCTCGATGTCGGCTTGCGCGTAGGCGCGGATCGCCTTGAGTGCCCCGATGCGCTCTTTCAGCGCCGGATCGTCGAGATTTGCGACACCGGCTTCGATGGCGTCGTAGAGCCGCTTGAGCCGCAGGTCTGTTTCGGTCGCGCGCTTGTTCAGTTCGGCGATGTGAACGCGCTGGCGCTCGGCGCGCTCATGGCGACGGTCGAGAATGGACGCCAGAATCTCCTCGAGACGCTCCGGCTGGAGCAGGCGATCCGCGATGTGCTCCGCGACCAGGCTATCTAGCTTCTCCATCGGGATTGTGCGGCCCGTGCAGCAGGTCTCGCCCTGCCGCGCCTTCATCGAGCAGGTGTATCGGCGATACCGCCCTCCCTTACCGCCCTCATCGTGGGGTTGACCCACTGGTCTCGACCGTGGGCATAAGGCAAGGTGCGTGGGGGGTCGAATACGATGCGAAGCCTTATAACATTATTGACTGCATTTTCGATTCTTACCGGGTCAATGATCACCACCGGAACCGTGGGTGCTGGGGAACCTGAACTTCCTCGCCCCGGCCATCCCAAGGAAATAAAGAGGATCGCCTCCATGTCAGACGACCGCTTCTGGGCCTTGATCGGAACCACGACGGCATTTGAGAGTGACCCTGAACGGCAGTTGGCTGCCTTGCACGAGACCCTTGGTAAGCTCTCGATCGACGAAATCGAAGCTTACGAAGCAGCCTTTGATGACCAGATGACGCGCTCCTATTCGTGGGATTTGTGGGGAGCGGCATACGTGGTTCACGGCGGCGCTTCAGACGATGGCTTTGAGTACTTCAGGTGTTGGTTGATCTCGAAAGGGCGGGGAGTCTTCGAGAAGGTGATGGCAGATCCTGATAGCTTGGCCGAAATTTTGGCTCCGAAAGTCGAAGGTGTTCTGGAATTCGAAGAATTCGCCTATGTCGCTCGCCATGTTTGGGGTGAGAAGACGGGACGGCCAAGCGGCGAGATGCCGAACCCGGCCAACATGATCTATCCAGGTCGCGAGCCATCTGGAACAAAATTTGATGAGGACGCGGCCCACCTCGCCAAGCGATATCCGAAACTTTGGCAGCGGTTTGGCACCAATCCGTTGGGATAGGCGTCGCCGCGGGGGGAGCGTAGTCGGTCGTTTATAGGGCTATAGCGCAGACATAGTGCTCGTCATCGTCGGTCGTGGCCCGCCTGGGCGGCAACGCGCCAAACATCCGCTGACGAAGCGTGCTCTTCCGGGATTTTGGGCGATTGCCGCCTCGATCGCGTCGGCCGCCTCGCGCTCGCCGAGATGCGCCGGCGTCAGATCCAGACGTCGTTGTCGGCAGTCCGTTCGCCGCCCTCGTGGCCGGTGTTCAACACCCCCCGCGGCTCGATAAGCAGCAGCTTGACCTCGTTTGCCGCGTAAGGCTTGTGCTCGACGCCCCTTGGGACAACGAACATCTCGCCCGCCGAGAGATGGACCGCGCCATCGCGAAAGTCGATCCGCAGGTCGCCGTCGATCACGATGAACGTCTCGTCGGTATCTTTATGATCGTGCCAGACGAAATCGCCCTGCAATTTGACGAGTTTGAATTGATAATCATTCATTTCCGCGATGACCTTCGGCTGCCACTGCTCGTCGAACGAGCCGAGTTTTTGCCGGAAATTGATTGATGTGTAGCTCACCGAGCCCCTCCTTTCTTCGGAAGACGCTTCGCCGCCGCGTCGGCGGCGCTCAGGCCTTGCGCTTCAGCAGGTGCATCGACAGGAAGGTCAGGACCTCTTCGTCCTTCTGGTTCTTGACGACGTAGGCGATGCGCAGGATGCCGCGGTCGGGCTTCGAGCGCGACGGCGTCTTCTCCTTGACCTCGAGCTCGGTGCGGAGCGTGTCGCCCGGCCGCACCGGCCTGAGCCAGCGCAGCTCGTCAAAGCCCGGCGAGCCCATGCTGGCGGCGCGGAAGACGCCGGTCTCCAGCACCATGCGGAAGCCCAGCGCCAGGGTCTGGAAGCCGCTGGCGATGAGCCCGCGATAATTGCTCTGCGCCGCCGCTTCGACATCGATGTGGAAGGGCTGCGGGTCGTAGGTCATGGCGAAGCCGATGATGCCACTCTCGGTCAGCGTCACGCCGCGAGTGACGAACCGCTCGCCGACGATGAAATCGTCGAAATAGCGCTCGCTCATCGCCGGCGGCTCAGCCCAGCGCCGCGGCGATCGCCGCGCCGAGCTCCTTGGTCGTGGCCTTGCCGCCGAGATCGGGCGTCTTGGGCGCGGCGCGGTCGGCGAGCGCCGCGGCGATCGCCCCCTCGATCGCCTCGGCCGCCGCCTGCTCGCCAAGATGCGCCAGCATCATCGCCCCCGACCATATCTGGCCGATGGGATTGGCGATGCCCTTGCCGTAGATGTCGGGCGCCGAGCCGTGCACCGGCTCGAACATCGAGGGGAAGGCGCGCTCGGGGTTGATGTTGGCCGAAGGCGCGATGCCGATCGAGCCGACCACCGCCGGGCCGAGATCGCTCAGGATGTCGCCGAAAAGGTTCGAGCCCACCACCACGTCGAACCACTGCGGGTTGCGCACGAAATGCGCGGTGAGGATGTCGATGTGGTACTGGTCGGTCCGGACCTGCGGATACTCCTTGGCGATGGCGGCGAAGCGCTCGTCCCAATAGGGCATGGTGTGGATGATGCCGTTCGACTTGGTCGCCGAGGTCACGTGCCGCCGGCGCTTCATCGCGAGCTCGAAGGCGAAGCGCATGATGCGGTCGCAGCCCTGGCGGGTAAAGATCGTCTGCTGCATCGCCATTTCCAGCGGCGTGCCGACATAGAGCCGGCCGCCGATCTCGGAATACTCGCCCTCATTGTTCTCGCGCACGACGTAGAAATCGATCTCGCCGGGCTTGCGCCCCTTGAGCGGCGAGTCGACGCCGTCGAGCAGCCGCACCGGGCGCAGATTGACGTATTGCTGGAAGCCGCGCCGGATCGGGATCAGCAGCCCCCACAGCGAGACATGGTCGGGAACGCCGGGATAGCCCACCGCGCCGAGGAAGATGCCCTGCATCCCCTTGATCTGCTCGAGCCCGTCCGCCGGCATCATCGATCCCGTCTTGGCGAAGCGCTCGCAGCTCCAATCATAGGCGTGCCAGCCGAGCGAGAAGCCGAAGCGCCGCGCCGCCGCCTCGAGCACGCGCATGCCTTCCGGCACCACTTCCTTGCCGATCCCGTCGCCGGCGATCACGGCGATCTCATAGCGTCGCGCCACGGTCTTCCTCCTGCTCAAACCCGGCGCAGGATAGCGAATCGGCGCTGCCCGGCGATACTGCCTCGGTCTACCCCGCCACCGTGAAGCTCCGCAGCGGCGAGCGCGCCGTGGCGATAGGCCTCGAGCATGTCGGGATCGCCGTCGCTGGCGCGCGCATAGTCGGCCAGCGCGCCCAGCAGGTTGAGCGCGTCGCCCTCGGCGGCATCGCCCTCCGGCACGGCGCGGCAGAGCCGCGCCGCCTGCGCGACGCGTCCTGCCTCAGCGTGCCGGCGCGCGCCGGCGAACAGCCGCGCCGCCTCGCTCATCGCGCCCGCTCCTTGCTCACACGGGGCGCCGCGATAGCGAATCCGCATCGCCGCGCGATACACCCCGCCCGAGCTTGCCCTTGAGGCGGCTGCGGCCGCCGGCTAGCCCCGAGCGACGCTCGACAGGCTTTGCCGCTGCTCACCCGTCGCGGCGAAATTCCCGGGATCGAGCCAACGCTCGAACGCCGCCTTGAGCGCCGGCCATTCGCTGTCGAGGATCGAGAACCAGCACGTGTCGCGGTTGCGCGCCTTGTAGACCGTCGCCTGGCGGAACATGCCTTCGTAGCGGAAGCCCAGCCGCAGCGCCGCAGCGCGCGAGGGCGCGTTGAGCGAATCGCATTTCCACTCGTAGCGGCGATAGCCGAGCTCGTCGAAGACGCGGCGCATCATCAGGTACTTGGCCTCGGTCGGCGCCGGCGTGCGCTGCAGCGGCGGCGCGTAGTTGATGCCGCCGACCTCGATCACACCGGCTCCGGGGTCGATGCGCATATAGCTGGCGATGCCGATTGCGCGCCCGTTCCCGCGCGCGACGATGGCGTGGCAGAGCGGGTCGTCGCCGACGCACGCGCGCTCAAGCCACTGCCGCTACTCCTCGAGCCGGGCGAACGGCCCATAAGGCAGATACGTCCAGTTGCGCCCCTGCGTGTCCAGCAGATTGGCGCCGTGGAGATCGGCGGCGTGCCGCGCGGGGTCGACCGGCTCGACGGTGCAGAAGCGCCCTGCCATCACGCTGCGCGGCGGGCGCGGCCGCGTCGTCCAGTGCGGCAGCGGCAAGCCGATCGGCTGCCCCAGGTGATTTACATGCTCGGCCATGGCCGCGCGCCTCCCCGTCCTAGACTGTGATCGCGCCCTCGAGATAGAGCACGCAGCGCCCGGCGATGACGACGCGCTCGCCCTTGAGCTCGCAGGCGAGCGCGCCGCCGCGCTGCGATAGCTGGCGCGCGCTGAGCGCCGGCTTTCCCAGCCGCTCGGCCCAAGACGGCACCAGCGTGCAATGCGCCGAGCCGGTGACGGGATCCTCGGGGATCCCCTGGCGCGGCGCGAAGAAGCGCGAGACGAAATCGACGCCGCCGCTGCCCGGCGCGGTGGCGATCACGGCATAGCAGTCGAGCCGCGCCAGCGCGCTAATATCGGGCGCCAGCGCCTCGACCTCTTCGGCCCGCGCATAGACCGCGAGGATGTCGCGCGCCGCCAGCACCGCCTCCGGCGCCTTTCCCAGCGCCTCGGCGAGGCCGGGAGGCGCGGCGGCGGGACGCGGCGGCCGCGCCGGGAAATCCATCGCCAGGAGATCGCCGCGCCTGGCCACGCTCAGCCTGCCCGCCTTGAGCGTGCGGAATTCCACCTGCTCGCGCCACGGCTCGAGGAAGCGGAAGATCGCATAGGCCGAGGCCAGCGTCGCATGGCCGCAGAGATCGACCTCGACCGCGGGGGTGAACCAGCGCAGCGCGTAATCCTCGCCCTCGCGCCGCAGGAAAGCGGTCTCCGACAGGTTGTTCTCGGCGGCGATCGCCTGCAGCACCGCATCGGGCAGCCACTCCTCCAGCGGCACCACCGCGGCGGGGTTGCCGCCGAAGCGGCGATCGGTGAAGGCGTCGATCTGATAGAGCGGCAAGCGCATCGCTTTCTCCTTCATGCCCGTATGATATGAACCGCGCCACGGCGGGCGCCCGATATTGTAGCGATACAATCCTCCGACATCGCTGTAATCGCCTCATATTTGCAGGCAATTTCACTGGATACGTCCCGAATCAATTTGACTAACATCGAGATGTCAATGCTAACATTGTCACCATGACAAGCTGGACCCCAGATCTCGTGGATCAGCGCGGCCCGCGTTATCGCGCGATTGCCGAGGCGCTGGCGCAGGATGTGCGCCGCGGCGCCCTGGCGGCGGGGGCGCGCCTGCCGACGCATCGCGATCTCGCCTGGCGGCTCAAGGTGACGGTCGGTACGGTGAGCCGCGCCTATGCCGAGGCCGAGCGGCGCGGCCTCATCTCCGGCGAGGTCGGGCGCGGCACCTTCGTGCGCGCCGCGGCCGCGCCGCCGGCGTTGCGCTTTCACGAAGCAACGCCGGATGAGGATTTCATCGACCTCGGCGTGCACCGGCCGCGCGCCGAAGGCGAGGCGACACTGCTGGCGGAGGCGCTGCGGCAGCTTGCGGGCGCGCCCGAGCTGGCGCAGCTCATGGAGTATCAGCCGCATGCCGGCAGGTCTGCCGAGCGCGCCGCCGGTGCCGCTTGGATCGAGCGCAGCGGCGGGCTTGCCGCCACGCCCGAGCAGGTGGTGGTGACGGCGAGCGGCCAGCACGCCATGGCCGCCATTCTCGCGGGGATCGCCGAGCCCGGCGACAGCCTCGCGGTCGAGGCGCTCACATATCCCGGCATCCGCGCCATCGCCAGCCTGCTGCATCTCAAGATCGTCCCGATCGCACTCGACGAGCACGGCGTGGTGCCGGAGGCGCTGGAGGCGGCCTGCCGCGCCGGGCGGGTGCGCGCGCTCTACACCCTGCCGACGCTGCACAACCCGACCACGGCGATCCTGCCGCTGGAGCGGCGCCGCGCGCTTGCCGAGCTGGCGCTGCGCCACGACCTGGTGCTGATCGAGGACGACGTCTACGGCTTCCTGCTGCAGCGGCCCTTGCCGGCGCTGGCGAGCCTGGCACCGGACCACGCCTTCTACATCACCTCGACGTCGAAGAGCTTCTTGCCGGGCTTGCGCATCGGCTATGCGCGCTGCCCGCCGGCGCTGGTCGAGCGCGTCACCGCCGCGCTGCGCGCGCTCACCTACACCGCGCCGCCGCTGATGGCGCGCATCGCCTCGCGCTGGATCGAGGACGGCACCGCCGACCGCCTCGTCGCGGAGAAGCGCGCCGAGACCGCCCGCCGCCAGGCGCTGGCGCGGCGGCTCCTGGCGCGGCACAGCTATCGCACCGAGCCCGGCGCCGCACATCTCTGGCTGAGCCTGCCCGAGCCCTGGCAGGCCGAGGCGTTCGCCGCCGCCGCCGAGCGCCGCGGCGTCGGTGTCACCCCCGCCGCCGCCTTCGCGGTCGGCCGACACGTGCCCAACGCAGTGCGCCTCTGCATCGGCACGCCGCCCGCCGCCGCCGCGCTCGAGCGCGGCCTTGCGCGCCTCGACGAGCTACTGGCGGCGCCGCCGTCAGCCTATCAGTCGGTGGTGTGAGAGGTTCAGCTGTCAGCTATCAGCCGTCAGCCGTCAGCCCAATCGCCGCCCTACGCTGTTGGCTGGCTGATAGCTGATAGCTGATAGCTGACGGCTGACAGCTACTGTTCAATCCCATGCGCATGATCGAGCGGCCCGTGCCCCTTGCCGTAGCCGGGCGCCGAGCGCAGCGCGCGCTGCACGAAGGCGTGTGCGCGCTCGATGGCGGCGCGCATCGGCATTCCCTGCGCCAGGCCGGTGGCGATCGCCGAGGCCAGCGTGCAGCCGGTGCCGTGGGTGTGGCGCGTCTCGAGGCGCGGACTTTCCAGCACATAACGCGCCGCGCCGTCCACCACCACGTCGCGCACCGTGCCGCCCGCGAGATGGCCGCCCTTCAGCACCACCACCGCGGCGCCCAAGCCACTGAGCGCCGCGGCCGCCTCGACCATCGCCTCGACCCCGGCGATCCGCCGGCCGAGCAGCGCCTCGGCTTCGGGAATGTTCGGCGTGAGCACGCGGGCGCCGGCGATGAGCCGCTGCTTCAGCAACTCGACCGCCGCGGCATCGAGCAGCCTCGCGCCGCTCGTCGCCAGCATCACGGGGTCGACCACCAACGGCACGCCCGGCGCCGCCGCGGCAAGGCAGTCGGCCACCGCGGCGATGATCCCGGCATCGTGCAGCATGCCGGTCTTGATGCAGTCGGCGCCGATATCGCCGAGCACCGCCTCCATCTGCTGGCGGACGAAGGCGGGCGCCACCGGGACGATGCCGCTGACCCCGAGCGTGCTCTGCGCGGTGAGCGCGGTAATCGCGGTCGCGGCATAGCCGCTGAGCGCCGTCACCGTCTTGATGTCGGCCTGGATGCCCGCGCCGCCGCTCGAATCGGAGCCCGCGACGATGAGCACGCGGCCCTTCATTCGGCGGCTCTTCCCTCCGCCTCGCCGGCGGCGACGACCGCCGCGGCGACCGCGTCGACGATCTCGGTCACCAGCCGCTCGTCCTCGCCCTGCGCCATGATGCGGATGAGCGGCTCGGTGCCGGATTTGCGCACCGAGAGGCGGCCGGCCTTGCCGAGCTTGCGCTCGCCGGCGCTGATCGCCTTCTTCACCGCCGCGTGCTCCAGCGGCGCGCCGCCGGCGAAGCGCACGTTCTTGAGCAGCTGCGGCACGGGCTTGAAGATGCTGCACACCGCGCTCGCCGGCGCGCCGATCTCGACCCGCGCCGCCAGCACCTGCAGCGCCGCCATCAGCCCGTCGCCGGTGGTCGAGGTGTCGCCGAGGATGATGTGGCCGGATTGCTCGCCGCCGAGATTGCAGCCGAGCTTGCGCATGGCCTCGACGACGTAGCGGTCGCCGACCGCGGTGCGGTGCAGCCGGATGCCGCAGCTCGCGAGATGGCGCTCAAGCCCGAGATTGGACATCAGGGTAGCGACGACGATGCCGCCCTGGAGCCGTCCGGCGCGGTGCCAGTTCTGCGCCATCAGCGCCATGAGCTGGTCGCCATCGAGGATGCGACCGGCCTCGTCGGCGATGAGCAGCCGGTCGGCGTCGCCGTCGAGCGCGATGCCGAGATCGGCCTTGTGCTCGACCACCGCGCGCTGCATCGCCTGGGGCGCCATGGTGCCGCTGTCGCGGTTGATGTTGAGCCCGTCGGGCGTGACGCCGAGCGCCACGACCTCGGCGCCGAGCTCCCACAGCACGGTCGGCGCCACCTTGTAGGCGGCGCCATGGGCGCAGTCGATCACCACCCTGAGGCCGTCGAGCCGGAGCCCTTTGGGGAAGCTGCTTTTGACGAACTCGATATAGCGGCCGCCGGCGTCGTCGAGCCGCTTGGCGCGGCCGAGCTCATGCGGCGGCACGCGGAAATTGGCGGCGCGCTCGAGCTCGGCCTCGATCGCCGCCTCGATCTCGTCGGAGAGCTTGTAGCCGTCGGCGCCGAACAGCTTGATGCCGTTGTCCTCGAAGGGATTGTGCGAGGCCGAGATCATGACGCCGAGATCGGCGCGCAGGCTGCGCGTCAGCATGGCGATCGCCGGCGTCGGCAGCGGCCCCACCAGCACGACATCCATGCCCATGGCGATGAAGCCGGCGGTAAGCGCCGGCTCGATCATGTAGCCGGAGAGCCGCGTGTCCTTGCCGATGACGACGAGATGGCGGTGATCGCCGCGCCTGAGGCAGCGCCCGGCCGCCATCGCCACCTTGAGCGCCGTCTCGGCGGTCATCGGCTCGCTATTGGCGGTGCCGCGGATCCCGTCGGTGCCGAACAGCCTGCGCGTCATGCATCCCCTCGAAACGTTCGCCAAAGCGGCGGATTATAACCCTGAAGTTATAGCCCAGGTTCCACTCCGGCGGCCACCGCCGCCCGGATCGCCAGCGCCTGGCGCGTCTCGGCGACGTCATGGACGCGCAGGATCTGCACCCCCTGCCCCGCCGCCGACAGCGCCGCGGCGAGCGAGCCGCCGAGCCGCTGCTTCGGCGCGCCGCCGCCGCCGAGGCGGGCGATGAAGGATTTGCGCGAGGCGCCCAGCGCCACGGCGCAGGCGGTGCCGTGGAAGAGCGCGAGGCGGCCGAGCAAGGCGAGGTTGTGCGGATCCTTCTTGCCGAAGCCGATGCCGGGATCGACCGCGATGCGCGCGCGTGCGATGCCGGCCGCGGCGCAGGCGGCGATGCGGCTCTCCAGGAAGTCGAGCACGTCGAGCGTCACGTCGTCGTAACGGGGGTCATCCTGCATGGTGCGGGGATCGCCCGCCATGTGCATCAGCACGATCGCAGCACCGCTCTCGGCCGCCAGCGCGAGGCTCTCCCGGTCGCCAGTGAGCGCGGTGACGTCGTTGATGACGCGCGCCCCCGCCTGCAGCGCCGCGCGCATCACCGCCGCATGGCGCGTGTCGATCGAGACAGCGATGCCCGAGGCGGCGAGGGCCTCAACCACCGGCGCGATGCGGCGGATCTCCTCCGCGGGCGAAATCGGCTCGGCGCGCGGCCGCGTCGATTCGCCGCCGACATCGACGATATCGGCGCCGGCCTCGGCCAGCGCCCTGCCTTGCGCCACCGCGCGCGCGGGGTCGATGAAGTCGCCGCCGTCGCTGAAGCTGTCGGGGGTGACGTTGAGCACGCCCATCAGCCGCGGCCGCTCGAGAGTGAGGCCCGCCCAGGCCGCGCGGGGCGCGGTGAGCGCGGCAAGCCATGCTGCGATCTCCTGCCGGCGCCCGGCCGCTTCCGCCCAGCGTTGCAGCGCGTCCAGCGTGCCGAACGCCGATACCGGGCCGCCGCCACCCCGCGCGCGCGCCTCGACCGCGCTGAAAGCGCGCGGGCCGCCGGCCAGCGGCAGCGCGCTTTTCTGCGCCAGCGCCGCCGCCGCGGCGTCGCCCTCGAGCAGGCCGGCGGGGCAGAGCCGCAGCGGCCCCGCGGGAGCAAAAGCGGCGAAGCCCCGCGCTGAGGCGGGGCTTCGTTTCTCGAGTGGATCGGGCGGCGCCGTCATCAGCCGCCGGGCTGCGGCTCTGGCTCGAGGCCGCCGGCGGGCTTGTCGCGCCCGGCAGGCGGCACCGAGGAGCGGCGTCCGGTGGCACTGCGCGCGGGATCCTCGGCCGGGCCGCCGGTGTCGCGGACGATCTTCTCGCCGCGGATGATGCGCCTGATCTCGTCGGCCGACAGCGTCTCGAATTCGAGCAGGCCCTTGGCCAAGGCATGCAGCTCCTCAAGATGCTCGGTGAGGATGCCGCGCGCGCGCTTCTCGCCATCCTCGACGATGCGGCGAATCTCCTCGTCGATCACCTTGGCGGTGGCGTCGGAGACGTTCTTGCGCTGCGTCACGGAATGGCCGAGGAAGACCTCTTCCTCGTTCTCGCTGTAGCGCAGCGGCCCCAATTTCTCGCTGAAGCCAAACTCGGTGACCATGCGGCGCGCCAGGTTGGTGGCGCGGCGGATGTCGTCCGACGCGCCGGTCGTCACCTTCTCCGTGCCGAAGATCAGCTCCTCGGCGACGCGGCCGCCGAACAGGCTGGTCACCATCGCCTCGAGCTCCATCTTCGACTGGCTGTACTTGTCGCGCTCGGGCAGGAACATGGTGACGCCCAGCGCGCGGCCGCGCGGGATGATGGTGACCTTGTGCAGCGGCTCGTGGCCCTCGGCGTAGAGCATGACCAGCGCATGGCCGCCCTCGTGATAGGCGGTGAGCTTCTTCTCGTCCTCGGTCATCACCATCGAGCGGCGCTCGGCGCCCATCAGCACCTTGTCCTTGGCCTGCTCGAACTCGGTCATGCCGACCGAGCGCTTGCCCTTGCGCGCCGCCATCAGCGCCGCCTCGTTGACGAGGTTGGCGAGATCGGCGCCGGAGAAGCCCGGCGTGCCGCGGGCGATGATGCGCGGGTCGACATCGCTGGCCAGCGGCACCTTGCGCATATGCACCTTGAGGATCTTCTCGCGCCCGACCACGTCGGGGTTGGGCACGACCACCTGGCGGTCGAAGCGGCCCGGCCGCAGCAGCGCCGGGTCGAGCACGTCCGGCCGGTTGGTGGCGGCGATCAGGATGACGCCCTCATTGGCCTCGAAGCCGTCCATCTCCACCAGCAGCTGATTGAGCGTCTGCTCGCGCTCGTCATTGCCGCCGCCGAGCCCGGCGCCGCGGTGGCGGCCGACGGCGTCAATCTCGTCGATGAAGATGATGCAGGGCGCGTTCTTCTTGCCCTGCTCGAACATGTCGCGCACGCGCGAGGCGCCAACGCCGACGAACATCTCGACGAAATCCGAACCGGAGATGGTGAAGAACGGCACGTTCGCCTCGCCGGCGATGGCGCGCGCCAGCAAGGTCTTGCCGGTGCCCGGCGGGCCCACCAGCAGCACGCCTTTGGGGATCTTGCCGCCGAGCCGCTGGAATTTCTGCGGGTCCTTCAGATACTCGACGATCTCCTCGAGTTCCTGCTTCGCCTCGTCGATGCCAGCCACATCGTCGAACGTGATGCGCCCGACCTTCTCGGTCAGCAGCCGCGCGCGGCTCTTGCCGAAGCCCATGGCGCGACCGCCGCCGCCCTGCATTTGTCGCATGAAGAAGATCCAGACGCCGATCAGCAGCAGCATCGGGAACCAGTTGATGAGCACGCCCAGCAGGGTCGGCACGTTCTCGTCGGCCGGGACCGACTTGAAGTTCACATGCTTGTCGAGCAGGCGCTGCACCAGGCCGGGATCGTTCGGCGCATGGGTGGAATAGCTGCCGCGCTTGTCGGCGAGCTGATAGGTGATGGTATTGCCCTGGATGGTGACGTTGCTGACTTGGCCGCGGTCGACCTCGTCGACGAACTCCGAATAGTCCTGCCCGCTCGCCGAACTGCGGTTGGCCGAGTTCTGGAACAGGTTGAAGAGCAAGATCAGCAGGACGACGATGATCACCCAGAGTGCGAGATTCTTCCCGAAGTTATTCACAGTCCTGGCCTTTCCATGCCGAGCCCGATGAGGTGCCCGAGGGGAATGGGTAGCTGCCGGGACCAAGGCCCTGGCCATACCGCCGCGTCACTGCTCCGTCCCTACAATGTAAGATGCGCCATTGGTTAAACAACTGTAAAGCCCGGGCCGCTCAACGGTCGATATGGCCTAAGGGATAGGCTCGAAGAGGCGAGCCAGCCGGCGTCGAATCCCTCCCTTACATAGCCCAGCGCCGGCACCACCGCCACCGCCCGCTCGTCGCTGAGCGCCGGCAGGCCGGCCTGCACCGCCGCCGGCAGCCCCGCCGCCATGCCGAGCCGCGCCGAGCCGAGCCCGCCCAGCCTCAGCCCCTCCGGCGCCGCCTCGGGAAGATAAAGGCAAAACCTTCCATCCCAGTGAATCTCGCTGCCGGGGGGCGCCGGTACCGGCGGCGCCACTGCCGCGGGCTCGCGGCAGACCAGCAGCCGGCCCTGCCGCGGCAGCAAGCGGCAGCCGCCCAGGGTCCGCCCGCCGCCGAGCCCCTCCGGCAATTGCCGATAAAGCCGCTCCAGCCGCTCCAGCCGCGGCGGGTAAGGGGCGCCGGCGGCCATCGCCAGCACTGCGGCGAGCGCCCTGAGGCCGAGCTCCTCGGGCGCCGCCGCGAGCGCCACCGGGTCGAGCCGGACGAACCCCGCGGGATGGATCAGCGCGGCGCGCGCCAAGAGCGCCGCCACGCCCTCCTCGAGCGCCGCCCGCGCCCGGGCGAGGCGCGCCGCCGTGGCGGCAAGGCGCGCCGCGCCAAGCCCGGCTTCTTCCAGCAGCGTTTGCGCCTGGCGCAGCCGCACCCGGGCATAGGCGGGGTCGAGATTGCTGGGATCCTCGATCCAGCTTTGTCCCGCCGCGCGCAGCGTCGCCTCGAGCCGGGCCCGCGGCACCGGCAGCAGCGGCCGCAGCAGCCGGCATTGCGCATGCTCGGCCACCGCCGCCATGCCGGCAAGCCCGTCGAGGCCGCTGCCGCGCGCCAGCCGCAGCAGCAAGGTCTCCGCCTGGTCCTCGCGGTTATGCGCGACCAGAAGGTGGAGCACACGCTCACGCGCGCACCAGCGCTCGAGCAGGCGATAGCGCGCCGCTCGCGCCGCCGCCTGCACGCTCCCCGCCGCCACCGGCTCCTCGCGCGGCAGGATGCGATGGGCGATGCCGCGCGCGCCAAGCCAGGCCGCCACCTGTGCCGCCTCGGCGGCCGATGCGGCGCGCAGCCGATGATCGACGGTGAGCGCGGTGAGCGTTCCGCCCGATGCCACGGCCCAAGCCTGGGCCAGCAAGGCGAGCGCCAGGCTGTCGGCGCCGCCCGAGACGGCGACGGCAAGCCGGGGCCGGTGCTCGAATGGCGCAAGCCGCGCCATCAGCGCGGCGAACTCCGCCGCGCCGAGCGGCGCTGCCGCCTCGGCCGGGGCGGTCATGCCGGGATCAGCAGCCGAGGCGCTTCTTCTCGTCGCCGGCGCGGTCTTTTATGGTAGCCGGCGCGGTCGGGAAGTCGCGGTCGAGTCGCGCGAAGGCGCGGCAGGCATCGGGCTTCTGCCCGAGCTGGCCCAGCGCCATGCCGAGCTTCAGCAGATTGTCCGCCGCCTTACCCCCTTTGGGATATTTCTGATAGCCCTCGGCGAAGATAGCTGCCGCGTTGCTGTAATCCTTTCGGACGTAATAGGTCTCGCCCAGCCAGTATTCCGCGTGGCCGGCCAGCGCGTCGTTGGGATAACGCTGGATGAAAGAGCGCAGCGCCTGCTCGGCCGCGGGATAGTTCGCCTGGCGCAGCAGCCCGAAGGCATAGTTGTACTGATCCTGCGGCGAACCCTCGGGCAAGGGCGCGGCGGCGGCCTCGCCGGCGGCTGCCGGCGCCGCCGCGGTCTGGGCGGCGCCCGCCACCGGCAATTGGCCGAGGACGCCCGATTGGCTGGGCGTCTCGGCGGGATTGGCGCCGGCGCCTTTAGGCGGGCTGCCGGCAAGCATGCGCGGCGCCGGTTGCGGCGGCTGTCCCTGGGCCTGCGGCGGGCCCGGCGGCGGCGCGCCTGCAGCGGCGGCGCCGGGATGCTCGAGCGCGCCGAGTCGCTGGTCGATATCGCCCGCCAACGTCTCGAGGCGGCGCTTCACCTGGTCGAGATTGTAGGTCAGCTCCTCGACCTGGCCCGTGATGGTCCGGACCTGGTCCTCGAGTTGGCTGATGCGGACTTCGTTGTTGACCGAGCTTTGCGTATCCGGGCTCGGCGCGGTCGGCGCGCCGCCGGGGCCGGTGCCGCGATAGACCTGGCGTTGCAGCAGGTTCATGTCGCGCTCCAGCCGGTCGAGCCGGTCGAGCAGGGGCCGCAGATCGTTGCTCTGCTGCGCCACAGCGCCGCCCGCCAGCAGGCAGAGCAGCCCGCAGCAGGCGACGGCAAAGGCGGTTGGTCGCATCGTCGTCAGATCCTTTCGCAGGAAGCCGGGCGACGGCCGCGGCCGGTGGCGCGGCGAGTCCTGGTCAAGCTAGCGGAGGTTTTGGGCAAAAAAAGGGCGCCTGCCCCCGCCCGCGGCACGAATGTCGCGGCGATGGGCAGGCGCGCCTCTAACCCTCGAGATCGACGGGGTCGATCAGTTGACAACCGTCACGCCGCGGCGATTCTGCGCCCAGGCGGCCTCGTTGTCGCCCACCACTGCCGGCCGCTCCTTGCCGTAGCTGATGGTCGAGACGCGGTTGGCGGGAATGCCGAGTGCGACGAGCATCTTCTTCACCGCGGTGGCGCGGCGCTCGCCCAGCGCCAGGTTGTACTCGCGCGTGCCGCGATCGTCGCAATGCCCTTCGACCGTCACGGTCACGTTCGGATACTTCTTCAGCCAGTCGGCTTGGCGCTGCAGCACGGCGCGGCCTTCCGGCTTGATGTCGCTCTTGTCGAAGTCGAAGAAGACGCGGTCGCCGACATTCTGCACGAGATCCTGTTCGGAGCCCGGCTGGACCGTGCTGGTCGCCTGAGGAGCTGCTCCGCCGGTGCCCGTCGTGTCAGCCTTTTTCGTCGTGTCTTCTGCACAGCCGGCCACGAGCAGCACAGCCGCGAGCAGAGTCAAGGACCGAAGATTCATTTTTTTACTCCCTCGAGAAAGTCTGGGATTGAGTTGATCCGTATTGTCTAGGACGGCGTAGCCCTGGGGGCCCCACTCGGTCAGGCCGGCGTTCGCAGGGCGCACGCCTGCCGCGGTCGGCGAAGCGGCGCGACTATACTTATAGTTACTCACGGAATCAAGGGGGACCAGGCCGGATCGGACGCGTCTTGCGGTGTAATCACTTCGCGCTCGTTGTAGCCGGTCAAGTCAATCGTGTAGAGGCGACTCGTGCCGCCCCTGCCCTTGGCGTCGCTGGGCGCCTGGCGCGTGTACATCAGCACGCGCCCGTTCGGTGCCCAGGTCGGCCCCTCGACCAGGAAGGCCTGGGTCAGCAACCGCTCGCCCGTGCCGTCCGGGCGCATCACGCCGATATAAAATTGACCGCCGGCAATTTTAGTAAAAGCGATGAGATCGCCGCGCGGCGACCACACCGGCGTGCCGTAGCGCGACTGGCCGTCGAAGCTGATGCGCTTGATGTCGCTGCCGTCGGCGTTCATCACATAGAGCTGCTGCGAGCCGCCGCGGTCGGAGTTGAAGACGATCTGCTTGGCGTCGGGCGAATAGCTGGGCGAGGTGTCGATCGCCGGGCTGTTGGTGACGCGCGTCGCCTGGCGGGTGCGCAGGTCCATCGTGTAGATGTCGCTGTTGCCCTCGACCGAGAGGCTCATGATCACCTTGTTGCCGTCGGGCGAGAAGCGTGGCGCGAAGGTCATGCCGGGGAAGTCGCCCAGCATCTCCTGCTGGCCGGTGTCGATGTTGAAGAGATAGACCCGCGGCACGCCGCGCGCGTAAGAGAGATAGGTGATCTCCTGCGTCGAGGGCGAGAAGCGCGGCGTCAGCACCAGCGCGCGGCCGTCGGTGAGGAAGCGGTGGTTGGCACCGTCCTGGTCCATGATGGCGAGCCGCTTGATGCGCTTGTCCTGCGGCCCGGTCTCGGAGATGTAGACGATGCGCGTGTCGAAATAGCCGTCCTCGCCGGTGACGCGCTTGTAGATCGCGTCGGCGATGATGTGCGCGATGCGCCGCCAGTTCTGCGCCGTCGTGGTGTAGCGCAGGCCCGTGAGCTGCTGCTCCTGGAACACGTCCCAGAGGCGGAACTCGACGGCGAGCCGCCCGTCGGGCTGGGTCTCGACGCTGCCGGTGACCAGCGCCTGGGCGTTGATGACGCGCCAGTCGCCGTAGCGCGGCGGCGAGCGCGTCGCCGCCTCCTTGTCGATGAAGGCGTGCGGGTCGAGCGGCTGGAAGAGGCCAGAGCGCTCGAGATCGGCCGACACCACCTGGGTGATGTCGCGCGCCGGCTGCGCCGCGGCGTCGGCGCCGGCGAAGTCGGGGATGGCGATCGGCATCGGCTCGATCTTGCCGCGGGTGAGGTCGAGATGCAGCTCGGCGCGCGCGCCGGCGCTCGCCGCGACGAGGACGAGCAGCGCCAGGGCGGCGCGTCGGAGGCCGGAAGCGAGGGGGTGTCTCTTCATGAGATATCCTTGGGATCGAAGGTAATGGTGAAGGTTTGCCACTGGTCGTATTTATCCGGCGGCAGTTTCAGCGGCTGACAGCGCGGGTTGCGCAGCGCGCGCAACGCGCTGTCGGCGGCGGCCTGGAAGTAGGGATCGCTGTTGCGCTCGGGGTTGAGCTGCGTCGCCGCGCGGACGGTGCCATCGGGATTCATGTAGACGCGGAATTCGGGCGTGAGGTCTTTGGCGTCGCGGGCGCCGGCGGGCACGTTCCAGCACGCCTCGATCTGCTGCTTGACGAGGTCGAGCTCGCTGGTGGTGAGCTGCGGCCCTAGCGGCGCGATCGGCTGCGAGGAGGCGCGCTTGGGCTCCGCCGCGGCGACCTGCTTCTGCGGCGTCTGGTCGGGCGGCGTCTGCGCGGGGTCGCGCTTGGCGAGGTTCTTGAGCAGCGCGTCGAAGGCGGCGTCGTCCTCTTTCTTCTTGGGCGGCGCCGGCTTGGGTGGCGGCGGCTGCGGCTTGGGCGGCTCGGGCTTCGGCGCCTCGGCCTTGACCTCGGGCTTCGGCGGCTCGGGCGGCGGCGGTGGCGGCGGCGGCGGTTTGGGCGGCTCCGGCTTCGATTCCGGCGGCGGCGACGGCTTGGGCGGCTCGGGCTTCGGCTCCGGCGGCTTCGGCTGCTCGGCTTGCGC
Source organism: Allostellaceae bacterium (assembly GCA_052143095.1). GTDB lineage: Bacteria > Pseudomonadota > Alphaproteobacteria > ATCC43930 > CGMCC-115725 > DAHUYF01. Next base: position 28,532 of record JBKQTR010000082.1, read on the forward strand.
CACCTCCTCGGGCTTGGCCGGCTTCGGCATCTCGCGGTTCAGCTGCGTCGCATGCGTCTCGGGCGCGACATTGACCAGCTGCACGACGATCGGCTGTTCCTCGTCGATCTTGCGCTCGAAGAGGTGGAAGTGGATCAGCCCCAGCAGCGCGCCCAGCACGGCGATATGGAAGGCCGCCGAATAGGCATAGGCGCGTCCGGGCATGCCGCCGAGTTCGCTCATCCGCTCAATGCTTCGCCTTGTCCCGCGGCTGCTCGGTGATGAGCGACACCTTGCTGAAGCCGGCGGCGCCGACCATGCCCATCACCTCCATGACGCGGCCGTAATCGATGGCGCGGTCGCCGCGGACATAGATGTCGGCCTCGGGATTGTTCTTGGTGATCGCCTGCAGCCGCGGCACCAGCTCGTCATCGCCGAGCTCGGTGTTCTGCAGGAAGAGCTTGCCCTGGGCGTTGACCGTGATGACCAGCGGCTCCTTCTGCTCGGTGATCGCCGGCGCCTTGCTTTGCGGCAGCTCGACCGGCACGCCGACGGTGAGCAGCGGCGCCGCCACCATGAAGATGACGAGCAGCACCAGCATCACGTCCACCATCGGCGTGACGTTGATCTCGCTCATCGGCTTGTAGCGCGTGCGGTAGCCGCCGCCGTTGTTGTTCATCATGCCTCCGGCCATGGCTCAGGCCTTCTCGTCGAGCTGGCGCGACAGGATGGCGCCGAACTCGGTGGAGAAACCGTCGAGCCGGCTGGCGTAACGGCCGAAATCGGTGGAGAATTTGTTGTAGGCGATGACTGCGGGGATCGCCGCCACCAGCCCCAGCGCGGTGGCGAACAGCGATTCCGCGATGCCCGGCGCCACCACCGCGAGGCTGGTGTTCTTGGACGCGGCGATCGACTGGAAGCTGTCCATGATGCCCCAGACCGTGCCGAAGAGACCGACGAAAGGCGCGGTCGAGCCGACGGTGGCGAGGAACGGCATGAAGCGCTCGAGCCGCTCCATCTCGCGGCTCAAGGTCACGTGCATGACGCGCTCGATGCGCTCCTGCAGGTTGGTGCGCAGCGCCGAGGAGGCGGCGAGCCCCTTGGCGGCGCTGCGCCGCCATTCGCGCATCGCCGCGGCGAACACCGCCGACATCGGGTCGAGCGGCCGCGCGCCGATGCGGTCGTAGAGGTCGTCGAGGGAGCCGCCCGACCAGAAACTCTCCTCGAAATGCTCGGCGTCGCGCCGGAGCCGGCGCAGCTTCATGATCTTGTCGAAGATCACCGCCCACGACCAGAACGAGGCCGCCAGCAGCAGGAACATGACGATCTTGACGATGAGATCGGCTTGCAGAAACAAGCTGATGATCGAGAGATCGTGCGGGACGGCGCCGCCGAGCGGAACCGAGCTGACATCACCTTGCATGGGCCGTGACCATCTTTGTTGCCTCGCTGAGGGAAAGGAGCGCCGCGCGGAGCGGTGGCGGCAGGCGTTGCGGCCGGCCGCTCGGGCCGATCGCGGCGATCTGGAAGGCGAGGCGCACAAGCGTGGTCTCGCCGCAGCGCACCTCCTGGTCGAGCTCGAGCGTCGCCGCGCCGAGTCCGGCGAGCCGGGTCCGGATGACGAGATCGTCGTCGAGCCGCGCCGGCAGCAGGAAATCGGCGGTCGAGCGGCGCACCACGAAGACGACGCCGCTCTCGGCGCGCAGCCGCTCCTGGCCGATGCCGAGACGGCGCAGCATCTCGGTGCGCGCGCGCTCGGCGAATTTGAGGTAGTTGGCGTAATAGACGAGCCCGGCCGCATCGGTGTCCTCGTAATAGACCCGCACGGGAAAGAGGAAGGCACCGCCGTCGATGGCGCCCTCGCGCGGCAGCGCCGGCGTCATGCGCCCTCCTCCTCGGCCTCGGCCAGGAGATCGAGCTGCGCCGCGCGCGGCCCCAGCGGCTTCAGGCCGAGATAGGCGTAGGCGAGGTCGGTGAGCATGCGGCCGCGCGGCGTGCGCTGCACGAAGCCCTGCTGGATGAGGTAGGGCTCGATCACTTCCTCGACCACGTCGCGCTGGTCGGCAAGCGCCGCCGCGATGGTCTCGGCGCCGACCGGGCCGCCGGCGTAATTCTCGGCGATGCAGAGCAGGTAGCGCCGGTCCATGGCGTCGAGCCCGCGCTCGTCGACCTCGAGGCGCTTCAGCGCGTGGTCGGCGGCGGCGAGGTCGATGCGCGGCACGCCGGCGACCGCGGCGAAGTCGCGCACCCGGCGCAGCAGGCGCGCCGCCACCCGCGGCGTGCCCCGCGAGCGCCGCGCGATCTCGGCGGCGCCGGCGGGATCGAGCTCCATCGCCAGCACGCGCGCGCCACGGCTGACGATGCGCTCGAGCTCGTGCGGCTCGTAGAAGACGAGGCGCAGCGGGATGCCGAAACGCTCGCGCAGCGGCCTGGTGATCAGCCCCGAGCGCGTGGTGGCGCCGATCAAGGTGAAGGGCGGCAGGTCGATGCGCACCGAGCGCGCCGCTGGCCCCTCGCCGATGATCAGGTCGAGCTGGAAATCCTCCATCGCGGGATAGAGGATCTCCTCCACCGCCGGGGTCAGGCGGTGGATCTCGTCGATGAACAGCACGTCGCGCGGCTGCAGATTGGTCAGCAGCGCCGCGAGATCGCCGGCGCGCTGGATCACCGGCCCGGAAGTGGCGCGGAAGCCCACCGCCATCTCGCGCGCGACGATCTGCGCCAGCGTCGTCTTGCCGAGGCCCGGCGGGCCGGAGAACAGCACGTGGTCGAGCGGCTCGCTGCGCCCGCGCGCCGCCTGGATGAAGACGCGGAGATTCTCGCGCAGCTGGCTCTGGCCGACGAACTCGTCGAGGCTCAGCGGGCGGAAGGACGCCTCGCCCGCATCCTCCTCGCGCCGCTCCGGCGTGACCATGCGCGGCTCGTTCATCGCCCGAGTTCCTGCAGCCCGGCACGGATCAGCGCGTCGATCCGCGCTTCGGCGCCCAACCGCTGCGCCGCCTGGTTGACCGCGCTATAGGCGTCGCTGCGGGAATAGCCGAGATTGACCAGCGCCGAGACCGCATCGGCGGCCGCACCCTTGGGCGCGGAAGCGGGCGCGCTGGCCGCGGCGGGGCCGAGCGCGATGCCGCCGACCTTGTCCTTGAGCTCGTTGGCGATGCGCTGGGCGAGCTTGGGGCCGACGCCGTCGGCGCGCGTCAGCGCCGCCTTGTCCTGCGCCATGATGGCGGTGACCAGCGCATCGGGCGCGTGCACGCTGAGGATGGCGAGCGCGAGCTTGGCGCCGACGCCTTGCACCGTGGTCAGCAGCCGGAACCAGGCGCGCTCGGCCTCATCGGCGAAGCCATAGAGGTGGATGTGGTCCTCGCGCACATGCGTCTCGACGAGGAGCCGCAGTGTCGCGCCGCGCGCCGGCACTTGCGCCAGCGTGCGCGCCGAGGCGAAGACGAGATAGCCCACGCCGTTGACATCGACCACGACGCTGTCGCCGCCGGCCTGGTCGACGATCCCCGCCAGCATCGCGATCATCGCGCCGCTCCCACCGCCCAGGCGCGCAGCGTCGAGGCGTGGTGCGCGTGGCAGATGGCGACGGCCAGCGCATCGGCCGCGTCGGCCGATTCCAGCGCCGCGCCCGGCAGCAGGCGGCGCACCATCATCTCGACCTGTTGCTTGTCGGCATGGCCGACGCCGACCACCGATTTCTTGATCAAATTGGCCGAGTACTCGAAGACTGGAATACCGCGCTCGGCCGGCGCCAGCAGCACCACGCCGCGCGCCACGCCGAGCTTCAGGGTCGAAGCCGGGTTCTTGTTGACGAAAGTCTCCTCCACCGCGGCTGCCGCCGGCTCGTAGCCGGCGAGGATGTCGTTGAGCTGCCGGAAAAGATCGACCAGCCGTTCGGCGAGCGGCCGACCGGCGCGCGAATGGACGACGCCGTCGGCGACGTGGCTGAGCCGGTTGCCGGCGGCCTCGATCACGCCCCAGCCGGTGTGGCGCAGCCCCGGATCGAGTCCGATGAGGCGCATGGCGAGGTCCTCGTGCCGGCGAGATCAGGCGCTCAACCGCGCCAGGACGTCGTCGGACACTTCGAAATTGGCGTAGACGGACTGCACGTCGTCGCTGTCCTCCAGGCTCTCCAACAGCTTGAACAGCGCCTCCGCCGCGGCGCCCTCGACCGGCGCCAGCGTCTTCGGCTTCCACACCAGCCGCGCCGAAGACGGCGGCCCGAAGCGGCGCTCGAGCGCGTCGCGCAGCTCGTTGAGCGCCTCCGGCGCGCCGGTGACGACGTGCTCCTCGGGCCCGCTATCGACATTGTCGGCGCCGGCCTCCGCCGCCGCATCGAAGATCGCATCGGCCGACGCCGCCGCCGCGGGGTAGGTCACCTGGCCCAGCCGGTCGAACAGGAAGCTCACGCTATTGCTCTCGCCGAGACTGCCGCCGGCCTTGGTGAAGGCGGTGCGCACGTCACTGGCGGTGCGGTTGCGATTGTCGGTGAGCGCCTCGACGATGACCGCGACCCCGCCGGGACCATAGCCTTCGTAGCGCACCTCGGTGTAATTCTCGCCGTCATCGGTGCCGGCGCCGCGCTTGATCGCGCGCTCGACGGTGTCCTTCGGCATGTTGGCTTCCTTGGCGGCGGTGATCGCCGCGCGCAGCCGCGGATTGGCGTTGGCGTCGGGCAGGCCGCTGCGTGCCGCCGTGGTGAGTTCGCGAATGATCTTGGTGAAAATCTTGGCGCGCTTCTTGTCCTGCGCGCCCTTGCGATACATGATGTTTTTGAACTGGGAATGGCCAGCCATGGCGAATCGCTAATTCCTGAGAGTGTGCTCGGGACCATACCATATCTCATGAAATGACCAACCCCTGCTCGGGGGGCGACTCGCGCGCGTCACTGCGCCGCGTATTAGTCCGTCAATATGGCAGCATTGCGGCGCTACCAGACGAGTCGCCGTAGGCCGTCGACGGCGAAAGCGAGCATGAGCAGCCCGGTTGCGCCCTTGGCCGCGACCTCCCACGCGCCGCTGGCGAAGCGCAGCCGCAGCAGCACGACCGCCGCGCACAACAACAGCACCCAGAGATTGGTCCCGAGCAGCACCGCGCCGGCGACGACCAGCGAGGCGGCGGCCCCCGCCTGCAGCGTCTCGGCCCGGCCGATGACGGCAAGCCAGAAGGCGATGTTCCACGGGCTCGACAGCGCCAGGCCGAGCCCGAGCAGATATCCCGCGCGTGCCCCGGCGAAGCGGCCGGGCAAATCCACCGCCGCGCCCCGGCGCCAGGTGGCGAGCCCGCGCCAGGCGCCGCGGAGATAGAGTGCGGCGAGCAACAGCAGCAGCGTGGTGCTAAGCACCGACAGCCCCGAGCGGGCCTCGGCCGAGCCGAGCAGTGCGCCGGCGCCGAGCACGACGGCCACCGCCCAGACCGCATCGCCGGTCGAGGCGCCGAGGCCGACGCCATAGGCCGGCCAGAACCCCCGTGCCAGGCCGCGGCGCACGATCTCGGCATTGATCGGCCCCGGCGGCTAGGCGACCGACCAGCCCAGCAACGCGCCATACGCGGCAAGCGGCAGCAGCGCGGCCTCAGCCATCGCCGCGCCGGCGCGATCCTGCGGCTCTAGCGGTGCTCGTCTTCCCGCGTGTCGGTGGCGCCGCTGGCGGCATCGTCATAGCCGTGGCGCTGGCTGTAGAACAGCAGCGTCATCAGCCCGCCGCCCAGCGCCAGCGTGCCGATCACCCCCAGCACCAGCGCGACATAGCCGCTGGTGCTCATCTCGACCGCACCCAGCGATTGCCAGGTATAGACGCCGAGCGCCAGCAGGGCCGCGACGCTGACGACGCCGACGGCCACCAACGCAAGATTGCCGCGCGCCGCGCGCGCCGCTTCGGGAGCAGGTTTGCCCATGAGGTATCGCCATCGGCCTTGATTCGCTTGTCATGTGGGGAGCCGCCGCGCGGTTATGCAGCCGCCAGCATAGATAAAAATTTAACCATTCGCCGCCATGATTTTCGGCGCGCGTGGCCGCTCCAGCGCGTGGATCAGTCGCCATGAACAGCGAGACTGTCACCCCAATGGCTCTTCGTCTCGGCGATCCCGTGCCGGGCTTCAGCGCGCCGACCGTGACCGGCGGTTCCGTCGCACTCCATGTCGATGCCGGGCGCTGGGTAGCGCTCGCCTTTCTCGGCTCGCTCGCCGAGCCCAGCGCCGCGCATGAGCTCGCCGAGCTTCTCGGCACCGCGCAGCTCTTCCAGGAGGACCACCTGGTCTTCTACGGCATCCTCACCGCGCCGCCGACGCCCCAGGCGATGCAGATGCTGGCATCGATCAGCGGCCCCGCGATCGCCTTCATCGCCGATTACGACGGTGCCATCACCGCCGCCTATGGCGCGCGCGCGACGCTGCGCACCGTGGTGCTGGACCCGCTGCAGCGCGCCGTCGCCGATATTCCCTGGGACCATCCGGCGGGGCACGGCGCGACGGTGCGCGGCGTGCTGCGCGAGCTGCCGCCGGTCGACCAGTCGGCCGGCGTGCCGCTGTTCGCGCCCGCTTTGATCGTGCCGCGCGTCCTGGACTTCGAGCTCTGCGACTTTCTCATCCGTCTCTACGAGGCGATGGGCGGCGAGGAATCGGGCTTCCTGCTCGACCGCGACGGCAAGACGGCGACCTTGGTCAATCATCGCTTGAAGCGCCGGCGCGACCTGCTGATCGTCGATCCCGAGCTGCGCCGCACTATGCGCGAGCAGATCGTGCGCCGGCTGGTGCCGGCGATCGAGCGGTTCTTCGGCTTTCAGGCGACGCGCATGGACCGCTGCCTCGTCTCCTGCTACGACGGCGCGACCGGCGGCTATTTCTTCCGCCATCGCGACAACGTCAATGCCGGCGCCGAGCATCGCCGCTTCGCGGTCTCGATCAATCTCAACAAGGATTACGACGGCTGCGACCTCGTCTTCCCCGAGTTCGGCCGGCGCAGCTATCGCCCGCCGGTCGGCGGCGCCGTCGTCTTTTCCTGCGGCATGCTGCATGAGGTACTGCCGATCACCCGCGGCAAGCGCTACGCCTTCGTGCCCTTCCTCTACGGCGAGGCCGAGGCGGCGCTGCGGGCGCGCAACAACGCGCGGCTCCAGGACGGAGAGGCGCTCTATGTCGAGGGCGGCGACCGCCTCTTTCCCACTGCGGCATAGCGTCCAGGCGCGCATGCCGGACACCGCCGCGCTCGCCGGCTTCACGCCGGTCTCGCTCAGCCTCGCGCCCGACGCCGCCTCGGTCGATTGGGGCGATCTCGCGGGATGGCGTTTTGCCGAGCCGTTCTTCGACCAGACGGTGGAGCGCTGGGCCGGCGGCAGCGCGCCGCGTCTGGTGCGCACCGACCTCGCCGCGCTGGACGCGCTCGACACCGCGCCCTCGCTTGACCCCGCGGCGCTGATCTTCCACTTGTCGCGCTGCGGCTCGACGCTGGTGTCGCGGCTGCTGGCCCGCATTCCCGGCATGCTGGTCGTCGCCGAGCCCAAGCCGATCAACACGCTGCTGCTGGCCGATCCGGCGGCGCTCGACGAGGCCGAAGCGGCGCGCCTGTTGCGCCTGCTGGTGCGCGCGCTGGGCCGTCGCCGCTTCGGCGACGAGCAGCGTTACGTGCTGAAGCTGTCGAGCTGGAACATCGCGCGCCTTGGCCTCTTCCGCCGCGCCTTTCCCGGCGTGCCGGTGATCTGGGTGCAGCGCCAGCCGCTCGAAATCATGGCCTCGCTCGCCGCCGACCCGCCCGGCTGGCTCGCGCTGCGCCAGGCGCCGCACGAGGCGAAGCATCTCTTCGCGCTTGCACCCGACGAGCTCCGCGGCCTCGACGCCGCGGGCTTCTGCGCCCGCGTGCTGGCGGCGCTGCTCGCCGCCGCGCACGCCGTCGACGGCGCGCGCCTCACCGTCGATTATCGCGAACTGCCCGACGCGGTGTGGACGCGCATCGCGCCGTTGCTCGGCCTCGAGCTCGGCGACAGTGAGATCGCGCAGCTGCGCGAGGAGGCACGCTATCACGCCAAGGATCCGGCACGGCGCCTCTTCGCCGGCGATCCGCCGGAGCGGCGCGCACCCTCCGAGCGGCTGCGCGCGCTGGCCGCGGAGCGCCTGGAGCCGCTCTACCGCGCGCTCGACGCGCGGCGCTAGACGCCGGCGGTTGCCCCTGCCCTATCGCCCAACGGCCAGTGCGGCTGCAGCCGGCCGCCGAGCCGCAGCGGCGCGATACGTCGCGCCAGGCCGCTGGCGTCGTCGGTCTCGATGAAGGCGGCGCAGAGCGTGCCGTCGCCTTCCGCCACCTGCAGCCGCTCGCCCGGCATCTTGCGCACGAAGCGCGTCACCGCGCTTTCCTTCTGCATGCCGATGACGCTGTCGTAATCGCCGCACATACCGGCGTCCGTCATATAGGCTGTGCCCTTGGCGAGGATCTGCGCGTCGGCGGTGGGCACATGGCTGTGCGTGCCGATGACCGCCGAGACGCGCCCGTCGCAGAAATGGCCCATCGACATTTTCTCCGAGGTCGCCTCGCCGTGGAAATCGACCAGGATGGCGTCGACCGCGCCGAGCGGATGCTCGGCCAGCAGCCGATCGATGCCGGCGAAGGGATCGTCGATCGCGTCCATGAACAGCCGCGCCATGGCGTTCACCACCAGCAGGCTTCGCCCGTCGGCCAGCGCGAAGATGCCATGGCCACGGCCCGGCGTGCCTGGTGGGAAGTTGATCGGCCGCAGCAGCCGCGGGTCGCCGTCGATATAGGGAATGATCTCGCGCTTGTCCCAGACGTGGTTGCCGGTGGTGATAACGTCGACGCCGGCGGCGTAGAGCTCGGCGCAGATCTTGTCGGTGATGCCGAAGCCATGCGCCGCGTTCTCGCCATTGGCGACGACGAAATCGAGCGCGAGCTCGCGCCTGAGGCGCGGCATGTGCGCGACCACCACCTCCCGGCCGGAGCGGCCGACGATGTCGCCGCACAGCAGAAGCCTCATGCCCGATCCGTCCTTCCCGGCGACGCTGCGCGCCGGCCAGCGCCTATCATAGCATGCACGCGGCGGCGAGAAGGTGAGGATGGAGCCACCTCGGCCGTTGGCATTGCTTAACCCTCGTGGCCCGCTTACGCAGGTGGGAACCATATACCGGAACCAGGGCTCCGGCAGGGACAGTCCCCTTGAGGTAGATATCGGCCCCGGGGTTCATGCGACCTGACGGGCCGCGCAGCCCCATCCTCGGCCTATATGTGGGCCATCTCGAGCCGCGCGGCAATCGCCTCGATGCGCTGGGCCAGATTTTCGATGCCGGCGGCGGCGATGCCCTCGTCGAGGGCCGCCCCGTTGCCGGGCTTGGGCCCCTCGGCATCCGACTGCGCATCGGCCAGCTCGTCCGCCAGCACCAGCGCCGCCAGCACCAGCAGGCGGGTTTCGCCGATCTGTCCCAACTCCCGCGCGAAATGCTTAACCTTGGCGTCGATGTAGCGCCCGAGTTCCTCGATGCGCTGCTCCTCGCCTTCATTGCAGGCGACGGGATAGGCGCGCCCATTGATGCTGACGGTGACTTGCGCCATCACCCCTCCAGCGCGCGATCGAGCCGCAGGATCGCCGCGTCCAGCCGCGTCGCGACGCTTTCCGTCGTCTCCAGCAGCGCCGCGTAATCCGCCTTGGCGACGGCGAGCGCGCCGGGACGCGCGGCATCGTCGCTGCCGACGGGGAGGGCGGCTTTCTCCAGCCGCGCCACCGCCCGCTCCAAGCGCCTCACCGCCTCGTCCAGCCTGCCCATGCTCTCCGGTGCGTCCTCGCGCAAAGCAGACACCTTACGCGTGCCGGGAACGCCGCGTCAATCGCCGCTCCGCGCCGATTTTTCGCAGGGGAAATACCGCTTGTCACTGCAACGCGCGCGCCGGTTGCTTATACTCGCGCCCATGCCGCGAGGCGGGAAAGTCGAGAGATGAGCGCAGTTCCCGGGCGCTGGCGGCCCGAACGGCTGCCGCGCGAGGTGCGCCGCATGGCCGAGGCGGCAGCGCAGCAAGCGCAGCTGTCCCTGGCGCAATGGCTCGGCCAGGTGATCCGCGCCACGAGCGCGCTTGAGCGCGTGGCGCCGGAGCCCGCCGCGTCCGCTGCAGCGCAAAAGGCGCTGACGCTGCTCGCCGAGGCGCTCGGCGCCAGCGACGTCCCGCCGCTCGACGAGGCGCGCGCATATCTCCGGCTGTTCACCGAGTTCGGCCTCAGCGCCGCCGAGATCGCGGACGCCGTCGGGCGTTCGCAAGCGCATATCGCCCGCGCGCTGCGGCTCTTGACGCTGCCGCAAAACGTGCGCCAGCTGATCGAGCGGCGCGCACTTTCGGCCGCGCACGCTTACGCGCTGCTCGACGCGCAGGATCCGGAGAACCTGGCGCAGGCGGCGCTCGCCCTGGGCCTCGCCGCCGACGAGACGAGAAAGCGTGCCCGCGCCGAGAAAGGCAAGGCCTGATGCCGCAAGCGATGGCCACCGGCGCGGGCGAGGCCTGGAGCGAGGATCTCCTCGACGGCGCGAGCCTCCGTCTCGCCGAGCAGGCGGCGCGCGCCGCCGGCGTGCCGCTCGAGGCCTGGCTCGAGCGCGCCATCCGCCGCGCCTGCGCGGGGCCTGGCGACATCACGGTGCTGCCGCCCGGCGCCGCCCCGCCGGAGGAGCTCATCGCCGTCGGCGCCGGCGGCAGCGCGTGGCGCATCGTCGTCGCGCTGGCGCTGCCGCTGCTGCTCATCGGCGGCTTCGCCATCCTGGCGCTGCCGCCCGCCGGCTCCGGCGTGCGCATGGCGCTGCCGCCGGCGCGCAGCGTCGACGTGGCGCTGCCGCCGGCCACGGCGCCGCAGGGTCAGGAGCCGAGCGATCCGCGGCAGCTCGCCGCCGTGCTCGAGCCGCGCGCCAAGGCCGGCGATGCGCTGGCGCAGTACCGGCTGGGCACGCTCTACGCGCTGGGCAAGGGCGTCGACAAGGATTATGCGCGCGCCGCGCCGCTGCTGCGCGCCGCCGCCGAGAGCGGCATCGCCGAGGCACAGTATGACTACGCCGTGCTGTGCGAGAACGGCTTCGGCGTCCCTCAGGATGCGGCGCAAGCGCTGGAGTGGTATCGCAAGGCCGCGGCGCAAGGCAACGCCGACGCCGCGCTCAGCCTCGGCAATGCTTTCGCCAAGGGCATCGGCGCGCCACGCGACATGGCCGAGGCGTCGCAGTGGTTCCGCCGCGCCGCCGAGTTCGGCCTCGTCGATGCGCAATACAATCTCGGCTTTCTCTACGAGAACGGCGAAGGCGTGACGAAATCGCCGGTCGACGCCTATGTCTGGTACGCCATCGCCGGCGCGCGCGGCGACAACGGCGCGCAGCAAGCCGCCGACCGCATCGCCAAGGAACTCTCCGCCGCGCAGCTCAAGGACGCGCTCCGGCGCCTCGGCGAGCTGCAGAAATCGATCAAGAGCGAGCGATAGGAGCCTCGGAGCGCTCAGCGCAGCCGCCCGGCCGCGACCCACCAGCGCGGCTCTTCGGTGCCGAGCCGCGCCGCCGCCGCCTCGGCTTCCGCCGCATCCGCGAAGAGCGCGAAGCAGGTGGCGCCGCTGCCGCTCATGCGCGCCAGCAGAGCGCCGTCGAGCCGCTCCAGCCGCGCCAGCACCGCGGCGATCTCCGGCACCAGCGCCACCGCCACTGGCGTGAGATCGTTGCGCCGCTCGGCGAGGAGCGCCGCCAGACCGGCGGCATCGCGCGGCATCGCCGCAAACCGCGCCGGCGCCGAGAACGCGCCAGTGCGCGCCTTGAACACCGCCGGCGTCGCCAGCGCCCGGCCGGGATTGACCAGCACCGCCGTCACCTCCGGCAGATCGGGCGCGGGCTCGACCGCCTCGCCGACGCCGCCGAGCCACGACGCGCGCGCCGCGAGGCAGACCGGCACGTCGGCGCCGAGCCTGGCGCCGAGGGCGCCGAGCCGCGCCTCGTCGAGGCCGAGCCGCCACAGCGCGTCGAGCGCGCGCAAGGTCGCCGCGGCGTCGCTCGAGCCGCCGCCGATGCCCGAGGCGACCGGCAGGTTCTTGATCAGTGTCAGCGCCGCTGCCGGCGCGCGCCCGGTCTCCGATGCCAGCAGCTCGGCCGCGCGCCAGACGAGATTGGCCGTGCGATCGCCCGCCAGCGCCGGCGCCTGCGGCCCGTTGACGCTGAGCGACAGCGCCGGCGCGGTCTCGGCGATGATCTCGTCGCCGACCGCGGCGAAGGCGACGAGGCTGTCGAGCAGGTGATAGCCATCGTCGCGCCGTCCCAGCACATGGAGATAGAGATTGAGCTTCGCTGCCGCCGGCCGGCGCCGCGCCATCGGCCGGACGCGCTCAGCCGCCGCGCGTCGCCGCCGCCGCCGGCGGCTTCGCGATGCCGTGATCGAGCTTGGTCTCGATGGTCTTGACCTGGTCGGCCTCGGGCTTGAACTGCAGCGCGCGGCGCCACTGGTAGCGCGCCTCGACGATGCGGCCTTGCTGCCAATAGGCGTCGCCGAGATGGTCGTTGACGGTGGGATCCTCGGGCAGCAACTCGATCGCCTTCTCCAACAGCTGCGTCGCGTTGCCGAACTGGCCGAGGCGGTAATAGGCCCAGCCCAGGCTGTCGACGATGTAGCCGTCATCGGGCCTGAGCTCGACCGCGCGCTTCACCATCTTCAGCCCGTCGGCGAGATGCTCGCCGCGGTCGATCCAGGAATATCCGAGATAGTTCAGCACCAGCGGCTGATCCGGCTGCAGCTCCAGCGCATGCTTGAGATCGGCCTCGGCGCGCGTCCATTGACCAGAGCGCTCGAGCGCCGCGGCACGGCTGTAATAGAGCCGCCAGTACCGCGGCTCAGCCGCGCCGATGCGCGCGATCGCCGCGTCATAGGCGTCGACCGCATCGGCAAAGCGGCTGCGCGCGCGCAGGAGATCGCCGAGCTCGACCAACGGCTCGGGATCCTGCGGCCGCTCGGCGGCCATGCGGTTGAGTGCGACCGCCGCCTCGTCGGTGCGGTCGAGCGCGTCGAGCGCGATCGCCGCGCGCAGCCGCGCCGTCCAGCCGAGCGGCGATTTCGGATCGATGGCACGGTACTGCGCCAGCGCGTCGGCGGTGTGCTGCTGGTCCTCGTCGATCTCGGCGATGAGCAGCTGCGCCAGCGGGAAGTCCGGCCGCAGATCGAGCGCGAGGCGCGCATAGACCAGCGAGGCATCGAGCGTCTCGCGCTGGTCGAGCACGCTGGCGAGATCGAACAGCGCCTCGGCGACGCCGTCGCGCGGCGTCGCGATGATGCGCGGCGGCACCGTGCCCTTGGCGATGCGCTGCAGCGCCTCGGCGGTGATCTCGGCGCCCTGGTCGCTGCCGCCGAGGCTCTCGTAGAGCCGACGCGCTTCCTCGCTGCGCTCGTGGCGCTCGTAGAAATTGCCGGCGAGCTCGGCGGTGCGCCAGGTAAGCCGCTGCTGGTCGCCGACCGCGCGCTTGAAGGCCTGCTCGGCATCGCCGAGCCGATCGGCGTAATCAGCGATCAGCGCCGTGTGCAGGTCCTTGAGCATCTGCACGCCGCGCAGCTCGTCGAGCCCGTCAAGCGCTTGCAGCGCCGGCGCCGGACGCTGCAAGCCCAGCTCGCACCAGGCAAGCAGCAGCGGCGCTGCGAGGCGCTGCGCGCCTTCCGTCGGCAGTGTCCTTGCGCGCGCGGTCGCCGCCGTGAAGTCGCCGGCCTTCACCTCCTGCAGCAGCAGCACGATCTGCGCCAGCCCGGCCGCCTGGTCGAGCTGGACGATGCGCCGCGCCATCGGCACCGCATCGGCCACGCGCCCCTCGCTGACGCGCAGCACGAAGGTGCGCCGCAGCAGGTCGAAATTGTCGGGATCCTCGGCCAGCGCATGGTTCATGTACTCGGCCGCATGCGTGTAGTCGCGCACCTGCTGCGCATGGCGCGCGGCGAGATAGGCGCCGAGCGCGCTCGTCGGTGCTGCGTCGGGCGACGCGTCCGCGCCGCCGCCGGCCTCGCCGGCCGGCGCGCAGCCGGCCATCGCCGCAATGAGACATGCCGCCGCGGCGGCCCATGCGGCCACCGTCCGTCGCTGCAACCCTGGCTTTCCGTTCATCGCCCTCTGCGCCCGGGGCGCCGCCGAAATGGTGCCGCACGGCTTACCCTCTGGCAGCCGAGCCGGCCGCCCAATCGTGCCGCCACTATAGTGAATGGTTCTTAAAGCGAAAGAGCCGAGGTGGTAGCTTCCAGCATGGAACCGGGGCAGGACCTCGCCGCGCTGTTGCGCTGGTATGTCGCGATGGGCGCCGACGAGGCGATCGACGCCGAGCCGGTCGATCGATTGGCGCCACCGCCCGCGCCAGCGCAGATGCTGGTGCCGGTGCCGGTGCCCGCGCCACCGCCGCCGCGCGCCGCCGCGGTCGCGGTCGAGTCGGCAGCGGCAGGCGCTGTGGCCTTGGCCGCCGCCGCCGCTGACCTCGCCGCGCTCGAGAGCGCGGTGCGCGGCTTCACCGGATGCGCGTTGAAGCGCACCGCCACCAACACCGTCTTCGCCGACGGCGTGGCGGGCGCCCAGCTCATGGTGATCGGCGAGGCGCCCGGCGCCGATGAGGACCGCATCGGCCGGCCGTTCGTCGGCCGCAGCGGCCAGCTTCTCGACCGCATGCTGGCGGCGATCGGCTACGACCGCCGGCGCAACGCCTATATCACCAACGTCCTGTTCTGGCGCCCGCCGGGCAACCGCAAGCCGACCAATGAGGAGGTCGCCGCCTGCCTGCCTTTCGTCTGGCGGCATATCGCGCTGCTCCAGCCGAAGGTGGTCATGCTGTCCGGCGGCACCGCGACCTCGGCGCTGCTGCGCCGCAGCGACGGAATCATGCGGTTGCGTGGCCGCTGGTTCGACCTGGAGGTCGACGGGTTGGAGGGGACGGTGCCGGCCATCGCCACCTACCACCCCTCCTTCCTGCTGCGCAGCCCTGCCCGAAAAGGTGAAGCCTGGAGGGACCTTCTCGAGCTTCAGTCAAAGTTGAAGAACGCACAGTAACCTACGGAAATCCGTAAGCAACCTTCCGACAGTTACAAATTGCCTCAAATTTGCTCAGCATTTTAGCTTGCCAGCCCCTTGGGCAATAGTTTATTGGCGTTGGCATGCAGGGCAGGAGACATGACCTCCGGCCGGGCAAGACTTTGGCGAGACTCCGCTATTTCGTCACCCTCGCCGCGGTATTGTCTGGCACTCTGGCGACGCTCCCCAGCAGCAGCGCATGGGCGGAGTCCGTCCGCACCTCGGCCCTCACCCCCGGCAGCGAGCAGCTCCGCGAAACCGACCTCCCCACGGTGCTCGCACCGAGCGAGGCGCTGCGCTATCGCCGCATCTTCGGCTTGCAGAGCGCCGGCCGCTGGGCCGACGCCGATAGCGAGATCCGCGACCTGCGGGATCGCCTGCTGATCGGCGCGGTCGAGGCGCAGCGCTATCTCCACAAGGCTTACCCGGCGAGCTATGCCGAGCTCGCCGCCTGGCTCGCCGCGCATGCCGACGAGCCCGAGGCGAAGGCGATCTATGCGCTGGCGCTGCGCCGCCACCCCGCCGCCGCCGCTCCCCCCACCCGGCCGACCGTGGCTGTCCTGTCGCCGCGCAGCCTCGACGAGGACGCCGAGGAGCCCGGGGCCGGCGATCGCCGGCTCACCGCCGGCGAGCGCCGCCAGGCGCAGGAGCTGCGCCGCGAGATCCGCGCGCTTGCCGCCAACGAGCCGCGCCGGGCCGAGCTGACGCTGGCCGGCTACGACGCCCGGCATCTCCTTACGCTCAGCCAGCAGGACGAGCTGCGCACGGTCATCGCGGAGGGATACCTCGACCTCGGCAGGGTGCAGGAGGCGCTGAGCCTCAGCGCCGCGACGCACAGCCCCGCCTACGCCGCCGCCGCCCATTGGCAGGCCGGGCTCGCCGCCTGGCGGCTGGGGCGGTACGGCGAGGCCGGGACGCATTTCCAAGCGGTGGCGCGCGCGCCGGGCCAGTCGAGCTGGATGACCGCGGCCGCCGCCTTCTGGGCGGCGCGCGTCGAGCTCAGGAACCGCCGCCCCGAGCTCTTCAATTACTGGCTCGGCATCGCCGCCGAGCATTCCCGTACCTTCTACGGCCTGCTGGCGCGGCGTACGCTGGGCATCGACACCTATCTCGATTTCTACAACGCACCATTCACCGCGCTGGACGCCGACATGCTCGCCGCGGCGCCGGCCGGGCGCCGGGCCATGGCGCTGCTGCAGGCAGGCGAGCCGGCGCGCGCCGAGGCCGAGCTGCGCGTGCTCGCGCCGCGCGCCTCGGCGGAGCTGCTCGAGGCGCTGGTCGCGGTCGCCGACCGGGCCAACATGCCGGCGCTGAGCCTGCAGCTGGCCGGGCTCGCCGCCGAGGGCGACGGCAGGCATCACGATCACGCGCTCTACCCGGTGCCGCGCTGGACGCCGATCGGCGGCTTCACCGTCGACCGCGCCCTCCTCTTCGCCATGATGCGCCAGGAATCGCAGTTTTTGCCGCAGGTGCAGAGCAATGCCGGCGCCGTCGGCTTGATGCAGCTGATGCCCGCCACCGCCCACGCCATGGCGAGACGCACCGGCATGCCGCTGCAGCGCCGCGGCAATCGCCCCGCGCGCGACCCGCTGGCGGAGCCCGAGCTCAACCTGGCGCTGGCGCAGGAATACATCGTCAGCCTGATCGAGCAGGATCAGATCGGCGACAATCTCGTGCTCATCGCCGCCGCCTATAATTGCGGGCCGGGCGCGCTGCAGCGCTGGCGGTCGGCGCCCGAGCTCGGCAAGGATCCGCTGCTCTTCATCGAGAGCATCCCGTCGCGCGAGACGCGCAACTTCACCGAGCATGTGCTGGCGAATTACTGGATCTACCGCCAGCGCCTCGGCCAGTCCGCGCCCGATCTCGACGCGCTTGCCGCCGGCCGATGGCCGACCTATACCACTCTCGACACCACGACAGCGCCGGAACGTCGCGATGCCGAAAATCGATGAGCGCCGCCCCTTCCTCGCCGTCAACATCGCCGTCCTGACCGTCTCCGACACGCGCGGCGAGGCCGACGACACCTCCGGCCGCACGCTGGTCGAGCTGATCAGCGCCGCCGGCCACCATGTCCGGGACCGCCGCATCGTGCGCGACGACAAGGCGGCGATCATCGCCCAGCTCAAGACCTGGATCGCCGACCCGCAGGTCGATGTCGTGATCTCCACCGGCGGCACCGGCGTCACCGGCCGCGACGTTACGCCCGAGGCGTTCCACGCCGTCTACGAGAAGGAGATCGCCGGCTTCGGCGAACTCTTCCGCTGGCTCAGCTACCAGAAGATCGGCACCTCGACGCTGCAGAGCCGCGCCACCGCCGGCGTCGCCGGCGGCACCTATCTCTTCGCGCTGCCCGGCTCGCCCGGCGCCTGCCGCGACGGCTGGGAGGACATCATCCGCCACCAGCTCGACAACCGCCTGCGCCCGTGTAACCTCACGGAGCTGATGCCCCGCCTGCAGGAGCGCTAGGCGAACGCGCTCTTGCGCGTTCGTCCGCGGCGGCGACAGCGATTGCGCAGCAATCGCGAGAGCCCGCCGGCGACGACGCTTCGCGTCGCGCCAGCCAGCGCGCGTAATCCCGGGCGTCGTCGACATCCGCCAGCGTCTCCAGCAGCGCCACGCTCATCGCGCGCGGCAACCCCGCCAGCGTATCGGCGAGCGCCTGGTCGCTCGACCAGCGCACGCGCTGGAAGAGGCCGCGCGGCACGCGCGGGCGCCGGCGCAGGCCGACCAGCCAATAGCCGCCATCTGCCGCCGGGCCGAATACCGCCTCGGCCCCGCCCAGCGCGCGGAACGCCGCTTCGATATGCGCCGGCCCGAGGTCGGGAATGTCGGAGCCGATGATCACGGCCGGGCCCGGCGGCAGAAGCGTGAAGACCCGCGCCATGCGCCGCCCGAGATCGCCGCCGCCCTGGCCGCGCCGCGGCGCCCTCACGGGCCAGGGCGCACGCGCCGCGCGGTCCGGCGTCACCCACAGCTCCAGGCGCCAGCGCCGGTCGCGCGCCAGCGCGCGCAGCAGCCGCGTGCTGGTCTGGCGGTAGAAGTGCAGCGCCGCCAGCGCGCCGATGCCGGCGGCGAGCCGCGACTTGACGCGCCCCAGAAGCGGCGCGCGCAGGAAGACGACGACATGCCGCTTGGGCCGCATCAGCGATAGAGCCGCTGCAGCAGGCGCGGCGGCACGCCGAGGAAATAGAGTGCGAGGCAGCCGAGATTGCGCAGCGGCCGCGCGATATAGCCGTCGCGGCGATAGCGCTCGGCCGAGGTGACGGCGTCGGCGGCGAGCGGCACTAGCCGGTCGCGCCCGAGGCGGCGCGCGAGATCGACATCCTCCATCAGCGGCAGCTCCCGGAAGCCGCCCAGCGCGCGATAGAGCGCCGCCGGCAGCAGCAGCCCCTGATCGCCATAGGGCAGCGCCAGCGCCCGGCAGCGCCAGCGCACCGCCGCCTCGAGGCGCCGCGCCGCCGGCGCCGCGTCGTCGAGGCGCAAGCGGAAATATGCCGCCTGCCGGCGATCGGCGCTCTGGGCGAGGAAATCGCCGACCGGCCCCGACCAGCCGCGCGCCAGCCGCGTATCGGCATGGAGGAAGAGCAGCCAGGCGCCCGTTGCCGAAGCGGCCCCGACGGCGAGTTGGAGGCCGCGCCCGCGCGGCGCGACGAGAACGCGCGCGCCGCCGTCGCGCGCCAGCGCGACGGTGGCGTCGCCGGAGCCGCCATCGACAACCAGCACCTCGCGCACCAAGCCGGCGTCCCGCCCTTCCTCAAGCGAGGCCAGCGCCGCCCGCAGCGTGCCGGCAGCGTCGAGCGCGGGGATGACGATGGAGAGCGGCGGATCGCCGGACGCGCGCATGGCCGCTCGACCTTACCGCGGAGCGCCCGCGCCGCCAATCGCGCCGCAAGCGGCAGCGCGCAATCGGATGACGCATAACCTGATCAAGAATCTTCGCGCAGACACGGAGAACACTGATAAAATTGAAATTCCTTGGGCCCGCCTCGCAGCGCATTGCACTGTTCTTCTCCGTGATCTCCGCAGCCTATGTATGTTCGATTGTCCTGGACGGCAGCGGTACCGCTTGCCCCAGCCGCCGGCTTCGCTCTATGAGCGCGCGGCAGGAGGCGCGCGGGATGAGAAGGACGGCCATCGCCGGCGTCATTGCCGCGGCACTGCTGGGCGCGGCACCCGCCCAGGCCGAGGAGCCGCTGGCGCTCGACGCCAAGATCGCGTTACCGGACATCATCGGTAGGCTCGACGGCATTGCCGTCGATCTCGCCCACCAACGCCTCTTCGTCGCCGAGCTCGGCAATGACAGTGTCGGCATGGTCGATCTCGCCACGCGCAAGTTCGTCCGCCGCCTGCCGCACCTCAAGGAGCCGCGCGGCCTCGGATATCTGCCCTCGAACGAGACGCTTTATGTCGTAAGCGCCCTCGACGGCATGCTCCGCCTGTTCACCGGCGCGGCGCTCGCCCCCGCTGGCACGGTCGCTCTGGGCCAAAATCCCGAGGAGATCCGCGTCGACGCCGCCGCCGGGCTGATCTATGTCGGCTATGGCAGCGGCGCCATCGCCGTCATTGACGCCGCGACGCGCGAGGTCCGCCGCCGGATCAAGCTCGGCGAGCACCCCGAAGGCCTCGCGCTGGCGCCGGACGGCAAGCGCCTCTACGTCAACGTCCCCGCCGCTCACGAGGTCGCGGTGGTCGACCTCACCGCCGACAAGCCCCCGGCGATCTGGCCGCAGGAAGGCCGCGAGAATGTCCCGCTGGCGCTCGACGGCGAGCGCGTCGTCACGATTTTCGGTCGTCCGCCGCAATTAGCGGCGCTCTCGCCCAAGGACGGCAAGACCCTGGCCACCCTCGCCACCTGCGCCGATGCCGGCGACGTCTTCGTCGACGCCACACGCCACCGCGTCTATGTCGTCTGCGGTGAGGGCGTGGTCGACGTGATTGAGCGCGCCGATCCCGGCTATCGCCGCCTCGCGCGCGTGCCGACCGGCCCCGGCGCGCGCACCGCGCTGTTCATTCCGGAGCTCGACCGCCTCGTCGTCGCCGTCCCCGCCACGCCGCCGAGCGCCGTCACCGAAGCCGCGCCCCCGGCCCCCGCCGCCCTCTGGCTCATGCGCCCAACGCCGTGAGGTTTTGTTCTTGATATGTTCCGTCCTGCGCTCTACCATTCCCGATCATGGACGAGCCCTTGCCCTCCCGGCCGCGCAAGGGGCGCGGCGCCGTCGGCAATCCCGCGCCGCGCTTCGACCGCGAGACGCGTGCCGCCATCGATGACGGCTGGCGCGAGGCCGAGAGCGACGAGGACGACCCGCCGCCGCTGCGCACCACGGTGACGATCGACACCGCCAAGACCATCATCTCCCGTAACGATTCGCCCGACATCCCCTTCGAGCAGTCGATCAACCCCTATCGCGGCTGCGAGCATGGCTGCATCTATTGCTTCGCGCGGCCAACCCACGCCTATCTCGGCCTTTCCCCCGGGCTCGATTTCGAGACGCGGCTCTTCGCCAAGATCGCGGCGCCGGCGCTGCTGCGCGCCGAGCTCGCCAAGCCCGGCTATCGCTGCCGCGTCATCGCGCTCGGCGCCAACACCGATCCCTACCAGCCGATCGAGCGCGAGCATCGCATAACCCGCGGCGTGCTCGAGGTGCTGCAGGCGTTCAACCATCCCGTCGGAATCGTCAGCAAATCGACGCTGATCCAGCGCGACGTCGACATCCTGGCGCCGATGGCGGCACAGCGCCTCGCCAGCGCCGCCATCTCCATCACCACGCTGGACCGCGAGCTCGCGCGCCATCTCGAGCCGCGCGCCGCGACGCCGCAGCGTCGGCTCGATACCATCCGCGCGCTGACCGAAGCCGGCATCCCGGTGTGCGTGCTTGCCTCGCCGATGATCCCCGCGCTCAACGACCACGAGCTCGAGGGCGTCCTCGAGGCGGCGCGCGCCGCCGGCGCGGTCGGCGCCGGCTATATCCTGCTGCGCCTGCCGCTGGAGCTGACATCGCTGTTTCAGGAGTGGCTCGAGGCGCATGCGCCGGGCAAGGCGCGCCATGTCATGTCGCTGATCCGCCAGTCGCGCGAGGGCAAGACCTACCGCGCCGAGTTCGGCACGCGCATGACCGGCACCGGCGCCTATGCCGAGATGCTGCGGCTGCGCTTCGAGACCGCCTGCCGGCGCCTCGGCCTCAACCAGCGCCGCGACGCTCTTCGCCTCGACACCGCGCAGTTCCGCCGCCCGCCGCAAAAGGGCGACCAGCTCGCGCTGTTCTAGACCGGGCGAGCCCGCCGCCGATGTCAGGGCGGGGTCATTTCGTGGCTCGGCGGAGCTTTACACCTTGCGGGCGACAGAGCGCGCTCAGCCACGCGGCGCGCCGTAAGCCTGCCATGCGCCTTCGCGCTGGGCGAGGCGGTCGGCGATGACGCGCCAGGCGGCGGGGCTGCGCGCCATGGTGGCATGCACGCCCTTGACTTCGATGTTCTCGCGCCCGGGCCCGTCGATTTCGAGGCAGCTCTGCCAGGCGACAATGCCGTCGCTGCGCGTGTAGAGCGCCGTCACCGGCACCAGGGGCGGCTGGTTGAAGCCGGCATAGAGGCTCGAGGAATGCGGGCTGTGCCAGCGCTGCAGCATGCGGTAGAGCGGCTCGAGCTGGCTTGCCGTCGGCAGGCGGATCGGGCTCGCCAGTACGATGAGCTGGCGCACATTCTCCGGCCGCTGCTTTGCCAGCTCCCGGGCAAAGGCGCCGCCGAGGCTGTGGCCGATCAGGCTTGCCTTGCGCCCCTCGCGGGCGACGATCGCGTCGAGCCGGCGCTCGAGCCCATCGAGGGCGCGCTCGGTCGGCCCGAGATTGACACCGAGCCGCCAGCCATAAACCGCATAGCCGCGCGCCTCCAGGAAGCGGGTGAGCGGCTTCATATAGCCTTCGCCGCGCAGGAAGCCCGGCACCAGCAGCACCGGATGGCCGTCGCCCGCCGGCGCCGCGCGCGCCGCGGCGAGGATCACGCCGCGCGGCATCGGCGTCGCCGCCGACACCGCCTCCTGCCACAACCGCTGCACCGGCGGCCGCGCCCGCTTGTCGTCGTGAAAGAGGATCTCCATCGGCGCCAGAATGCAGCCGTCCCGCCTCAGGTCAAGCGCGGCGCGCCGTGCTGCGCCGTGACATCGCTTGGAAGCCGCGCCGGCGCCTCGCATACTCGCGCGCATGATCGTGCTCTTCACCGATTTCGGCGCGGGCGGGCCCTATTTGGGCCAGGTCAAGGCGGTGCTCTATGGCGCAGCCCCCACCATCCCCGTGATCGATCTCATGGCCGACGCGCCCGCCCATGACCCGATGTCCGCGGCCTATCTGCTGGCGGCCTATGTGAGCGAGTTCCCCCACGGCACGGTCTTCCTCGCCGTGGTCGATCCGGGGGTCGGGAGTGGGCGCCGCGCGGTCGCCGCGGAGATCGACGGGCGCTGGTACGTGGCCCCCGACAACGGTCTCCTGGAGCCGCTCTTGCGCCGGGCCAAGGTGGCGCGTGCCTGGGAGATCGCCTGGCGGCCCGAGCGGCTCTCGGCGAGCTTTCACGGCCGCGACCTCTTCGCCCCCATCGCCGCACGCTTGGCCCGCGCCGAGCACGTACTCGGCCTCTCGCCGGGCAGTCCCGTGAGCGTGCACGAGTCGTGACAACTCG